>NZ_CP042829.1:915649-1220865 GCF_008838325.1 Tepidiforma bonchosmolovskayae | reverse complement strand
AGGCCGCCGACGCCGCCGACCGGATCGCGCAGGGCGACGTCGAGGTTGCGGTCGATATCCAGTCGAAGGACGAACTCGGGCGGATGGCCCGCTCGTTCGAGAACATGACGGCCTACCTGCGCGAGATGGTCGGCGTCGCGAAGGAGGTCGCCGACGGCAACCTCGATGTGCGGGTGCAGCCGCGCGGGCCGCAGGATGCCCTCGGCCGCGCCCTGCGCGAAATGGTGGAAAGCCTGTCCGCGCTGGTCGGCACGGTGCAGGAGAACGCCCAGGCGATCTTCGCGGCCTCGGCCCAGCTCGAGGAATCGTCGAACCAGATGGCCGCCGCCACGGGCCAGATCGCCCAGGCGATCAACGAGGTGACGACCTCGACGGTCACCCTGAACACCCTCGCCCAGGACAGCACCCACGAGGTGACCCAGCTCGCCGCCGGCTCGCAGCAGCTCAGCGCCAGCGCACAGTCGAGCGCCGAGTCGGCCGCTGCCGGCCAGCGCGAGGCCGAGGCGATGGGCCAGCGGATCAGCCACGCCTCCGAAGTTTCGCTCGATGTGGCGAAGGCCGCCGAGGAGACGCGCGAGGCCGCCCTCCAGGGCAAGCAGGCCGTCGGCCAGGCCGTGGCAGCGATGGAGTCGATCGCCGCTGCCGTCGGCCGCGCCTCGGAGCGGGTGGACGAGCTCGGCCGGCTCGGCCAGCAGATCGGCGACATCGTGAAGGTGATCGACGAGATCGCCAGCCAGACGAACCTGCTCGCCCTCAACGCCGCGATCGAGGCCGCCCGCGCCGGCGAGCAGGGCCGCGGCTTCGCCGTCGTCGCTGAGAACGTCCGCGGCCTCGCCGAGCGCTCCAAGGCGAGCACCCGCGAAATCGCCGACCTCATCGCGCGGGTGCAGGCCGGAACCCGCGAGGCCGTGGCCGCCATGGCTGAGGGCGTCCGCGATGTCACCAGCGGCCGGGAGATCACCCAGCACGCCGGGCAGTCGCTCGAGGCGATCATCGGCGCCGTGCAGTCGGCCGCCGACCGGATGAAGGAGGTGGCCGCCGAGGTGCAGGAGCTCGCCCGGGGCGCGGGCCGCATCGTCGAAGCGACGGAGGCGATCGCCCAGGTGAGCCGCGATTCGGCCGCCGGCGCCGCCGAGATGGCCTCCGGCACCGAGCGGGTCGCGATGGTCATCTCCCAGGTCTCGGTGACCTCCGAGCAGACCTCCGCCTCGGCCGAGCAGGTCTCGGCCTCCACTGAAGAGCTCTCCGCGCAGTCGGAGGAGCTGGCGGCAACCGCGAGCCAGATGCGCGAGTTCGCGAAGGCGCTCGCCGAGGCTGCCAGCCGGTTCCGCCTCGCCCAGGGCTGAGCCCCCGGACCGGGCACCGGGTGCTCCAGGGGGAGCGGCTGCGGCCGCTCCCCCATTTGTTTGCGTTGGCGAACCCGGCCCGCGCCCCCGCTACAGGTGGAGCGGCGGGCTCTTACAGGCCTTCTTCAGGCCGACGTACATGCCCCCGCGCACCAGCGCCCGGAGCTGCCGCTGCCGCGCCGGGAGCGCCACGCTCCTGTCCCGCAGGCAGAAGTCGACCAGCGGCCGAACGGCCGCATCCCACGAGAGCTCGGCGGCGACGCGCCCAAGGTTCTCGCGGCACCGCTCCCGGAAGGGCTCGTCATCAAGCAGCCGCTCGATTCCCGCAGCGACGGCCTCCACGTCGCGCTCCGCCACGGTGAGGCCGAGCGGCTCGCGCTCCACCCGCTCGGCCAGCACATCGCCGCGGGTGCAGAGGAGCGGCACCCGCGCCCGGAAGAGGTCGACGTACCGCGTGCGGAAGGCGAAGCGGGCCTCGAGATTTTCGTAGCCGAGGCAGACGCTGGCGTCGGCTTCCGCGAGGTAGCTGTCGATTTCGGCGTAGGGCACCCAGCCTTCGAGGAAGAACACCGTCCTGCCGCGCAGCCCCAGCTCCTCCGCCAGTTCGATCGTCTGCCGCGTGACCCCGGCGTTCGGCCCGAAGGCGAAATCGGGGTGGTTCACGCCCATGAAGACGAGCTTCACCTCCGGCCGGCGCGCGGCGAGCAGGGCCATCGCGCGGAGAAGCGTCCCGGTGTCGTTCCACTCGGTGATGCCGCCGTTCCAGAGCAGCACCCGGTCGCCCGGCTCGATGCCGGGCACCACCCCCTTGAGCACCGGCCCCTTCGGGCGCAGCGGCTGCGACGGCACCCCGTAGGGCACCACGTCGATGTACTGCCGGAGCGAGGGGTCGCGCGCGTAGACCGAGGGCGGTACGAGGTCGAGCGCCATCATCATGCCGATCCAGAGGTCCCGCTGGCGGTCGTCGGCGCAGAAGATGAAGTCCGCCATCGTGAGCTGCATGTTCAGGTACCAGCGGTTCGAGGCCATCCACGTCCGCCGCCACTTCGGCAGGATGTCCCGCTCCGAGAGCTCCATCCACTCGATGAAGAGCGGCGTGAACCCATCGAGCGCGAGCCGGGTCTTGCCCATCAGCCGGATGAACTGCGGCGGGAAGTTCCGCGAAATCGCCACGTCGTGCTGGCCTGCGAGGAAGACGGCGTCGGCGTTCGTGGCGTAGGGCTGGATGCGGACCGTCCGGCCCGGCGGGGCGACCTCCCCGCGGTCGCCGGGGATGGCGAGGGTAATCTCCGCCTCCGGCAGGGCCCGGCTGAGCGCCCCCGCAAGCTGGTAGGCCCGCACGCCCGGCGAGGCCATCCGCGGCCCGACCGCTGCCCGCGAAAGGACGAGGATCTTCACTTCACGCTCCCCCCGCCGGCGAAGCGCGCCAGCCGCTCCTGCCGGAGCCGCTCTTTCTTCTCCGCTGCCTCGAGCCGCTCCGAGCGCTGTTTCAGCTTCCGGTCGAAGAAGTTGAAGACGGCGCGCCGCGCGGTGTAGGCGGTCAGCCGCTGAGCCAGCCCGGGCAGCCGCTCCCACTTCGGCGAGACCGGCTCGCCGGTTTCCATGCAGAAGCGGATGAGCGGCTTCATCGTTGCGCTCCACTGGAGGCGCGGCCGGGCGGCGGCGAGGTTCGCCCTGCAGCGGGTATAGAACTCGCGGTCGTCGAGCAGCTTCGCGATGGCCTGCGCGAGCGCCGGCGCATCCCCTTCGGGCACGACGAGCCCCCAGCCCTCCTGCGCCACCTCCTCAGCCAGCACGTCGCCGTGGGTGCAGATGAACGGCAGCTCGCCCCAGATCAGGTCGACGAACCGGGTGCGATGGCTGTAGCGGGTCTCCATGTTGTCGAAGTAGGTGCAGACCGAGATATCGGCCTCGAGCACGTACTGCTTCGCCTCCTCGTGGGAGACCCAGCCCTCCTCGAAGAAGATGGTCCGGTTCAGCTGGCCGTTGCGGGCGGCGATCGCCTTCGCATCCTGGAAGCGGACGCCCTTGCCGAGTTCGCGGATGCCCGGGTAGGAGGCGCCGAGGAAGAGCAGCTTCACGTCGTCGCGGTTCAACAGTCGGAGCGCTTCGATGAGCGTCGCCGGGTCGTACCACTGGATGATGCCGCCGTTCCAGAGGATGATCCGGTCGTGCTCGCCGAAGCCGGGCCGCACCCCGCGGAGCACCCGCTCCCCCGGGATGGGCGGCTCGGGCCGGATGCCGTGCGGCGCGGAGTCGATGTAGCGGCGCAGGGTGGGGTCGGCCTCGTAGACCCGCGGCGAGATCAGCCCGAGCGAGGTCATCATCCCGATGTAGCTGTCGCGCTGGCGTTCGTTGCAGGTGAGGATGAAGTCGGCGAGCGTCAGCTGCATCCCGAGCACGGCCCGCGTGCGCTCGGCCCAGGCGTCGCGGTGGCGCCCCTCGTAGTGCTGCATTCCCACCTCCATCCACTCCATCGCGTACTGCGAAAAGAGGTCCACCACGTACCGCTTCCACGGGTAGAAGATGGCGATATGCGGCGGCAGCATCGAGCTGATGACCACGTCGTGCGCCGCCGTGAGCTGGAGGAGGTTGCGGGCGCTCCAGCGGGTCACCCGGTAGGCCCCGTCGGCCGGCTGCTCGTAGTCCTCGTTCGGCCCGGCGAGCGTGACCCGCGCGCCCGGCACGTGCTCGGCCAGGACGCGGGCCTGGGCCGTGGCGCGGATGCCCGGCGCGGACATGTGGCTGCCGAGGTACCCCCGGGCGAGGATGAGGATGCGCGGCCCCATGGGGGGCGATGGTACGGCCCGCCGCGGGCACGCGGAAGCTGCAGGGGGACGGCCGCGGCCCCCGTTGACTGCAGCTTCGAACGCCCTAGGCTACATCCGACGTGTTACGAGCAATCGACGAGCTGATCGGCGGCCACGGCCGCCGCTTCGTTGTCCGGCGTTTCGTGCAGCCGGCCCAGCGGTTCGCCGCCATCGAAGCCTCGGGCGGCATCGTCCTCCTCATCGGCGCCATCATCGCCCTCATTTGGGTGAACTCGCCCTGGGACCACAGCTACTACAGCCTCTGGGAGACGGAGCTCGCCCTCGACCTCCACCTGTTCAAAATCGAGCAGCACCTCGGGCACGCCGTCAACGACGGCCTGATGGTGCTCTTCTTCTTCGTCGTCGGCCTCGAAATCAAGCGTGAGCTGGTCTCCGGGGAACTCTCGAGCCCGCGGCGCGCCATCCTCCCCGTGGCGGCAGCCCTCGGCGGCATGCTCGGCCCGGCCCTCATCTACACCGCCTTCAACGCCGGCAGGGAGACGTCGCACGGCTGGGGCATCCCGATGGCGACCGACATCGCCTTCGCCGTCGGTGTCCTCACCCTCCTCGGCAAGCGGGTGCCGACACCGCTCAAGGTCTTCCTCCTCGCCCTTGCCGTCGCCGACGACCTCGGCGGCATCATCGTCATCGCCGTCTTCTACACCGAATCCCTCTCGCTTGAGGCGATTGGCTGGGCACTGCTCGTCCTGCTCATCATCCTCGTCATCAACCGCGGGGGTGTGCGCGCCATCGGGCCGTACGTCTTCCTCGGCGTGCTCTTCTGGGCCGCGATGCTGAAGTCCGGCATCCACGCCACGATCGCTGGCGTCATCCTCGCCATGCTCACGCCCTCGCGCCCCTACTACAGCAGCGCGGACTACGACGCGACGATGGAACGCCTCCAGGCCGAGTACGCCCTCGCCCGCGCCGACGGCGACCACGACCGGATGCAGGAGGCCCTCGCCCAGATGGAGGACCTCGTGAGCGGGATGGAGAGCCCGCTCGACCGGCTGGAGCACCGGCTCGCCCCCTGGACGGCCTACCTCATCGTTCCCATCTTCTCCCTGGCGAACGCGGGCGTGGCCGTCTCCGGCGAGATGCTCCGGACGGCGTTCTCGAGCCCGGTCACCCTCGGGGTGGCCTTCGGCCTCGTCTTCGGCAAGCCGATCGGCATCTTCCTCACGAGCTGGATTTGCGTCCGGCTCGGGCTTGCCCAGCTCCCGGCCAATACGAACTTCCGCCAGGTCCTCGGCGCCGGCATGATCGGCGGCGTCGGCTTCACGGTTGCACTCTTCATCGCCGGCCTCAGCTTCGACAACCCGGCCCACCTCGACGAGGCGAAGATCGGCATTCTTGCCGCCTCGATCATGGCCGGGCTCCTCGGGTCGGCCTACCTCCTCCTGCTCCCTGCGCCGAAGAGCGCCGACGAAGGGCTCGAAACGGCCCGCTCGGCCGCGGCATCCCGCACCTGAGGCGCCTGGCCGCCCGGGGGTGACGGCCCCCGGTTGGCGCTGCCGCACGGCCCTGCCAGCGTGGCGGCATGCGCACCCTTCCGCCATCGCTCCTCGCCCACCAGTCCGGCGCCCGCCGCCGGCCGGCGCTCCGCGTCATCCTTTCCCGGCGGCGCGCCGCCATCGCCCTCCTCGCCTTCGGACCGCCCATTGCCATGCCCGGCACAGAGGCGCCCCACGCCCTGGCTCTCTCCGCGGCCGGCACGCCCCTCCAGGCCGTGAACGACGGCGGCGCCCTCCGGGTCCGGCGCGCCTGGGGCGCGTGGTCGGCGCCGCTCGCCGCGCTGCCCGCTGGCGCGCCGGTCGCCCTCGCGGCTGTCCCCGGGGAAGCCGTCATCGCCTTCGCCGACGGCGCGGCGCTGCGCACGCTCAGCTCGTTCGATGACGGCCTCACCTGGTCGGCGCCCGTCACCCGCGTGACCGAAAGCGGCGCCATCGGTGCGCTCGCCCTCGCCGGCCGCCAGTCGAACGGCAACCTCTGCGCCTTTTACACCGTCGGCACGGCCCCGCCGGTGAAGCGGCTCCGCCGGACGGCCGGCACCTGGGCCGCTTCCGGCACCGCCTGGACCGCCTCCGCGGCCTGGAGCACGATTACTGGCCTCGCCGCGGTCCACATCCCGAACGACTACCACCTCATCGTGACCGGCACCGCGCCCGGTTCCGGCGACGCCCTCGCCGCTGCCCACGTGATGGGCGACGGCACCCTGCCCGCCAACGCCTGGTTCGGCCCCGCGGTCATCGCCCGCGCCGACGCCCTCGGCGGCGTTGCCTTCGACCGGCCCGGCGCGGCCGCCGCTAACCTCCCGGTTGCCGCCTTCCGCGAGGTGCGGACCGGGCCGGTGGCGGAGACCCGCGTCATGGTCGCCCAGGCGGTGACCGCGGCGCTGGCGCCCTGGTCGGAGCCTGTGCCGCTGGCCGGCGGGGCGCCGTTCGGCCTCGCCCTCGCCGCCGACGCCGCGCAGCTGGTCGCTGCCTCGCCGACCTCCCGCAGGGCAGCCCCGCTCGGCGATCTGCTCGACGTCTCTGACCGGCTGCGCGCCCTCCGCTGGACGCTCGGCCCGGCGGCCTCGGCCGGGGAGCTCGACCTCGACGACCGCGATGGCCGTGCCGGGGCGGAGCCGCTCCTCGGGCCGGGCGCAGGTGTGGAAGTCAGCTTCGGCTACCGCTCCGGCCCCGGCGGCGCGCCCGAGTACGGCCTCGTCCTCCGCGGGACGGTTGCCCGCGCCGTCCGCCGCCGCGCGGGCGGCGTGCAGTCGGTCCGCCTCGGGGTGGACGGCCCCTGGGAGCGGCTCGCGGCCTACCGCGCCCCGGCGAGCTGGGCCGCGCCGGCCGGCGCCACCCGCGGCGAGGCGGTCGCCTGGCTGGCGGCACGCGCCGGGCTGCCCGTCACGGCCGCGGCCGACCTCCCGCCCTCCGGTGCCTGGACGACCGAAACGGCCGCCTTCGTCATCCAGGCCGGCGAACCGGCGCTCGCGGCCGCGCTCCGCCTGCTCGAACCGACGTCCGACGCCTTCCGCGCGGAATCCGGCCTCGAAATCTGCGGCCTCTCCCCCGGCGACCCGCCGGCGGCGCTCCTCGGCGAGGGCGGCCACCCCCTCCTCGCGTTCGAACCGGCGGCCCGGGCGCTCCCCGCCTGGGTCCGGGTCCAGGGCGACGGCCGCGTCGCCGAGGCGTACCGCGGCGCCGACCTCCTCCGCGACGGCCCCGCGCTCATCCTCCGCCGCGAACTCGGAGCGGCGAGCGATCCGCTGGCCGCCGCCTTCGCGGAGCGGCTGCTCGCCCGGCTGCGCCGCGGCCCGGTCCTCGCGCGGGCGCGCATCCCGTTCCACGCCGGGCTGCAGCTGTACGACGTCGTGACCTGCGCCCACCCGCTCGCCGGCCCGGCGCCCGCAGCGTACCGCGTCCTCGGCATCGACATCAGCTACCGCGCCGGGCTCGCGTTCGAGAGCCGGCTCGCGCTCGGGGAGGCGGGGTGATGGCCCTCCGCCGCGGCCGCCTGCTCGCCTTCGATGCCGCCACCTGGACGGCCGCCCTCCGCCTCGACGGCTCGCCGACCGCGCTCGTGGCCGGGGTCGCCGTGAGCCGCGCCCTCCCCGCCGCCGAGCTGACGCCCGGCCGGCGCGTCCTCGTCGAAACCGGCGACCACCATCACCCGGCCGATGCCGTGGTCATCGCCGCCTGGTAGCGCGCTCACGGCTCAGTACTGCGCCTCGAGCGCCTCGTCGTCGGATTCGAACGTGTAGACCACCAGCTCGCCGTTGTCCCACCGCTCGCCGTTCTCTTCGACGCCCGGGGGCACCTGCTCCTGCGGGTCGAACAGCAGCCCGACGACCTGCTCGTCGCTCGCGACGCGGTGGTCGGCATCGAGGGCCGCCTCCACGTGGACGAGGGGGATCTCCTCATCGGGGAGGACGAGGAACTCCTCCGGCGGGTCCTCGTTGGTGAAGACGGGACCGATCCGCTCGCCCTCCGGGTCCCGGTAGATGCCCTCCACGAGGTAGGGCGCGCCGGTGTGGGCGAGCGGCTCGGTGAACGCGCACCGGTAGGCGATGCGGCGGTGGCGGCGATTGCCGGTGAGGGCCCCGGGGGGCGGTTCGACGCTGGCCATACAGGGGAGGCTCCTGTCGAGGTGGTTGTACCGGGAGCCTGCGGCAGCACCGCCGGGCGCGCAACGGCCGCGCGGGCCCCGGCCCGGGGTCCGCCCGGCCGAAGCGGGGCTCAGGCCCGCTTGAGGAGCTCCGCCTCGAGCTTTCGAGCGAGCAGGAGGAGGAAGCCGATGAGCCAGCCCAGGAGCGTTCCGCTCAGGACCGTGAGGCCCGCGATGGCGAGCCGCGCCGCCAAATTGGCGAAGAGCGAGGCATCGTCACCCGCGGGGGCGGTGAACCAGCCGTCGCCGCCAAAGAGCCTGTCGATGCCGTCCATGCCGGTGAGAAGGAGGACGTAGGCGAAAAAGACGGCAGTCCCAAACCGGGCCAGTTGCCCTGGCGTCGGGGGCAGAGGCGTGAGCCATCGGCGGAGGTCCCACATCCAACTCTCTCCGTCAAAACCACCGCACGCGGACGGCCGGCGTGCAGTTGCCCCACGCGTCGACCAGGGCGTTCACGTGGACACTGAACAGCGGAACACCGAACGATTTTTGGCCATACTTCATCGTCGCTCTCCCGTTGCCCCAGGAGTATTGCCAGCCGGGACTCCCAGTATAGCGGGCCGCTTCCCCCTTACGGGCTCTTCCCGATTTTTGGCCGGAAATCCCTCGCGAGCGGCCGCCCGCGTGCCGATACCCACGTCGGAGCCCCCGCGGCTCCGCTACGCTTCGGACAGGAGCCCGCGCCGCCATGCCGCCCTCCCCGCTCGAGCGCATCATGCAGTCCGAACGGCTGCCCACCATCCCCGCGGTGGCGGTCCGCGTCATCGAGCTGGTCCAGCGCCCCGACGTCTCCCTCGACGAACTCGGCGCCATGATCGAGCGCGACCCCGCGCTCGCCGCCCGCGTCCTCCGCATGGCCAACTCCGGCTTCTACGGCCGCCCGCGCTCCATCTCCCGCGTGCGCGATGCCGTCCTCATCCTCGGCCTGCGCACCGTCAAGACGCTCGCCCTCGGTTTCACCCTCGTCACCGACCTGCGTGCCCGCCAGGGCGCCGGCTTCGACCACACCTGGCTCTGGCAGCGGAGCCTCTACGCCGGCGTCGTCGCGCGCGGCGTCGCCGTCCGCGCCGGTCTCCGCACCGCAGACGAGGCGTTCCTCGGCGGCCTCTTCCACCTCCTCGGCGTCATCGCGCTCGAATCCGCCCTCGGCGATGACTACCGCGCTCTCGCCAGCGAGGCCGGGCGCGACGTCGACCTCCTCCGCGCCCGCGAGTTCGAACGGTTCGGCGTCGACCACAGCCGCGTCGGGGCGAGCCTTGCCGAGCGCTGGAACCTGCCGGCTGCCCTCGTCGATGCCATCCGCCACGCCGCCGACCCCGACGCGGCCCCGCTCGAAACGGCCCAGCTCGTGATGTGTGTCCACGCCGGCTGCGCCGGGGCCGATGTCATCCTCGGCGAGCACCCCGGCGAACGGCTCGGCCAGCTCCGGACCGCCTGCCAGCGGCTCGGCCTGCCGCCCGAGGCCGCCGAGGAGCTGGTTGCCGACGGGCTCGCCAGCGGGGCCGCCCTCGGCGCCACCCTCGATATCCCGTCCAGCAGCCTCGAACCCGAGGAGGTGCTCGCCCGCGCCAACGAAGCGCTCCTTCGCCTGACCATCGAGTCGGAGCGCGAAAACGCCGCCCTCCAGGCCGAGCGCGAGCAGCTCATCCAGCAGGCCTCCACCGACGTCCTCACCGGCGTGGCGAACCGCCGCCACTTCCACGAATTCCTCGAAGAGCACTTCCGCCTCGCCGCCCGCTACGGCACCCCGCTCAGCCTCTTCCTCGTCGACCTCGACCACTTCAAGCAGCTCAACGACACCTACGGCCACCTCGTCGGCGACGAAGTGCTCCGCGGCGTGGCCCAGCGGATGCGCGCCCACCTCCGCGATGCTGACCTCCTCGCCCGCTTCGGCGGCGAGGAGTTCGTCGTCGTCCTCCCGTCGACGCCGCTCGAGGGCGCCGTCCAAAGCGCCGAGCGCGTCCGCGCGGCCCTCGCCGCCCGGCCGATCGAGGCCGCAGGCCAGGAGATCCCCGTCACCGCCTCCTTCGGCGTCTCGGCCTACCGCGCCGATGCCCTGATGACGCCCGAGTGGCTGATCAAAGAGGCCGACCTCGCCCTCTACGAGGCGAAGCGCGCCGGCCGCAACTGCGTGCGCGCCGCCGGCGATGAAGTGTCATCCCGGTTTTGACCAGGAAAATTCAGGGAATTCCCCGAGCTGCGCTGGCGAGAATCACGCTACGCTACGCAGTGCGCTGGCGGAGGGCGCGCTGTCATGACCGACGAGCATCCCGGCAACGCCGGGCTCGATGCGCTGTTCGCGCTCGACCTCTTCCCGGACGGCCTCTTCCAGGCCGACCTGCAGGGCGCATGCACCCGCGTCAACCGTCGGTGGTGCGCGCTCACCGGGCAGACCCCTCAGCAGGCGCTCGGCTACGGACACCTCGATGCCGTCCACCCCGAGGACCGGCCGCGCGTCATCGAGGCGAGCCGCCAGGCGATAGCAGCCGACCGCCCCCTGCGCGTGGAGTACCGGGTCGTTCGCCCCGGCGGCGAAGTCGCCTGGGTGCTCGTCCAGGCGGTCGCCCTGGAGGACGCCGCCGGCCAGCGCGTGGGCTACATCGGCACGGTTACCGACATCACCGGCCGGGTCGCAGCCGAAGCCGCCCTCCGCGAGAGCGAGGAGCGCTTCCGCCGCCTCATCGAAGGGAACCCCGAGGCCATCGCCATCCACCAGCGGGGCGTGGTGGTCTACGCCAACCCGGCAGCCCTGCGCCTGATGCACGCCCGCGACGCCTCCGACCTCGTCGGGCACCCGGTGCTGGAGTTCGTCCACCCGGCGTACCACGACCTCGTCCGCGAGCGGATGCGCCGTCTCGCCGCCGGCGAAGCGGTCGGGGTGGCCGAAGAGGAGTTCATCTGCTGCGACGGCGCCGTCATCCGCGTCGAAACCGTCGCCGGTCCGACCGTCTACGGTGGCGAGCCCGCGGTCCAGCTCTGGGTGCGCGATGTCACCGAGCAGCGGAAGGTCGAGGCGCTCTACCGTGTCGTGGTCGAATCGGTCCGCGACGCCATGTGGATCGCCGAGCGCGACGACGCCGGCGAGTGGCGCCTCGCCTTCGTGAACGGCGCCTACTGCCGCGGGGCCGGCGTCGAGCCGGCCGACGTCCTCGGGAAAACCTCGGCCGAGCTGGCCGCTGCCGGCTACCTGACGCCCGAAGGCGCCCGCCAGCGGGAGGAGCACTACCGGCAGGCCGCCGCCAGCGGCAGGCCGGTGGAGTACGAATTCGCCGGCACCTGGGCCGGCCGCCCGTTCGATGTCGGGACAACGCTCACCCCGGTCCCGGGGCCCGACGGCGTCGTCCGCCGGATCGTCGGCTGGTCGCGCGACCTCAGCCGGCGGCGCGAACAGGAGCGCCGCCTCGCCGAATCGGAGGCGAACTACCGCGCCGTTGTCGAAGGCACGAGCGACGCCATCTGGGTCGCCGAGAAGGAGGGCGAGGGCCTCTACCGGATCAGCCTCGCCAACCAGCGCACCGCCGAGATGCTGCAGCGCCCGCTCGGCGAGCTGGTCGGCCGCCGCATCGACGAGATCCTCCCGCCCGCAGCCGCGGAGCGCGCCATCGAGCGGTACCGCCAGGCCGAGGCCGCCGGTGGCCCGATCGAGTACGAGAACGTCATCGAGCGGCCCGGCTACCGGCTGGAGGTGGTCACCCACCTGACCCCCATCTTCGACGAAGCCGGCCGCTGCGTGCGCATCATCGGCTCGGCCCGCGACGCCGCCGAGCGGCGGAAGGCCGAGCTGGCGCTGCTCCAGGCCCAGAAGCTCGAGAGCCTCGGCGTGCTCGCGGGCGGCATCGCCCACGACTTCAATAACCTCCTGACGACCATCCTCGGCAACCTCTACCTCGTCCGCACGGAGCTCCCGGCCGACAGCCCCCTCCGCGCCTACCTCGACGACGCCTCGCTCGCCGGCCAGCGGGGGGCCGACCTCGTCCGGAAGCTCCTCTCGTTCAGCCGGCCGGGCATCGCCGCCCGGGAGCGGGTCTCCCTCGGCCGCCTCTTCGACGAGACCGCGGCCCTCGTGCGCCGCACCCTCACGCCCGCCATCCAGCTTGTCGTCCGCTCCGAGCCCGGCGACGACACGGTCATCGGCGAGTTCAGCAGCCTGCAGCAGGTGCTCCTCAACCTGCTCCTCAACGCCCGCGACGCCATGCCCGAAGGCGGCGTCATCCGCATTACGCGCACCGCCCGCCGCATCGGCGAAGACCCGCTCTGGGCGCGGCGGGGTGTCCTGCCCGGTCTCTACCACGAGGTTGCCGTCGCTGATACCGGCACCGGCATCCCGCGCGAGATCCTCGGCAGGATCTTTGACCCCTTCTTCACGACGAAAGGGATCGGCAAGGGGACCGGCCTCGGCCTCTCGACCTCGCTCAGCATCGTCCGGGCCCACGGCGGCTGGCTCGACGCCGAGAGCGAGGAAGGCCGCGGCAGCACCTTCCGCATCCTCCTTCCCGTGGCGCCCCCCGAGGGCACGGACGGCGCAGCGGCCGGCGGCTAACCGCCCTGGATGCTGACGAGGAACTCGACCCGGTCGCCGTCACGGAGGCCGGTCGTCATCGATGCCTGCGCGTCGTTCACGATGACCATCACCGCCTCGGCGTCAACCTCCGAAAAGCCTTCGCCGGTGAAGATTGCGAGCGGAGTCAGCCCCTCGCGCCACTCGACCGTCGTCTCGGGCTGCTTCGAATGGGTGCGCTTCACCAGCGTCGGGAACCATTTCACGCGGATGCTCATGCCGCCTAGCCTACGCCCCTGCCCGAAAACGGGGGAGTGTGAGGGGCCGCATCGCCGCCCGGGCTGCCGCCCCAGAGCGCAGGGAGCGGCCCCGCCGGCACCCGCACCCGCAGCGCGCCGGGCTCGACCCGGAAGGTCATCGGCGTCGCGCCGACGGTGTCACCGTCGAGCTGCACCGGCAGCCCCGGGGTCTCGACCGCGACCTCCGCGTACCGCCCGGTGACCACGTGCCGGCCCTCGCGCCGGCCCGCCAGCACGCGGACGGCCATCGCCAGCGTTTCGCCAGGGCCGTGCGGGCAGAAGGCGACCATATCGAGCCGGCCGTCGTCGACCCGCGCCCCGGGCGTCAGGTGGACCCGGCCGCCGTACAGCCGCGTGTTCCCCAGGACCATCCAGGCGAGCGGCTCGCGGAAGGCGCGGCCGTCGGCCCGCCAGCGCGCCGGGTGGGTCCGCAGCGCCGGCAGGTGGACGAGCGCGTTCAGGATGTAGGCGATGTCGCCCGCTGCGCGCTTCAGCCGCGGGTTCACCCCGGCGGCGATCTCGGCATCCCAGCCGATGCCGGCCATCAGCAGGAAGGCGTGCCCGTCGGCCCGGCCGAGGTCCATTGCCGCCGTCTGCCCGGCCAGGTGGGCGTCAATTGCGGCCGGCACCTCCCGGGGGATGCCCGCCTCGCGCGCCCAGATGTTCACCGTGCCGGCCGGGATGGCGGCCAGCGCGGTCGCGCTCCCGGCGAGCCCTTCGGCCGCCAGCCGGAGCGTGCCGTCGCCGCCGACCACGAAGCAGAGGTCGTCGCCGCGCCCGGCCGCAGCCCGCGCCGCCGCGATCGCCTCCCCGGGCGAGCCGGGCACCTCCAGCCGGACCGCCACGCCGCGCGTCTCGAGCTGCCCGACCGCCCGCGCAGCATCAAACCGCCGCGCGACCCCGCGGGCCGCGGGGTTCACGAGTATCGTGGCGGTGCGGACCTCGGTCATGGGGAGGGATGCCCGGGGCGGGCAGCCCCGAGAGTATACCGCCGGGCGCCTGCCGCGCGGCATCGGCCGCGGCCCCGGCTCACCCGAGCGGGTTCCGCCCGATGACCAGCTCCTCCACCTCGCGCCCGCCGACCAGGTGCTCGGCCGCCACCCGCTCCAGGTTCTCCGGCGTCAGGCACGCGTACCAGGTCCCCTCGGGGTAGACCACGCCCGTCGGCCCCGCCGCGCAGATGCGCAGGCAGCCGACCTTTGTCCGGTAGAGCTTCGGCGCGCCGGGCGTGCGGTTCACCTTCGCCGCCAGCGACTTCAGCCGTTCCCATGCGCGCTGCCCTTCCTCGGGCGTGCAGCAATCCGGCCCGGTGCAGAGGAAGATGTGGCGCTCGTAGCTCCCGATCTCGCGCTGCTGCGCCGCCTCGCGGGCCGCAGCGAGCCGTGCCTCGTGTTCGTTCATCGCCCCCGATCGTAGGCGCTCCTCATCGAACGAGACAGCACCGCCGAATCGGCGCCGCCCGCCGCTCAGTCGACCAGGATGCCGGGGTTGAGCAGCCCCTGCGGGTCGAGCGCCGCCTTCACCGCGCGCAGCGCCTCGGCGAAGAGCGGCGGCCGCTGCTGGCGGTACCAGGGCATGTGGTCGCGCCCCACGGCGTGGTGGTGCGTGATGGTCCCGCCCCCGGCGATGACGGCGTCGCTCGCGGCCTGTTTGATGGCAGCCCAGGTCTCCAGCTCGCCGCCCGGTTTGCCGAGCACCTGGAACGTGTAGTACGGCGCCGGCCCGTCCGGGTAGACGTGCGTGAACCGGCAGGTCAGGCTCCCGCCGCCCGCGGCCGCGATCGCTGCGCCCACCTTTTCGCGCACGAGCCGGTCGAACTCGGGCCAGCGGTCCCACGTAATCGCGGTTTCGAAGGTATCGCCCACGACGCCGGTGCCGGCCGTCAGGTTCCGCTGGTACGGCGCCCGGATGAACGCATTCCGCCAGGCGCCGACGGCGCCCTGCCGCCCGACCTCGCCGTCGTCCTTCCCGTCGGAGACGCGGATGCCGGCGGCATCGACCTCCCCGCCGCACTCCCGCATGATGCGCACCGCCTCCTGCAGGAACGGCCCCTGCGGCACCTCCGCCGATTCGAAGGCGAGGATGAGCAGCGCGTGCAGGCCGTCGCCGCCCGCCGCGGCCTCGGCTTCGGCGGGGTCGAGCAGCCGGCAGTTCGCAGGCCAGAGCTTCGCCTGGACGACCCGCCGGGCGGCTTCGTACCCGGCTTCCCAGGTGGCGAACAGCATGCCCGCCGAGGCGCGGAACCGCGGCCGGGCCTGCAGCCGCATCCACGCCTCGGTGATGATGCCGAGCGTGCCCTCGCTGCCGATGACCAGCCGGTCGGGGGTCGGCCCGGCACCCGAGCCGGGCAGCCGCCGCGACTCCCACGGGCCCCGCGGCGTGATCATCCGCACCGATTCGACGAAGTCGTCGATGTGGGTATGGTTGGTGGCGTAGTGCCCGCCCGAGCGGGTCGCAATCCAGCCGCCGAGGCTCGACCACTCGAAGCTCTGGGGGAAGTGCCGCAGCGTCAGCCCGTGGGGGCGGAGCTGCTCCTCCAGCGCCGGGCCGAGGACGCCGGCCTGGATGCGCGCCGCCCGCGACACCGGGTCCACCTCCAGCACGCGGTTCAGCTCCCGCAGGTCGATGCTCACCACCGGCCGGTCGCCGGCCGGCGGTTCGACGCCGCCCACCACCGACGAGCCGCCGCCGTAGGGGACCGCGGCCGCGTTCGCCTCCGCGCACCACTCGAGCACGGCCGCGACCTCCGCCTCGCTCCGGGGGAAAGCGACCACGTCGGGCGGGTTCGGGAATTCGCACCGGAACGCCCGGACGATGTCGCGGAAGCTCTTGCCGTAGTGGTGGGCGGCCCGCTCGTGCGTGTCGGTCGTGCAGATGGCGGCCAGCGCCGCCGGCGGGGCGATGCGCGGCGGCCGGAGCTGCACCTGCTCGATACGGGGCACCGGCGGCGCCTCGACCGGCACCCCGTACCGCGCCGAGAGCCGGGCTGCGGCCTGCTGCCGCTGCTCGTTGGTCGGTTCCTCTGCTTCGAGCCCCCAGGCCCAGAAGCTCCGGCGTCCAGTCATACGTCACCTCCGCGCTGCACCGCGGATGATAGCCCCCCGGGAGGGAGGAGGGAGCCCCGCCCGGCCCCGGTTCCGCCCCCAGGGAGGAGGGAGCCCCGCACCTCCCTTCCTCCCCACCGAGGGAGGAGGGAGGAGTTGGAAGGTTGGAGCCCGGAGCTTGGAGCTTGAAGCTTGGAGCTTGAAGCTTGGAGGTTGGAGCTTGACAGGACGAACGCACCCGCCACACCCGCTCCCCGTTCCCTGCTCCCCGCTCCCCGTTCCCTGCTCCCCGCTCCCCGTTCCCTGCTCCCCGCTCCCCGTTCCCCGCTCCCCGCTCCCCGCTCCCCGCTCCCCGCTCCCTCTGCTACCCTCGCCCTGTCCCCATGCTCTTTTGCGAGTCCGTCTCCAAAGCCTTCGGAGGCCGCGAAATCCTCCGTGACGTCTCCTTCGTCGTCAGCGAGGGCGAGCGCGTCGGCCTCGTCGGCCCGAACGGCGCCGGCAAGTCAACCATCCTCCGCCTCATCGCCGGCCTCGAAGCGCCCGATGCCGGCCGCGCCGGCTACCGCGGGGGCGACCTCGGCTACCTCCGCCAGGAAGCCGGCCTCGACGACGGCAACACCCTCCTCCAGGAGCTCTGGCGCGCCTTCCCCGAAGCCGCCGCCATCGAACGCGAACTCGCCCGCGTCGCCGCCGCCATCGAAGCCGGCGAGGGCGACCTCGATGCCCTCGTCGACGAGCAGGCCCGCCTCTTCGAACAGTTCGACGCCCTCGACGGCTACCGCATCGAAGCCCGCATCGGCCGCGTCCTCGACGGCCTCGGCTTCGAACCCGCCGACTGGCAGAAGCGCTGCGGCGAGTTCTCCGGCGGCTGGCAGATGCGCATCGCCCTCGCGAAAGTCCTCGTCCGCCGCCCGGAGAACGTCCTCCTCGATGAGCCGACCAACCACCTCGATGCCCGCGCCCGCGACTGGCTCGCCGAAGAGCTCAAGGAGTGGAACGCCGCCATCCTCGTCGTCACCCACGACGCCGAGTTTCTCGACCGCTTCGCCACGCGCATCCTCGACCTCCGCGACCGCACCATCGAGAGCTACACCGGCAACTACACCGCCTTCCAGAAGCAGAAGGCGGCCCGCCTCCAGGCGCTCGACCAGGCCGCCGCCCGGCAGGAGCGGGAGATCGCCCGCCAGGAGCGGTTCATCGAGCGGTTCCGGGCAAAGGCCACGAAGGCGGCCCAGGTGCAATCACGCGAAAAGCAGCTCGCCCGCATCGAGCGGATCGAGCGCCCGAAGAAGGATGCCGAGGTCCACTTCGAAATCGCCGCCCACGGCCGCACCGAGCGCGATGTTCTCGTCTTCAGGCACGTGAGCCACGCCTACGGCGACCACATCGTCCTCGTCGATGTGAACCTCCACATCGAGCGGGGCCAGAAGGTCGCGCTCGTGGGGCCGAACGGCAGCGGGAAGAGCACCCTGCTGAAGATTGCCGCCGGGCTCATCCGCCCGACCGAAGGGGTCGTCGAATGGGCCGAGCGCGCCCGCTTCGGCTACTACGACCAGCACCAGGACGAGGCCCTCGCCATGGACCGCACCGTGCTCGCAGAGGTCCGCTCCGTCGCGCCGCACGAGCCGGAGGTGCGCCTGCGGACCGTGCTCGGCCAGTTCCTCTTCAAGGGCGACGACGTCTTCAAGCCGATTGCGGTGCTCTCCGGCGGCGAACGGAGCCGGGTGGCGCTGGCGAAGTTCCTCCTCCAGCCCACGAACGTGCTCCTCCTCGACGAGCCGACGAACCACCTCGACCGGACGACCCGGCGGAAGCTGCTCGAGGCGCTCCAGGCGTATGACGGCACCATCCTCTGCGCCAGCCACGACCCGGGCATCGTCGAAGGGGTCGCCACCCGCGTGTACGAAGTGAAGGACCTCGGCGTGCGCGAGCTCCTCCACCTGCGGAAGGGCTAGCCAGCCGCCTCCACCCGCACCCGCCCCGCCCGCAGCCGGCCCCGGCCGCCCAGCTCCCGCAGCAGCTGCCGGAAGGCCGTCTCCCGCTCGCGCGCCAGCGAGGCGTAGCCAGCCGCCGTTCCCGGGTTCAGCGTCAGCTGCTCCAGCGTGCCGCTCGCCGCCTCCGCCGCCGCAAACGCCGTCGCCCCCAGCACCGCCACGTCCTCCAGCGCAGCCGGCAGCGTGCACCCGCTGGCGTCGGCCTCGTGCACCAGCCGGCACCAGAGCCGCGCCGGCGAGCCGTCCGGCAGCGGCCCGTCTTCCAGGCGGAGCACCGCGCCGTATACCGTGATCTGCCGGAAAGCCGGCGGCTCGCTGCCCGACGGGTACTCCGCCCGGTCAACGCCGATCAGCCCGGCGATGCCCGAGAGGTCCAGCTCCCGGCTCCCCGGCGATGTCGCCAGCGTCACCCGCTCCTCCCGCGGGGCCGCCCGCGAGAGTTCGGCAATGGCCCGGCGCAGGTGCCGTTCGAGCGCGGCGTCGCTCCACCGGTCGCCGTCGGGGTCCTGCAGGTCGATGCGCATGCGCGCGCGGAGGTCAGCAATCGTCGTCATGCCGCCACAGTGGACGGGCGCGCCCGCAGCTCCAACCGGTGCCTGTCACGTCACTCGCGCCCTGCAGCCCCCGGTGCGACACTCGGGGCATCCCTCCACTGCGAGCTGCGCGCCCATGCACCCCTGGCACGATATCGCCGTCGACCCCGACCGGATCGAAACCGAACTCCCCGTCGTCATCGAAATTCCTGCCGGCAGCAAGAACAAGTACGAGCTCGAAAAGAAGAGCGGCATCCTCAAGCTCGACCGCGTGCTCTCCAGCTCGGTCCGCTACCCGGCGAACTACGGCTTCATCCCCCGCAGCTTCTGCGACGACGGCGACCCGCTCGATGTCCTCGTCCTTGGGCAGGAGCCGGTCGTCCCCCTGACCCTCGTCTACGTCCGTCCCGTCGGCGTCATGCACATGCGGGACGGCGGCAAGGCCGACGAAAAGATCCTCGGCGTCCACGCCCACGACCCCGCCTTCAGCCACGTCCGCAAGCTCGAAGACCTGCCGCCGCACCTCGTCGCCGAGATCCAGCGGTTCTTCATCGACTACAAGGTGCTCGAAGAGAAGGAAGTGGTGGTCGACCCCTTCGAAGGCCGCGAACGCGCCATCGAGGTGATCCGCACCGCCCTCAGCGACTACTGGAAGATGCGCGCCAACGAGCGCTGACCCCGGCCCGGCGGCTCAGCCGATTGCCGTGTACGCCAGCCCGCAGGCGATGCCCCCGAGCACAAGCCACGCCGTGTTCAGCCGCGTCCCGATGGCAAGCACCAGCGCCGCCGCGAACAGCACCGACGTGAACCAGCCGTCGAGCACCTCGCCAGCGAGGGTGACCCCCACGAACAGGATGAGCGCCCAGGCCGCCGCGTTCACCCCGTCGAGGAAGGCGTTGCCGGGCTGCCAGGAGCGCAGCCGCGGAACGAGCGGTGCGGCCGCCATCACCAGCAGGAACGACGGCAGGAAGATCCCGGCCGAGGCCGCCAGCGCCCCCGGCAGCCCGTCCATCACGTAGCCCGCGAAGGCTGCCGAGCTGAAGAGCGGGCCCGGCGTCACCTGCCCGGCCGCGATGGCATCCAGCAGCTGCCGCTCGGTCAGCCAGCCGCGCCCTTCGACGAACTCGGCCCGCATGAACGACACGAGCACATACCCGCTGCCGTAGAGCACCGCGCCGATCTTCAGGAAGCCGAGGAAGATGCCGGCCGTGGTCGCGCCCGCCGCGCCGGCCGCAGCGGAAACAGCCGCCGGGCCCGCCGGCGCGAGCGGCAGCCACGCACGCTGGCGGTCACTCCGGCCGCGGCGTGGACGCGGCAGCGCCCACGGGTGCTGGCCCGCCCGCGGCAGCTCCGGCAGCGACCGCCGGCTCGACCGGGCCAGCAGCCGGATGAACCACCAGAGCAGCGCCGTGAACACCCCGGCGCCCAGCACGAGCACGACTTCGCTGACGCCGGCCAGCGCCAGGAGCAGCACGCCGACGACGACCCCGAACGACTCCAGCCCGCGGAAGGCCGCGCCCGTCAGCCCCCAGGCGGCCTGCAGGATGATCGCCAGCACCACCGGCTGCGCCCCCAGCAGCACCCCTTCGCCCGCCGGCGTCGAACCGTAGCGCACATACGCCCAGGCGAGCACGGTCACGATGACGACCGCCGGCAGCAGAAAGAGCAGCCCCCCGGCCCACAGCCCGGCCAGCCCCGCCCGCCGGTAGCCGAGGTGCATCGTCATCTCCGTTGAATTCGGGCCGGGGATGAGGTTCGTCACCCCGAGCATGTCGAGGAACTCCCGGTCGCTCAGCCAGCGCCGTTCGTCCACCAGCTCGCGCCGCATGATGGCGACGTGCGCCGCCGGCCCGCCGAAGGCGATGCACCCCAGGCGAAGGAAATAGCGCGCCACCTCGCCGAATCTGCCCCGGCTCGCTGCCCCCGGCATGGGAGAAGCCTACGCCAGCCCTGCCTAACGTTCGCCGGGCTCGTCGGCCCTCATGAGCGAAATTTATTCTTGACTTCCTCAAGGTAATTCTTAAGATCTGCCACACGGAGGTGAAGAATGTCCGCAGAAGATCCCCGGCCGCTCGACCTGCTCCTCGGCTTCGCCCGCACCCTCATCGAAGCCGCCCGCCACGGCGGCTCCGTCCCGCCCTTCGACGAACTCGTCGACCGCGCGTCCGCCGGCCTCCTCACCGCCATGGCGTTCCGCGACATCGCCCGCGACCTCGACCTCCGCGGCCTCGCGACCGCCGCCGCCGCCCGCGCGGGCGCCGACCCGGAGGCCGTCGCGGCCGCACTCGACGCCATCGAGGACCTGCTCACCCGCACTGCCGCCCGCTCGGAGTCCGCCAGGTGACCCCGCTGCCGCCGGTCCTCAGCGTCCGCGACCTCGTCAAGCGGTACCGGAACGGCACCCTCGCCAACGACCACGTCTGCCTCGACCTCTTCCCGGGCGAAGTCTTCGCCCTGCTCGGCCCGAACGGCGCCGGCAAGACCACCCTCGTCCGCCAGCTCCTCGGGCTGGCCAGGCCCACCTCCGGCAGCATCACCCTCGACGGCGTCGATATCGTCGCCGACCCCGGCTTCGCCCGCCGCAACATCGGCTTCCTCCCCCAGGGCAGCTTCGACCTCCAGTCGCTCACCGTCGCCGAGACGATCGAGTTCGCGGCCCGCCTCAGGGGCGTCCCGCCCCGCGAGGCGCGGGCTGCCGCTGCCCGCCTGGTCGAGCGGCTCGACCTCGGCCCCTTCCGGAACACCGCCATGCACGCGGCCTCGGGCGGCGTCCGCCGCCTGGCCGGTTTCGCTGCAGCCGTCGCGGCCCCCGCGCGCCTCCTCGTCCTCGATGAGCCCACCAACGACGTCGACCCCCTCCGGCGCGCGGTGCTCTGGGACCTCATCGCCGAGCTCGGCCGCGGGGGCGCGACCATCCTCCTCGTGACCCATAACCTCGCCGAAGCCGAGCGCGTCATCGACCGGCTCGCCATCATGAACGCCGGCCGGATCATCCGCGAGGGTTCGCCCGCCGCCCTGCGCGGCCTCGTCACCGAGCGGCTCCGCCTCGAGGTCACCGCCGCCCGGCCGCTTGCCCCGCACCCCGCCCTGGCGCCGGACGGCCCCTCCTCCTGCCTCTTCGATGCCGCCGACCTGCCCGCCGTCGCCGCCTGGCTCGCCCGGCTCCGGGCCGCCGGCGACGTCCTCGACTTCCGCATCGGCCCGCCCACCCTCGATGACATCTACGCTGCCGCCATGGCCCCGGCCGCGCCCGGCGGCTCCGCACCTCTTCCCGCAGGAGCCCGCGCGTGACCGCCTTCCTCCGCCAGTACCGCGACCTCGTCTCCATGGAGCTGCGCAGCATGCGCGCCGAAGTGCCCATGGTCGCTGTCATCCAGGCCGGGTTCACCCTCGGGTTCGTCCTCGGCTTCGGCTACCTCATCCCCGACATCCGCGAGCAGACGGCCCTCTACATCATCACCGGGACCGCCACCCAGGGGCTGGTGACCATCGGCCTCGTGATGCTCCCCCAGATTCTCGCTCAGTCGAAGCACGAAGGGCGGCTCGACTACTTCCTCGCCATGCCCATCAGCCGCGAGGCGTACCTCCTCGCCCTTGTGACCGTGGTCGGGCTCATGGCCCTCCCCGGCATCGTCTTCTGCCTCCTCTTCGGCGCCTGGCACTACGGCATCGCCCTCCAGCTCAGCCCCCTCTTCCCCGCGGTCATCGTGCTCGGCATCGCCTCGCTCGCCGGGGTCGGCATCGCCCTCGCCGTCTACTCGCCCCATCAGCAGGTCACCAACGCGGCCACGCAGCTCATCATCTTCTACGTCCTCTTCTTCGCGCCCGTCCTGATGCCGCGCGAGCAGCTCCCGGCGCTCCTGCGCGAAACGGCCCGCTTCGCGCCGCCCAGCTACGCCGCCGACGCCGTCCGCGCCACGGTTACCGACCTCCCGGGCACGCACCTCGGCGCCTCGCTCGCCGCGATGGCCCTCTTCGCCGCGGGCTCCATCGCCCTCTCCGCGGTCGCCATCCGCCGCCGCGGGTAGCCGCTACCGCCACGCCTGCCACAGCGCCGCACTGCCGAAGGCGACAAAGAGCAGCGCCGCGACCACGGCGATCGCCCGTTGCGGCAGCCGTTTGCCGGCCAGCACACCGGCCGCAATCGCCACCGCATCGGCGAGCACCATCCCCAACGTCGAGCCGAGCCACACCCCGACGGCGCTCGATTCGCGCCCGGCGAGGGAAACCGTGGCCAGCATCGTTTTATCCCCCAGCTCCGAGAGGAAGAAAGCCGCCGTCACCACGCCGAAGGCGCCGAACCGCGCGCCCAGCCGCGGCTCGCCCGGCTCCTCGTCCAACCGGTCGCCGCGCACGCTCCAGAGCGCGAACCCGAAGAACGAAAGGCCCACCACGGTGAGCACCACCCGCTCCGGGAGCAGCTCATCGAACGCCAGGCCGATTGCGACCGACCCCAGGTGCACCACGAGCGTCGCCGTGCTCACGCCTGCGAGCACCAGCCACCACCGGTACCGCGTCGCGAACCAGAGCGCCACGAGCTGCGACTTATCGCCCAGCTCAGCAGCGAAAATCAGGACCGTCGAAACGAAAAACGCCGACATCACGAAGCTCCTCGTGTGCCGGCCGCTTCGGGGAGCACCCTCGGCCGGCACACAGCATGGTGTGCTGGCCGAAAGTCTCACCCGCCCGGCCCTTCAGCCGGGCCGCGCCACCGCCCGCCGCAGCGGGAGCATGTCGATGACGCGCGCCGGGGCTACTCCCCTTCGGTTCGGTCGCCAGTCTCGCAGCCGCGTGCGCTACCGTCCACCGGCGCGGTCCGGACCTTCTGGCCCACTGCCGATGCGCCATTCAGGGCACGCCGGCCTGCAATGCAGTGTGCTATGGTGCGGGCATCCCACGTGGAGGTGCGTCATGTCCGTCGCACGCGTCACCGAAATCACCGCTGCTTCGCCCGTCTCGTTCGAAGACGCCATCAAGGTCGGCATCGAACGGGCGAACAAGACCCTCCGCAACGTCAAAGGCGCCTGGGTCCAGGAGCAGACCGTCAGCGTCGAAGACGGCGCCATCAAGGAATACCGCGTCAACATGAAGGTCACCTTCATCCTCGAAGACTGACCCGCAGCCGCACCGCCCCGAGAGCCAGCGCCGAGGTGCAGGCCAGCGCTGCCTGCGCCGGGAACTCGAGGGCGAACGTATCCCTCCCCGCCGCAAGCGCCAGCGCGAAGGCGCCCCCCGCGATGACCGTCACCTGGGCCGGCGAGACCCACCCGCGGCGGCAGAGTTCGGCGGCGCCCACAGCGGCCAGCCACGCTGCGGCCGGCGCCGCGAAGGCGATCAGCCGCTCCGTATCGTGCGCGACCAGCAGCTGGGCAAGCACCAGCGCCGTGAACGGCGCCAGCCGGAGCGCGAGCCCGGGCCGGGCCATCGCTCCCGCCGCCGCCAGCAGGAGCATCAGAGGGCCAAACGTCCGCGTCGTCAGCGCCTCCGCCAGGCTGCGGTCGAACCCGCGGACCCGCCCGTTCCAGCCCACCTCGCGGAGCAGGTCGGGGTAGTGGTAGTTCGCCACAATCTCCGGGAACCGGGCGATGACCGGCGGGAGCGAGGCGATGTAGGCCGTGTCGTCGTTCCAGGCCGGGATCGCGAGCCGCACCGCGAGGGACGCCGCGACGGCCGGGGCCGTCATCGCCGCCGCCCGGAGCGCCCGCACCCGCAGCGGGGCGGTGGTCGGCGCAAGGGTCAGCGCCAGCGGCGCCGCTGCCAGGGTTACCTCCTTCGCCAGCGCGCCGGCCAGCAGCGTCAGCGCGAACGCGCGCGCCCGTCCCTGCCGCGCGAACCGCATCGCCAGCACGATCGCCGCGGTTGCGGCCGCGTCCGGCAGCCAGAAATCTGCCACCTGGTAGCGCACGCCCCAGCCCGCCGAGAACATGAGCAGCACCCCGGCCGCCGCCAGCGGCGCCGGCAGTCCCTCCTCGCGGAGGAGCATCCAGAGCGCGGCTCCCGCAGTTGCCAGGGCCGCCGCCGCGATGGCGAAGAAGCTCCACTGGAGCGGCAGCGGCGATGCCCAGGCCGCGAGCGGCACCAGCACCCGCCAGCAGTAGGGCGCGATGTGGAAGTCCCAGGGGCCGTCGCGCGCGGCCTGGAGGTAGTAGTGGCGGTCCCAGCCGGGGTCGGCGAACTCGACGGTCCCCTCGAGCCGCAGCCGCGTCGCCGCCGCCAGCAGCGCGAGCAGCCCCGCCGCGAAGAGGAACGGCCCTGCGTGCGCAGCCAGCCCTGCCGGGCGCAAACGCGCGCGGAGGCGGTCATCCGCTGCCCGGGTGCCCCCGCCCGCTGGCGTGCTCACTGCCGGCTAGGATGCCGCTACTCCTCGTCCCCCGCCAGCCCGTCCCCTACGGGATCGTGATTGCCTCCGGCTTGCAGGTCCAGGCCGCCCAGGGGCTGTGGCCCTGCGCCTCGCTGTACCGGAATGCCGCCAGCGCCGCCTTCAGGTTCGCCACCGGGTCCGACCAGCGCTCAAACGGAATCCCCGCGTACTCGAACCAGAGCGGCGTCACCTGCATCAGTCCGTACGCCATGTATCCGACTGCGTCGGGCCGGAAACTGCTCTCGCACCAGGCCACCCGCGCCACCGCATCCGTCAGCTCGGCCGGCCAGCCGGCTTCAATCGCGAAGGCGATGACCTGCGCGTACGTCAGCCGCGGGAGGTTCGCCGCGGTCGGCGAGAGCGCCGGCGGGGCCGGAGGCGCCGGCGCCGGCATCGGCTGGCCCACCGGCGCTGCTGCCGGGGCCTCCGGTTCAGGCGCCCGGGCGGCCGGCGGCTCAGCTGCCACGCCCGAGGCGGCAGCGTCGCCCGTTGCAGGCGCCGGCGCGGGCTTCGGAAGTTCGGCCGGTGCGGCAGCCTCCGGGGTTGGCTCTGCCGCTGCCGGCACGGTCGGGCGGACCTCAACCACGCGCGCCGGCGCTGGCCGGCTCACAGAGGGCACCAGCGCAAAGCTCACCTGCGGGGCGCGCGCCTCGGGCGTGCCTCCGCCGAACAGGTGCGCCGCGAGGAAGAAGGAGAGCGTCAGCATCGCCACTTCGGCCGGCCGCACGAACCACGGCTGCCGAACCGCCCGGGGCGCCGGTTCGTGCCAGCGCGGGCCGGGGAACGCCGCCGGCGCAGCCGGCCCGGCCCCATACCGCCGGGGCCCAACGGGCGCCGCCTCGGCGGCGCAGGCCGGTTCGAAGGCCATCTCGAGCAGGCCAGCACGCGGCGCCACAGGCACGCGAACCCGGCGGCACAGGGCGAAGGCCACGGCAAGGCCGTAGTCGGCCCACGCTGCGAGCCTGCTCATGACGCGCACCGGCCCCTCCGGGAGCCGGGCCGTCACGCGGCGGTCTCCACGCGTTTCTCGTTTCCCATAGGCAGTCTCGGTGCGTTCGCCCGGGGCGCAACAGCGGACCGGGGAATCCGGGCCGGGGCCAACGCACCTCATCACCCCGCCAAGGGTGACCCTGAGGTTCGCACAGCTCCCCGCAAACAGGCAATACTCCGGCCACCATCAGTCATGCCCGCGATTTCCACGATTTCCTCCCGACGCACCCCGGAATGCGGTCAGCCGGGCCTCCGCTACACTGGTCGAAGCTTCGCTGGGGGCCGCGCCATGCAGCTGACCGATACGCTCTCCGGTACACGGAAAGACCTCCTCCCGCCCGTCGGCGAGGACGGCGTCGTCCGCATGTACGTCTGCGGCATCACCCCCTACTCCGAAGCCCACGTCGGCCACGCCCTCCACGCCATCGTCTTCGATACCCTCCGCCGCTACCTCGACTGGCGGGGCATCCCCGTCCGCCACGTCCAGAACTTCACCGATATCGACGACAAGCTGATCGAGCGCTCCAACCGCCTCGGCATCCCCATGGCCGAGCTCGCCGAGCGGAACATCGCCCAGTACCTCGACCAGCTCCGGGCGATGAACGTCCTCCCCGCCCACGTCTACCCCCGCGTGACGCAGGTCATACCCCAGATCATCCGCTTCATCGAGGGGCTCATCGAAAAAGGCTACGCCTACGCCTCCGGCGGCGACGTCTACTACCGCGTCCGCGCCTTCGGCGCCGAGCGCTACGGCGCCCTCTCCCGCCGCGATATCGATGACCTCCGCGCCGGCGCCCGCGTCGACCCCACGGAGCACAAGGACGACCCGCTCGACTTCGCCCTCTGGAAGGCCGCCAGGCCCGGCGAGCCGAGCTGGGAGAGCCCGTGGGGCCCCGGCCGCCCCGGATGGCACATCGAATGCTCCGCCATGGCCCTCGAAACCCTCGGCGAGCAGATCGACATCCACGGCGGCGGGATGGACCTCATCTTCCCCCACCACACGAACGAAATCGCCCAGACCGAGGCCTACACCGGCAAAGCCCCCTTCGCCCGCATCTGGATGCACAACGCCCTCCTCCAGCTCGGCAGCGAAAAGATGTCGAAGTCCATCGGCAACCTCGTCTCCATCCAGGAGGCCCTCGACCGGTACGGCGCCGATGCCCTCCGCCTCTTCGTCATTACCAGTCACTACCGCAGCCCGGTCACCTACTCCGAAGAGGCGCTCGAAGCCGCCCGCGCCGGCGCCGAGCGGCTCCGCCACGCCGCCTCCGCCGAGGGCGGCAGCGCCCCCGCTGACATCGACCACGAGGCCGTCCGCGCCCGCTTCATCGAGGCGATGGACGACGACCTGAACACCCCGCGCGCCCTCGCGGCCCTCTTCGAACTCGCCCGCGACATCAACCGCGCGGCTGCCGCCGGCGCCGACATCGGCCCGGCGCGGGCCACGCTCCGCGAGCTGTGCGGCGTCCTCGGGCTCACCCTCGAGGCACCGGCCGCCCGGTCCCTCGCAGCCGCCCCGTTCATCGACCTCCTCGTCGAAATCCGCGCCGAACTCCGCGCCGCAAAGCAGTGGGCCCTCGCCGACCGGATCCGCGAGCGCCTCGCCAGCCTCGGCATCGAACTCCAGGACAGCGCCGACGGCACCACCTGGAGCGAACGGTAGCCGGCGCCCCCGTCCCGCGCCCCTCCGAAACAGGCCCGGCGTTGCACAGCGCTTGACCCTGTGTGGTACGGTAGCTGGTGCCGAACCCCGCCGCTGGCGGGGGCGGGGGAACCAACCCTTGGGGTGTATTGCGCGAGCGCGCGCATAGGCGACTTCCGACGCCGAACCCGTCAGCTAACCCCGCAGGCGTTCGGAGGGCAGCGCCCAGGCCCTCCCAGGAATCCGCACAGGCCGCGCCCCGGTCCATCGCCGGCGCACGGCCCCACGACGGCCTACAGGAGGTACGCAATGGCCACGACATCCACCTCGTATTCCGGCACCTTTGCCCCGGTCGAACCGGACGGCACCATCTTCACCATCCGCGACCCCCTCGCGGAGGCGCGCGAGCTCCTCCGCCAGGCGGCCCGGCTCCCCTTCCACGCCAGCCGGCCCCAGGCCTGGCAGGCCGCCTTCCGCCAGGCGGTCGCCGATGCCCGCTCGGCCATCCGCCACCACATCTGGAGCGCCGAACTCCCCGATTCGCCCCTCAACCGCGCGGAATCCCTCGAACCCCGGCTCCTGCCCAAAGTCGACCAGCAGCGCGAGGAGCACGAACTCTTCAGCCGCAAGATCGACGAGCTCGTCGAAGAGGCCAGCGCCCCCGGCGACGTCGATATCTGGAAGATGATTGAGCTCAGCGAGCAGGCCATCCTCCTCGAAATGGCGCTCGCCCGCCATCACAACCGCCTCACCCAGCTCGTCTTCGAAACCACCCACCGCGATATCGGCGAAGCCGGCTGACCCGCCCGCGGCGGCCCGGCACCAGCTCCCGGGCCGCCGCCCTCTTGACAACGCTTCGCCGGATCGAAACGATCAGGGCGCCGGCGATCCATCACGGACGTCGAGCCCAGCCATCGAATCCGCCTGCACGTTCAACGAGCGTCCGCCTGGACCCGCGTGGCCGGTACGGACCGGGAAGTTGAGCCGGAACAGCGCCCCAGCGCCCCCGCACGACCCCCGTTCGTCCCCGCCTCGCTCGCGCCGATGCGGGGACGGTTGTTGAACGGCCGGCGGCACGCCGGAGGGGGACAGCACATGCGCGTCATGATGAGCGGCAAAATCCACCGCGCCACCGTGACAGGCGCCAACCTCGACTACGAGGGCTCCATCACCATCGACCCGGACCTCATGGAGGCCGCCAACATCCTCCCCTACGAACAGGTCCACGTCGTCGATGTCACCAACGGCGCCCGCCTCGAAACCTACGCCATCCGCGGCGAACGCGGCTCCGGCGAAATCTGCGTCAACGGCGCAGCCGCCCATCTCATCCACCGCGGCGACATCGTCATCATCATCGCGTACCAGCACCTGGAGGAGGCCGAGGCCCGCACCATCGCGCCCCGCCGGGTGTTCGTCGATGCAGCCAACCGCATCGTCAGCGTCGAAGCGGGCGACGGGTACAGCCACAACCCGCGCGAACTCGCCGGCGCCGCCGGCTGACCACGCGCCCACCGCGCGAAGGAGGGGCATCCGGGCCATGGGACGGCTCTCGATCCACAAGCTCAAGGAATGGAAGGCCCAGGGGCGGCGGTTCGCCATGATCACCGCCTACGACTACCCAACCGCCCGCCTCGTCGAACAGGCCGGCATCCCCATCATCCTCGTCGGCGACTCCCTCGGCTCCGTCGTCCTTGGCTACGACTCCACCGTGCCCGTCACCATGGACGACATCGTCTACCACACCCGGGCGGTCGTCCGCGCCACCGAGAAGGCGATCGTCGTCGCCGATATGCCCTTCATGAGCTACCAGGCCGACCCGAACGAGGCGATGCGGAACGCCGGCCGCCTCCTCAAGGAGGGCGGCGCCACCGCCGTCAAGCTCGAAGGCGGCAGCCACATCGTCCCCCTCGTCCGGCGCATGGTCGAAGCCGGCATCCCGGTCATGGGCCACCTCGGGCTCACCCCGCAGTCCGTCAACCAGTTCGGCGGCCACAAAGTCCAGGGCAAGACGCCCGCCGCCGCCGCGAAGCTCATCGCCGATGCCCGCGCCCTCGAGGATGCTGGCGCCTTCGCCGTCGTCCTCGAGACGATCCCCGCGCCGCTCGCCCGCATGGTCACCGAGCGGCTCTCCATCCCCACCATCGGCATCGGCGCCGGCCCCCACTGCGATGCCCAGGTGCAGGTCCTCCACGACATGCTCGGCATCTACGATGACCGCCGCCCGCTCAAGCACGCGAAGCGGTACGCCGTCCTCGGCGCCGCCATCCGCGAGGCCGTCCGCGCCTACATCGACGAGGTCGAAGGCGGCGCCTTCCCCACGGCCGAGCACAGCTTCGAGATGGACGAAGCCACCCTCGCCGAGCTCGCCCAGGCCGGCTAGCCGCCCGCTGCCATGGCCCGCCCGAACGACGCCGATTTCCGCAACACGGGTGCGCCGGCTGGCTCGCCGGGGCCGGTGGTGCTCACCACGCCGGCCGCCATGCAGCGCTGGCGCCGCGACCACCCCGGCGACCTCGGCTTCGTGCCCACCATGGGCTACCTCCACGAAGGGCACCTCGCCCTCGTCCGGCGCGCCAAAGCTGAGAACGCCCTCGCCGTCGTCTCGATCTTCGTTAACCCCACCCAGTTCGGCCCCGGCGAGGACTTCGAACGGTACCCCCGCGACGAAGTCCGCGACCTCCAGCTCCTCCGCGAGGCCGGCGTCGACGCCGTCTACCTGCCCTCCGCCGCCGAGATGTACCCGCCCGGCTACCAGACCTACGTCACCGTCGAAGAGGTCACCCGCCGGCTCGAAGGCGCCGCCCGGCCCGGCCACTTCCGGGGCGTCGCCACGGTCGTCCTGAAGCTGTTCAACGCGGTCAGCCCCACCCGCGCCTACTTCGGCCGGAAGGATGCCCAGCAGCTCCGCGTCATCCGCCGCATGGTGCGCGACCTCGACCTCCCGGTCGAGATCGTCCCCTGCGACATCGTCCGCGAGCCCGACGGCCTCGCCATGAGTTCGCGCAACGTCTACCTCAGTCCGGAGCAGCGCACCGCCGCGCCCGTCATCAAGCGGTCGCTCGATGCCGCCGCCGCCGCCTGGGCCGCCGGCGAGCGCGACGCCGAAACGCTCCGCCGCATCGTCCGCGAGGTCATCGCCGGCGAACCGCTCGCCGCACTCGAGTACGTCTCCCTCGCCGACGACGAAACGCTCGAAGAGCTCGACGGCACGGTCGCCGGCCCGGCGCTCCTCTCCCTCGTCGTCCGCTTCGGCGCCACCCGCCTGCTCGACAACATCGAGCTCGCCTGAGCGCGTACCCCGCCCCGCTTCCCAGCCCCTCCCAAGGGAGGAGGGCGCCCCGCACCTCCCTTCCCCCCGCCGAGGGAGGAGGGCGAAGCTGGAAGGTTGGAGCCCGGAGGCTGAACGATCAGACGCGCCGTTCCCACTCACTCCGGGCTCCAAGCTCCTCCCTCGGGGCGGCCGGGCGGTGCAGCGGGGCTCCCTCCTCCCTCCTCCCTCCCCCTCCGCTTTCCATCCCCCGCGCCATGTGGTACGTTACTCACGTGGCACGGGGGAAACCCCCGCCGCAGGCCCAAAGCACGCTCCCTTTCGCTTCCTCTCGCAGGTTCCGTTTTCCCGCTGGTCTGTCGTGAGTCGTCGCAGGTGATCGTTCGTGCCCCCGGCCGGCTCGCCACATCGACGCACACGCAGCGAAAGGACCTGCACTACATGAAGCTCTACATCGGCAATCTCTCCTACGAAACCACGGACACCGACCTCCAGGCCGCCTTCGCGGCCCACGGCGAAGTCCGCTCCGCCCAGGTCGTCACCGACCGCGATACCGGCCGCTCCCGCGGCTTCGGCTTCGTCGAAATGGACGACCGCGCCCAGGCGGAAGCCGCCATCAACGCCCTGAACGGCAGCCAGCTCCGCGGCCGCACCCTCATCGTCAATGAGGCCCGCCCCCGCGAAGACCGCCCGCGCGGCGGCTCCGGCTACGGCGGCGGCTCGGGCGGCTACGGCGGCGGCCGCTCCGGCGGCTTCGGCGGCGGCCGCTCCGGCGGCTACTCCGGCAACCGCCGCTTCTAATCCGCCCGCCGCAGCGCCAGGCGGGAATGGCGCAGCACCCGGCACACCAACCAGCCAGCGGGCGGGGGACCTCCTCCGCCCGCTGGTCCATTCCCTCCACCCCGCCCGCGCCACGCGCAGAAGGAGCCCCCATGGCAGAAAACGACGGCATTGAAGTCGAAGGGGTCGTGACCCAGCCCCTCCCCAACGCCACCTTCCGGGTCGAGCTGGCCAACGGCCACCTCGTCCTCGCCCACATCAGCGGCAAAATCCGCAAGAACTACATCAAAATCCTCACCGGCGACCGCGTCCTCGTCGAACTCTCGCCCTACGACCTCACCCGCGGCCGCATCACCTACCGCTTCAAGTAAGCCCCGTACCCCGCCTGCCGGCCCGCACCGCTTGCCAGCCTTCTCCCGGCGGCGCACCATGGGCGGCATCCCCGTCGGGAGGTACAGCCCATGACCGACGACCTCTCCCGCGTTCTCCGCGAAGCCCAGGAAGCCGCCTCCAGCGCCTCCGCCTCGTTCATCGAGCGCCTCGCGAGCCGGCTCGGGCTCCACGCCTCAGCCAGCGCCGTCTTCGGCGACCCGGTCGACCGCGACGGCGTCACGGTCATCCCCGTCGCGAAGGTCCGCTGGGGCTTCGGCGGCGGCAGCGGCCGCGGCATTGAAGAAGGCAGCGAAACCGGCGAAATCGGTGAAGGCTCGGGCGGCGGAGGCGGCGTGATGGCCAGCCCCGTCGGCTACATCGAAATCCAGGACGGCCAGGCCACCTTCCACCGGATCAAGGACCCTGCCTCGCTTGTGCCGCTCGTCCTCGCTGGCGCCTTCGCCGGCTGGCTCACCCTCCGCGGCCTCGCGAAGCTCCTCCGCGGCTGACCGTTCAACCCCCGTCCGGGTTTTTCGGAAGAATGGCCCGGATATTCCGGCCGTTCGTTCGCCGTTTGTTCGCACTCGGCGAAGCATCCTGACCTTATGAAAGGTATCATCGGCGCCTGTGTCCTCGTCCGGCTCGCGGAGACGGGCTGGATCGTCCAGCTGGTCGCCGGCCCGGGAGGCCCGTGCCAGCACTGGATCCCGCTCGGCCTGGGCACCGAAGCCTCCGCCTGCGAGGCGCTCGAGCGCGCCCGCGCCCTCTTCCCCGGCCGGCTCGTCGCCCTCTACCACCCCTGACGCCCGCGGGCTGCGGCGCGCTGCTCCGGAACGCGAAGCGGGGGAGCCGTCCGGCTCCCCCGCGCGCTGGTGTCCCGCGACCCGCGCCGGCTAGGCCAGCCGGAACCGTGCCGTGGCCGCATTGAGCGATTCGGCCAGCTCCCGCATCTGGCTCGCTGTTGCGGCCAGCTCCTGGGCCTGCGCCGAAAGCTCCTCCGTCGAGGCCGAAACCTCCTCCGCCGAGGCGCTCGTCTCCTCGCTCGTCGCCGAGACCTGGATGATGGCGTCGGTCACGCGGCTCGTGGCTGCGGCCATGCTGTTCGCGCCCGCCGCCGATTCGCCGGCCATCGTCGCAATCTGGTCGGCCGAGGCCACGATCCGCTCCGCCCCCGCGGCCAGCCCCTGCACGTCGCGCGCAATCTGCTGCATCCGCACGGCCGACTCCTGCACCGAGGCGATGATCGAATCGAGCGCCCGGCCCGCCTCGCTGGTGATGCCCCGGCCGGCCTCGACGTCCCGCACCCCGGCAGCCATCGCCTGGACGGCCTCCTGCGTGCCCTGCTGGACCTTCGCGATGAGCCCGGCAATCTCCTTCGTCGAGGCGCTCGCCCGCTCCGCCAGCGACCGCACGTTCTCGGCCACCACTGCGAAGCCGCGGCCCTGCTCGCCGGCGCGCGCGGCCTCGATCGCCGCATTCAGCGCCAGCAGGTTCGTCTGCGAGGCGATTTCGTCGATCGCCTTCACGATGTCGCCGATCTGCTGGCCGTACTCGCCGAGCTGGTCCACCGTCTTCGAGGCGCGCTCCACCGCCGCCGCGATCGACTCCATCGAGGCGAACGCCTGGGCCACGGCCTCCTGGCCCCGCTGGGCCGCCAGCCGCGACTCCTCCGCCGCGCGGGCCACATCCTCCGATGCCGCCGCCACGGCCTGGATCCGCTCGCCGATCTCGGCCGCCACGACGCGCGACTGCTTCGCCGAATCGGCCGAGGTCGCCGCCGTCGAAGCCAGCTGCTGCGAGCCGCTCGCCAGCTGCTCCACCTCCCGCGCGCTCTCCTGCGAGAGCCCGCTGAGCGAGACCGCGCTCCGCGTCACCTCGTCGATGGCGTTCGCAATCTGCCCGGTCGCCGTCGCCATCTGGTCCGATGAGCCGCGCAGCGCCTCGGCCGCCTCCGTAATCGCTGCAGCGCCCTCCCGGACATTGCCGATCATCTCGCGCAGGTTCGTCACCATGCCGTTCAGCGCCGTGCCGAGCGTATCCCCCTCGCCGCGCGGCCGCACCTGCGAGGTCAGGTCGCCGTTCGCGACGGCCGCGGCCGCGGCGGCCATCTCCTTCAGGTAGTCCGTCATCTCGGCGAACGCCCGGGCCAGCTCCCCGATTTCGTCGTTCGAGCGGACCTCGACTTCGACGTCCGTCTCGCCGCGGGCGATCCGGTGGGCCGCCTCCGTCGCGGCGTTGACCCCGGCCACGACCCGCCGTGCGATGAAGAACCCGACGCCCCCGGCCGCGGCGGCCGAGACCACGCCGAGGACCGCCATCAGCAGCTTCGCCCGGTTGGCGGCATCCTGCCCGTCGGCCGCGACCTTGTCGGCATGCTGCCCCACGTACTCGTTCAGGGCGCTGAGCTTTGCGTTCATCTCGCCGATGACCGTCGGCGATTGCTCGGCAAGTTTCAGCAGCGCGGCCGAGTCCTTCTTGTCCAGCGCCTCGCCGTACTTCGCGGCGAACTCCTCGAAGGCGGCCACGGCGGTCTGCGCCTCCGCGTACTTCGCACGGCCCTCGGGAGTGGTGATGTGCTCCTCGAGCCCGCGGAACTGCTCGGAGCCGCGCCCCAGGTTCTGGGAAATCTCCTCGCGGAGCTTCATGAACGCCGCCGGCTCCGTCGTGTAGGCCAGCAGCCCCGCCTTCGCGATGCCGACCTCGAAGCCGCGCCGCGCCTCCGTGATGTGCATCGTCGCCTGCACGCCTTCGCTGGCCAGCCGCTTCTCGTCCTTCGCCGCCGCATCGATGCGCGTCCAGCCGACGACCGCAATCGCCACGGCCGGCACCACGGCCAGCGCGAACCCGCCGAACAGTTTCGCCGAGAGTGAGAGCTTCACGATGGTTGACTACCCCCTTGCTGTGCGTTGCACAGGACGGCCGCCCCCGGAGGGGCGGCTGCTCTGCACGCTGATCGTCGTCAGCCCCGGGCGCGGCGCGAATCGGGGAACTCCCTGCCGCTCCCTCCAGCGCCTCCCCGAGCGGCCGCCGCGCGGGCCCCGGTTCAGCCGGCCGCAGCCCGCGCCCGTTCGCCCGCCGCGATGAACCGCTCCGCCGCCCGCGGCCGCGCCAGCAGGTAGAGGTGAATGAAGCTCGCCAGCACCCGCCCGTCCGTGAAGCCCTCGACGGCCGTACCGTCGGCCTGCCGCCAGGCCGGCCGGCTGCCCGGCTCCAGCCGCGCATAGTGGAACTCGTGCCCCCGCAGCCGCCAGCCGGCCTCCGCGACCGGGCTTGCGGCGAGCGCAACCACATCCCGGTAGCCCAGCACCGGCCGGTCGGCCATCCGCGCGACCCCGGGCGCAAGCCCGGCCATCGGGTACCGCCGGCCCTCCGTTTCGAGCGCCTCGGCGAGGTACATGTATCCGCCGCACTCCGCCAGCACCGGCCCCCGGAACCCCCGGATCGCCTCCAGCATCGGCCGGTTCGCCGCCAGCGCCTCCGCGTGGAGTTCCGGGTAGCCCCCGCCGATGTACAGCGCATCGGCCGCCGGCAGCGCCGTATCGGCCAGCGGGCTGAACGGCAGGATCTCCGCCCCCAGCCGCTCGAGCAGCTCCCGCGTCTCCGGGTAGGTGAAGCGGAATGCCGCATCCTCGGCCCACGCGAGCCGGATGCGCCCCGGCTGCCGCCCCGGGAAGACCGGCGCCGGCGCAGGGAGCGGCCCGGCGCCCCGCGCCAGCCGCAGCACTGCCCCGGCATCGATCTGCTGCGCGGCCCGGGCGAGCGCCTCCGGCGCCGGGGCGGCCTCGCCCGCCAGCACCAGCCCGAGGTGGCGGCCCGGCAGGGCGACCGCCGGGTCGTTCGGCAGCCAGCCGAGCAGCGGCAGCCCCGCCGCCTCGAGCGCCTCCCCGAGCAGCTCCGCGTGCCGCTCCGAACCGACCCGGTTCGCAATCACCCCGCCGACCCGCACCCGGGGGTCGAAGTCGGCGAACCCGCGCGCCACCGCGGCGATGCTCCCGGCCATTCCTGCCGCATCGACCACGAGCACCACGGGCGCGCCCAGCGCGGCGGCGGCATCGGCCGTCGAACCGGCCTCGCCCGCCCCGCTCCGCCCGTCGAACATGCCCATCACGCCTTCCACCACGCCGACCGTCGCGCCCCGCATCGCGTGGGCGAACAGCCCGCGCACCTGCGCGGCCGCGAGGAAGAAGGTGTCGAGGTTGAACGCGGGCCGGCCCGCCGCCGCCGCGAGGTGGGAAGGGTCGATGTAGTCCGGCCCGACCTTGAAGGGCTGCACCCGCTCGCCGGCGGCGCGCAGCGCGGCGATCAGCGCCATGGTGACCGTCGTCTTGCCCGCGCCCGAACCCGGCGCGGCAACCACCACCCGCGGGAGCTCCGTCATGGCGCCATCCTCGCACGCCCCGGTCCTCCCGGGCCACGCCGCCGCCCGTCCTTGATTGCGCTTGCAACGGGCGGTGATTTCGTAAAGAATTTGCGAAAACCAGCGGGACCGGCCCCTCGTGCGCATCCACCCGTCGCTCTCCCCGCGCGACCTCCCCGCCCTCTTCGATGCCCTGCCGGTCCCGGCCGCCGCGGTCGACCGCGACGGCCGGCTCGCCGCCGCCAGCGCCGCGTGGGCCGCCCTCGACCCCGCCTGCGCCCCCGGCGAACCGGCCGCGGAGGCGGTCCGCCGCATCCTGCCCTGCCTCTCCCCCGCCGAGGTCGAGGCGCTCCTCTCCGGCAGCCGCGACGAGCTTGCCTGCGATGCCCCCGGGCCCGGCCGCACCGGCCCGGCCCGCCTCGTCCGCCGTCCCGTGGAGGGCAGCACCGCTGCCGCGGCCGTCCTCGCCCTCGTCGAACTCCCGCCCGGTGCCGACCGCTACCGCCGCCTCGTCGAAGAGGCGAACGACATCATGTTCGCGCTCGACCGGCAGGGCCGCTTCACCGAGATGAACCGCCTCGGCTACGAACTCTCCGGCTACACGCCAGGGGAGCTGCTCGGCCGTCCCGCGCTCGACTTCGTTCCGCCCGAGCAGTACGCGCGTGTTGCCGAGGCGCTCGCCCGCATCTGGGCCGGCGACACCGTTCCCATGCTCGAAGTGGAGTTCGTCTTCAAGAACGGCGAGCGCCGCTGGTTCGAGGTCAAGGGCCGCACCCTCGTCGAGGATGGGGTGATCACTGGGACATTCCACGTCGCCCGCGACATCACCGAGCGCCGCGCCCTCGCCGAAGCCCGCGAACTGCTCTCCCGCGCGGCCGCGGCGGCCCCGATCGTCATCTGGGTCGTCGACATGGAGGGCCGCTACACCCTCCTCGAAGGCGGCGGGCTCGCCCGCTACGGCCTCCGGCCCGGGGAGCTCGTCGGCCAGTCGATCTTCGAGTTCAACCGCGACGCCCCCGACGTGCTCGCCCAGGTCCGCCGCGGCCTCGCCGGCGAGGCCTTCACCGCAACCGGCGCCTGGCAGGACACCACCTGGGAGGCCAACTACGTTCCCCTCCGCGACCACGAGGGCCGCCAGGTCGGGCTCATTGCGGTCATCCTCGACATCACCGAGCGCGTCCGCGCCGCCGAGGCCAGCGCCCGCGCCAACCGCATGGAGGCCCTCGCCATCCTTGCCGGCGGCATCGCCCACGACTTCAACAACCTCCTCGTCGGCATCCTCGGCAATGCCGCGCTCGCCCTCCTCGAACTCCCGGCCGGGAGCCCGGCCCGCCCGCTCCTCGAGGAGATCCAGGACGCCGCGCGCCGCATGGCCGACCTCTCCCGGCAGATGCTCCTCTTCTCCGGCCGCAGCCAGGTCGCCCGCCAGCGCGTCGACATCAACGAGGTGGTCGCCGCCGCCGTCGCCGCGGCCGGCAGCCGGGTCACCTTCCGCCCGGAGCTGGCGCCGGGCCTTCCCGCCGTCCTCGGCGACCCTTCGCAGCTCCGCCTGGCCATCTCCGCCATCCTCGAAAACGCCGCCGAAGCCTCCCGGCCCGGCGACGAGGTGACCGTCCGCACGTTTGCGGAGGACGTGCCGGCCGAGCGCTTCGCCGCTGCGTACCCGAAGCCGGTGCCCGCCGGCACCTACGTCGTCATCGAGGTCCGCGATTCCGGCGAGGGCATCGACCCCGCAATCCGGGACCGGATCTTCGAGCCCTTCTTCACCACGCGCTTCACCGGGCGCGGGCTCGGCCTCGCCGCCGCCGCGGGCGTCGCCCGGGGCCACGCCGGCTGCATCCTGGTCGATTCCGTGCCCGGCGAGGGGAGCACCTTCCGCCTGTGCCTGCCCGCGGCGCCCGACGGTTCGCCGCCGGGCTCGTGACAGATTTCACACGGATTTCATCGGCGGCCCGGCCGGCGCCCCCGGGGCCGGGCGTATACTGGCCCGGGTAAGGGGACACCTCCGGCATGCGCACCGTCTTCCTCGTGACTCGCCGTCCCGATGCTGCCCGCCTTGGCGCCGAACTCGAACGCGCCGGCTTCAACGCCCCGGTCATCGCCCCCGAGCGCCTCGCCTCCGACGAACTCCAGAACCGGATCGATGTCGCCGTCCTCGACTTCCGCGATATCCCCCCCGCCGCCTTCTCCATCATCGCCGGGGCCTACGGCGAAAACGGCGTCATCCTCTTCGCCCTCGTGCCCCCGGACGGGCTCGACCGGATCACGCCCGACCTCCCCGTCGACGACTTCGTCCTCCTCTCGGCGCCTCCCGAAGAGCTGGCCCGCCGGATCGAGCGCGCCCTCTGGCGCAAGCACGGCGTCGATGCCGAGAACATCATCCGCTGCGGCGCCCTCGCCATCGACCTCACGAACTACCGCGTCACGGTCGACGACGAGCCGGTCGTCCTCACCTTCAAGGAGTACGAACTCCTCCGCTTCCTCGCGATGAACGCTGGCCGGGTCTTCACCCGCGAGCAGCTCCTCAACCGCGTCTGGGGCTACGACTACTTCGGCGGAGCCCGCACCGTCGACGTCCATATCCGGCGGATCCGCGCCAAGATCGAAATCCGGGGCCACGCCTTCATCGAGACGGTCCGGAACGTCGGCTACCGCCTCGTCGCCGATGCCCGGAAGGCCGCCCCTGCGGCCGAGTAGCCCCGCTCAGAGCGCGATCGGCTCGTCGCACTCCCGCCGCACGAGGTCCTCGAACGTCTCCCGCCGGGCGATCAGCCGCGCGCTCCCGTTCTCCCACAGCACCTGGGGCACCCGCCCCAGCGACACGTAGTTCGACGACATCGCCGCCCCGTAGGCGCCCGCATCGTGCAGCACGAGGAGGTCGCCGGGCTCGGGCCGCGGCAGCGGGCGCGGCTGCAGCAGCTCCCGGTCGTCACGCGTGAAGACGTCCCCGCTCTCGCAGAGCGGGCCGGCGACCACGAACGGCTCCGGCTCCCGCCCGGCCCCCTTCCCGACGATCGAGATGTGGTGGTAGGAGCCGTACATCGCCGGCCGCACGAGGTCGTTGAATCCCGCGTCGCACATGATGAACTGGTGCCCCGGCCCCTTTTCATTCGTCCGAGTCGCCTTCACGTCGGTCACCCGGGCGACGAGCAGCGCCATGCCGGCCACGGGATACCGCCCCGGCTCGATTTCGATGCCGATCGGCCGCTCCGCCGCCGCCGTCAGCTGCCGCACGCCGTCGGCGAGGAGCGCGCCGTACTCCTCGAGCGGGTAGGCCGGCGCCCCGGGCCGGTACGGGTGGGGGATGCCCCCGCCGAGGTTCACCGCCGTCACCTCCGGGTAGTGCGGCAGCAGGTGCGCGAACAGCGCGATGAGCTTCTTCATGTTCTCGTCGAACTCGCGGATCTGCGGCCCCGTGCCGACATGCGCGTGCAGCGTCACCACCGGGAAGCCCGCCTCATCGGCCATCCGCTTCGCCGCGAGGTGGTCTTCGTACCAGATGCCGTGCTTCGAGGACGGCCCGCCGGTGTCGCACGCCTGTACATGCCCGTGTCCGAAGCCCGGGTTGATCCGCATCGCAATCGGGCCGCGGTACCCGGCCTCCGCCAGCTCCCGGATCATCCCCGGCGAGCCGACGTTCGGCAGGATCCCCTCCTCCAGCACCACCCGGAGCGCGTTGTCGCGGAAGACATCCGCCGTGTACATCACGACGGGCGGCTCGTGGCCCATCGGGAAGCCGGCCGCCTTCGCCCGGAGCACCTCATTGCCGCTGACCGCATCGATCCAGAGCCCGTGGCGGCGCGCCGTCTCGAGCACCGGCCGTGCCGGGTTCGCCTTCACCGCGTACCGGCAGTGCAGCCCCGGCCCGGACGTGATCGCCGCAAGCTCGGCGAATTTCCGGTCCAGGATCGCCGCGTCGTAGAAGTAGAACGGGGTGCCCACCTGCTCGGCGAGCGCGTGGAGGGGGTACTGCGCAAGGTCCATGTGCTCGAGTCTAGCAGCGGCCCCGGTCAGGCGCGTTTCGGGCCCTTCCGCCCGGGCCGGCCGTTTCCCCGCTGCTTCGCCAGCCGCTCCAGCCGCTTCCGCTCGGCGAGCGGCAGCACGGTCAGCAGCCCCCGGCCGCTGACCGGCATCCGCCGGCGCCGCGCCTCCAGCTTCCGCGCCCGCTCCTCCCAGCCCATCAGCGCTCGGCCGCCGTTCCCGGCGCTTCCTGCCCGTCGTGGTGGCGGCCGTGCAGCTGCGCGAGGTGCTCTTCGAGGTGCGCAATCTGCGCCCGCAGCTCGTCGAGCCGCCGGTCGAGGTCGTTCAGCCGCTCCCACTCCGGGTCTGGCAGTCGCTGAATCGCTCCGTTCGAATCATCGTGGAACGCGACGATGTGCCCCGGCACCCCGACGACCGTCGCGTTCGGCGGCACGTTGGTGACCACCACGCTGCCGGCGCCGATCCGCACGTTTTCGCCGATCTCGACTGCGCCGATCACCTTCGCGCCGGCGCCGACGGTCACCCGGTCGCGCAGCGTGGGGTGGCGCTTCACCCGGCGCGTGCTCGTGCCGCCGAGGGTCACGCCCTGGTAAAGCGTCACGTCGTCGCCGATTTCGGCTGTCTCGCCGATGACGACCCCCATGCCGTGGTCGATGAAGAACCGCCGCCCGATCCGCGCCCCGGGGTGGATTTCGATGCCGGTGAAGAACCGCGCGAGGTGCATGATGCCGCGCGGGATGAGCGGCACGCCCCGCCGGTGCAGGGCGTGCGCCAGGCGGTGCGCCAGCCGTGCGTGGAAGCCGGGGTAGAAGAGCACAACCTCCAGCGCCGAGCGCGCCGCAGGGTCGCGCGCCATGGCCGCGCGGATGTCCTCCCGGATTTCGGCAAGGATGCCCATCCCTTCCACCTTACGCGAGCAGCCGCCGGCCCTGCTACCCGCCCTCGGCCCGGCGCAGGGGCCCGGCTACGGCCGCCCGGCCCGGTGGAGGCTCTCGGCTGCCGCCAGCGCCGGCTCCCGCCCGCGCTCCGCTTCGAGCCGCTCCATCTGCATCTGCACGTTCAGCGGGTAGATGCCGGTGAAGCAGGCGTTGCAGAGGTCCTCCGGGTTCTGCCCGGTCGCCCGGTTCAGCCCCTCGAGGCTCAGGAAGCCGAGCGAGTCCGCGCCGATGTGCTGGCGGATCTCCTCAATCGAATGGTTCGCCGCGATCAGCTCCGCCTTCGTCGCCATGTCCACACCGAGGAAGCACGGCGAGACGATCGGCGGCGTCGTGATCCGCATGTGCACTTCCTTCGCGCCCGCCCGCCGCAGGAGCTGGATGACCCGCGGCGTCGTCGTCCCGCGCACGATGCTGTCGTCGACGAGCACCACCCGCTTGCCGGCGAGCACGTCGCTGAGCGCGTTGAACTTCAGGCTGACGCCCGCCTCGCGGATCCGCTGGTCGGGCTGGATGAACGTCCGCCCGACGTACCGGTTCTTCACCAGGCCTTCGCGGTAGGGGATGCCCGAGGCCCGCGCATACCCGATCGCCGCCGGCGTCGCCGAGTCGGGCACGCCGATGACGATGTCGGCCTCCACCGGGTGCTCGCGCGCCAGCGTGGCGCCCATCTCCTCGCGGGCCGGGTAAATCAGTTGCCCGCCAATCCGGGAATCGGGGCGGGCAAAGTAGGTGTACTCGAAGGTGCAGATCGCGCGCTTCCGGGCCGGCGCCACCGGGAAGAAGCTCGCCGGGCCGTGCTCGTCGATCACGATCACCTCGCCTGGCTGGACCTCGCGCTCCATCGGCACGCCGAGGTGCTCCAGCGCGCACGATTCCGAGGCCACGACCCAGCCGCCGTCGAGCCGCCCCAGGCAGAGCGGCCGCACGCCCATCGGGTCGCGCATCGCAAACAGCCGGTCCTTCGTCATCATCACTACGCTGTAGGCGCCCTCGATCCGGCGCATCACGTAGTGGAACCGCTCCTCGTAGGTGCGCCCCGGCGCAATCGCGAACAGGTGGGCGATGACTTCCGAGTCGGCCGTCGATTCAAAGACGATGCCCTGCGCTTCGAGGTCCTCGCGCAGCACATCCACGTTCGTCAGGTTGCCGTTGTGGGCGAGGGCGATCGGGTCGCCCGTCTCCAGGTCGTGCACCACGATCGGCTGCGCGTTGCAGGCGAGCGAACCGCCCGCCGTGCTGTAGCGCGTGTGGCCGATGGCGATGTGGCCCTTCAGGTAGGCGAGGTCTTCCTCGTCGAACACCTGCGCGACGAGGCCCATGCCCGTGCGGAGGCTGAAGTCTTCCCCGTTGCTGGTGGCGATGCCGGCGCTTTCCTGGCCCCGGTGCTGGAGGGCATACAGCCCATAGAACGTCAGCCTTGCGACGTCGTCGCCGGGGCTGAACACCCCGAAGACGCCGCAGGCCTCGCGCGGATTATCGCTTTCCGGGAGCAATCCCCTCCGGCCTCCTTGCGGTGACGGCTGCTTTCAGTATATCGGCCGCGCGCCCGCTGCGCTGAGGGGGCAGCCCGGGCCGCGCCTAGAACCCGCCCGCGAGGTCGCGCTTCCCCTGGCGGCTCGCCAGCGCCGCATGGTTCAGGATGTTCCGCGCCATCGACGACGGCTGGAGCGCCGCCCGCGCCGCGTAGATCTCCGCCCGCAGGTCGTGCGCCGCGCGCGAACCCGGCTCCGCAATCACGGCGAACTCAACAAGGTGGCACGCCAGCCGGAGATTCCCCTCCGCCCGGAGCGCCGCCGCCCGCTCCAGCACCCGGTCGATGCCCCCTGCCAGCGCGACCCACTCCCGCGCCTGCTCAGCCCGCGGCGCCGGCAGCAAGTTGTCCGGCTCGCCGTCGTACCAGCCCCCGTACAGCCGCCACACATTCCGGATAAGGAACTGGGGGTCGTCGTACACCGGCCGCAGGTACGGCTTTTCGAGCAGGTGGGCCGGCACCTCCACCTCGTGCAGGACCCGGTCGAGCGTGCAGCCGGTGTTCATCAGCGCCAGCACCTGGGCCTCGATGCTCTCCAGCAGCTCGGCCGTATCCAGCAGCGCCTGCCGGATCCGTTCGGCCCCGAAGATCGGCAGCCCGTGGCCCGGCAGGAGCAGCTCGGCGCCCAGCGCCGCCATCTCCCGCAGGCCGGCGGCCCACTCCGAGCAGTACCGCTGCACCTTCTGCGGGTTGCCGGCGTTCGGCACCGCCCAGATGAAGAGGTCGCCCGGCGCCAGCAGCTTCCGCTCGGGCACCCACGTCCAGGTCGCGTCCTCCGTCTCGCCCCGCGTATGGTGCAGTTCAAAGGTCAGCTCCCCGGTCCGGAAGGTCAGCCGACGCGTGTAGGTCACGTCGGGCAGCCGGTACTGCTCCGGCCAGCGGAACTGGGGCGCGTCGATGGCGAACTGGCGCCGGTTGATCGCCGTGTTCCACCCGAGCGTCCGTTGGTACCGCGCGAAGTGCCACTCCAGCAGCTCGTGGCCGTAGACCAGCGGCCGCGGCCACCGCCGCTCGGCGGCCTCCTGCTCGAACGGGCCCACGCCGAAGATGTGGTCCACATGGTGGTGCGAAAAGACGGCCGCCCGGAGCGGCGCCTCCGGGCGCCAGCGCCGAACCTCCCCGTAGAGCGGGCGCGTGTCGTTCACCGCACCCGTATCGAGCATGACCAGGCCGTCGCCCGTATCGATCGTGTTGGCGCTCGCAATTCCTTTATAAAAAAGCACGCCGTCGGCGATCTCCTGGCCTTCGGGCTGGCGCCACGCGACCGGGTGCAGCTCGGCGGTCGAAAGCTCGCCGTTCCACAGGCGTTCGGCAAGGTCGCGGATGTCGGGCATGGGGCAGGCTCCTGGGGCAGCGTCGAGGCGGCATTCTACGCCCCGGCAGGTAAGACGAATTTCCCCGCGCGTCGACGGGTGCGGGGGGGATGGATACACTCAGGACAGACTGTTCCCCGGGAGGTTCGCGATGAACGGATGGCCCGCCATTCGGCCAGGGCGCGCGCTCGCAATCCTGGCGGCCGCGGCCGCAGTGCTGGCTGCAGCCTGCGGCGGCGATGACACGGTTTCCACCGCGGACCACATGGCCGGCGGGGGGATGATGGCGTCGCAGCCGGCCGGCTCCATCCGCGTCGGCCTCCGCAACTGGGCCGTGGTCCCCGAAGTCGCCTCCGCGCCGGCAGGCAAAGTCACCTTCTGGGCAGTCCACGACATGGAGCACATGCACGGGCAGAACGAGGGCGGCGCCGTCCACGACCTCCAGGTCATGAAGAAGCTTCCCTCCGGCGAAATGGAGCTCATCGGCCAGGTGCAGGGCCTGAAGATGGGCGAGGCTAAGGCGCTCACGCTCGAACTCCAGCCCGGCGAGTACGAGCTCTCCTGCAACGTGGTCGAGGAGGTCGGAGGAACGACCATCTCGCACTATACGAAAGGGATGGTCGCCAGCTTCACGGTCACCGGCTGAGTCTCCGCGGAGCTTCGCCTCCTGCGCCATCCTGTGGTAGCGTAAGAGCCTCAAACCTTCACGTGAGGGTAAAGCGCTGGCAGGGTGGCTCCGCCGGACCTTCTACGCGCTCGAAAACACGCAGTTCCGCCTGCTGTGGATCGGCACGCTCTTCTCCTTCCTCGGCATGCAGATGCAGGTCGTGGCGCGGGGCTACCTCGCCTACGACCTGACCGGCAAGAACACCGCCCTCGGCGGCGTCATGATCGCCTTCGGCGTCCCCCAGCTCCTCCTCGGCCTCTGGGGCGGCGTCCTCGCCGACCGGCTCCCCAAGCGGAACCTGCTCGTCGTCTGCCAGGGCATCATCGCCCTCAATTCCCTCTGGGTGGCCGTCATGATCAAGACCGGCCACATCGAGTACTGGATGCTCATCGTCGCCGGCGTCGTCCAGGGTGCCGGGTTCGCCTTCATCGGCCCGGCCCGCCAGGCCTTCATCGGTGACCTCGTCGGCCGCGATGCGATCGGCAACGCCGTCGTCCTCCAGCAGCTCAGCATGAACAGCACCCGCGTCATCGGGCCGTCGATCGCCGGCGCCTTCATCGCCATCGCGTTCATCGGCACCGGCGGCGTCTACCTGCTGACCACCATCGGCTTCTTCATCGCGATGGCAACGATGCTCCGCCTCCCGCCCGGCAATCCGAAGCCGCGCGCCAACCCGGTCTCGCCCCTGCGCGACCTCGCCGACGGCCTCCGCTACGTCCGCCGGCGCCCCTCGCTCGCCCTCCTCATCCTCACCGGCTTTGCCGTCATCATGGTCGGCTTCCCCTACCAGTCGTTCCTTCCGTCGGTCGCCGTCGATGTCTACAACGCCGGCTCGGGCGGCCTGGGCCTGCTCCAGTCGTTCGCCGCCATCGGTGCGGTCGGGGCCACGGTGCTCGTCGCAACGTTCGCCGAAAGCCGCCGCGCCTGGTTCTGGCAGCCCGTCCTGGCGATGGCCTTCGGCGCCTCGCTCATCGCCCTGGGCGCAACGTCGAACCTCGTCGTCGGCCTCGCCGTCATGGTCGCCGTCGGCGGGCTCGCCAGCGGCTTCCAGGGCCTGAACAACGCCCTCACCATGTCGAACACCGACCACGAGTACCACGGCCGGGTCCAGTCGATCTCGATGCTCAGCTGGAGCCTCTTCGGCCTCTTCGCGCTCCCCATCGGCATCGTCGCCGACCACATCGGCATCCGCGAGACGCTCATGCTCATGGGCGCCGTCGTCATCGCCAGCGTGGCCCTGCTCCAGCTGCTCGGCCGCTCCGAGCGGGTCGCCGAAGACCGCCGGCTCGCCGTCGCTGCCGCTGAGCTCCGCCGCGAAACGCGGGCCGTGGCCGGCGGCCGCTGACCGCTCCCTACTGGAACGCGATCCCCGTCAGCGTGTGGAGCCACTGCTCCTGCGGGATGCTCGACGAAACGAGGTCGAGGTAGCCCGCCTCGTTGAGCACCAGCAGCGTTGTCTCGCCCACCTCGGCCAGCGGGTACCGGATGGCCCCGTACCGCAGGTTGTCCATCCGCGTCCCCTGGATGGTCGCCGTGCTGCCCGCCGGGGCGCCCGCCTTCGCCGCGACCGCCGCCAGCGTCACGCCGGTGTACTCCTTGCCGCCAATCTTCAGGGTCGTCGCGGGCAGCGCCTTGAATTCGTCGCGGGTCGGGGTGTACGCCGTGCCGCCCGGGGCCACCACCTGGAGAACCGGCAGGCCGTCCGGGAGCGGTGTCGGCGTCGGCATCGGCCGGTCCGGCGCCACCGGCTGCTCGAGCCCCTGCGCCACCTCGGTGCGGCGGGCGTCGGCCTCGCTCACGGTCGCGCTCGCGCCGGCATCGCCCGCCGGCGCGTCGTCATCGCCGCCGCAGGCAGCGGCCGCGGCGGGCACGAGAAGGAGGAGGGCTGCGGCGAAGCGCAGTCGAAGCATGGGCACACTCCATCGGGTCCTGGGGGCTGATTGCAGGGTAGGCACCGCTCCCGCCTGCGGCAACGGCGAGGTCAAGCAGGGGTTAGGGCTTCGGCGAGGGCTGCGCCGCCGGCGTCTCACCGGCTTCCGCAGGCTGCACCGTCGCTGAGGGCGCGGCCTCGGCCGTCGCCGAGGGGGTGGCGCTGCCCGCCGGCAGCGGGGTTGCGGTCTCGGCCGGCTTCGGCGTGGCCGCCTCCGGCGTGGCCGTCGCGGCCGGCTCCGGCGTGCGCGTCGGCGTCGCGGTCGGTTCGGGGGTTGCCAGCGGCGTCACCCCGCCGAGCGCCGCCGAAACGGCGTCGTCGATGGCGGCCGCTGCGGCCGCCACCTTCTCCGGGTCGACATCCGGCCGGTTGCGCGCCTGCGAGAGCACCGTCGAACTCTGCTCCGCGAGGCTCTTCACCCGCGCCTTCTGGATGTCGGTCAGACCGCCCTGCTTTTCGGCCAGCTCCGCAATCGCCCGGAGCTCCCGCTGCAGCCCGTCGAGCGAGGCCGCGAGGTCGGTGTCCCGGGCCGCGAGCTGCTGCAGTTCGTAGACTCGCGCTTCCGCCTGCCGGAGCTGGACGTCGACCCGCCCGTCCCCGCGCGAGAGCGTGTACTCCAGCCGTTCGTTCGCCAGCTTGAACGCGTAGTTCCAGTCGCCCGGCACGGCATCGCCGGCCGTCACGAAGCCGAGCGCGAGCACGCCGACTGCCGCCGCCCCGGAGAGCACGGCCATGCTCGCCACCGCAGTCCGCACCGGCGAATAGCCCGGCACCGGCAGGAAGAGCGGCTCGGCCGGGGTCGTCGGCTCTGTGGCCCGGGCGAGCACCTTCGCCTTGAGCGACGCTTCGAAGAAGTAGCTCGCCGGCTCGGAGGCGTAGGCATCCGTCACCGCCGCCGTCACCCGCAGCATGCCGGCCAGCCAGTCCGCATCCTCCGGGAAGAGCGAGAGGACGAAGTCCGGCTCCAGCCCGTCGTCAACGAGGGCCTGCGCCTCGGCGAGGATGTCGGCCCGGCGGCCAGCCTTGCGGTCGAACAGCCGGCGGATCATTGGAAGGGCACCATCGTTTGGAGTTTGGCAATCGCCTTGTGCTGGAGGACTTTCACGTTGTTCTCGGTTTTGCCGAGCACCCGGGCGGTCTCCGCAACGGAGAGCCCCGCCCCGAACCGGAGTTCGATCACCTGCCGCTGGGCTTCGGGGAGCTTCGCGGTGGCTGCGCGGACCACCTCCATCGTCAGCGCGGTGTGCACTTCCTCGGTGTGGTCCGGCGCAGGGTCCGGGATCGTTTCCGTGAGCGGCGCTACCTGGGAGCGGACCTTCCGGCGGCGGACGAAGCTGACCACTTCGTTGCGGGCGATGCGGAACACCCATGCGCCGAAGGGCAGGCCCCGGAAGGTGAAGCTGCGGAGGTTTTCGATGACCCGGAGAAAGATCTCCGTCGTCACGTCCTCGGCGTCTTCGGTGCTGGAGAGCCGGCTGGCGACGTACCGGTACACGCGGGGAAAGTAGTGATCGTAGAGGAGCGACAGCGCCTCACGGTCCCCGTTCTGGGCGGCTTCGACAACAGCCTGTTCGTCGAAGTCGGGTGCCAGTTCGTCGGTTGCCGTCTCTGCCATCCAGCCCCCTGGGCCGCGCCGGGTTCGGAATACCGAGCGTCCTCCTTTCGAGCATACTCAGGCGATTGGCCCGTGCACTAGAGATAACGCTGGCGGCTCCCGAAGGTTAATGGCGCACGCGCCCCCCGGGGTGACGGCGCGCCCCGCCTGCGCGACACTGGGGGCATGGTCAACCCGGCCCTTATCTCCGCAATCGCGATGCCGCTCTTCATGGCTGCCGGCGGCCTTGCCGTCTGGCTCTCCCGCGGCCGCGATGACGACACCCGTCCCGCCTGGCGCGATGACTCCCTCGACGACTGGTACCGCGAACGGGAACGCCAGGCCGAAGAGGAGCGCCGCCGCCGGCAGGAGCAGGACGCTTCCGGCCCCGGGCCCTGACGGAAACGCCGCGCCGTGCCCTACGATGCGCACGTGCGCACCTGGACCTGCATCGATGGCACCTGGCGCCCCGGCGAGCTCGACGGCGGCCCCCGCTGGTACGACCTCTCCGGCGCCGACCGCGACGGCCTCCTCGAACTCGCCTCCCGCTACGGCCTCCACCCCCTCGCCATCGAAGACTGCCTCTCCCCCTACCTCCACACCCCGAAAATCGACGACTTCGGCAGCTACCTTTTCATCGTCGTCCTCGCCATGAAGCCCGGCACCGTCGAGCCCATCCTCGAAGAGCTCGACGTCTTCCTCGGCCCCGGCTTCCTCATTACCTACCGCGACGACCCGGCGACCGCGCCCGAAATCGACGGCGTGGTCCGCGCCCTGGAACAGGGCCTCGCCGTCCGCCCCGGCACCGACGGCCTCTTCTACGAAGTCCTCGACCGTGTCGTCGACAGCTTTCTCCCCCGCGTCTCCGCGATGAGCGAGCAGCTCGATGCCCTCGCCGACCTCGTGCTCGAAGGCGACCGCGACGGCGGCCTCAGCCAGCGCGTCCTCGAAATGCGGCGGACCGCCGGCTCCGTGCGCCGCACCATGGCGCCCCTCCTCGGCGTCGTCCTCCGCTTCGGCCGCGGCGAACTCTCCCTCGTCCAGCCCTCCAACGTCATCTACTTCCGCGATGTCTACGACCACCTCCTCCGGGTCGACCTCGCGCTCGAAGAGCTGCGCGACGATGCCGAGGTCGCCCTCAACACCTACCTCAGCACCCTCAACAACAAGATGAACGAAGTGATGAAGGTGCTCGCGGTCGTCGGCGCGCTCGCCCTCCCCGCAACGGTCATCACCGGCATCTTCGGCACCAACTTCGACGAAATACCCGGCCTCCATAGCAACTACGGCTTCGCCGTCATGGTGACCGCGATGGTCGCCATGGCCGCCTCGATGGCCTACTTCTTCCACCGCCGCGGGTGGTTCTGATGTCCTGCGCGGGGCCCGCGTGATGGACGTCGCAGGCATCCGGCTCGATGAGCAGGGCGTGCGGCTCGCCGTCGCGCTCGGCATCGGCCTCCTCCTCGGCGCCGAACGGGAGCGCCGCAAAGGCGAAGGGCCCGCCCGCGGCGCCGCCGGCATCCGCACCTTCGCCCTCGTCGCCCTTGCCGGCGGCATCGCCATGGCCGTCGGCGGCGGGCTCGTCCTCGCCGTCGCGCTCGGCTTCGTTGCCCTTGCCGTCCTGGCCGCCTACGTCCTCGGCGACCGCACCGACCCCGGCCTCACCACCGAGGTGGCCGTCGTTGTCGCCTTCCTGCTCGGCGCCCTCGCCCAGCAGGAGCCGCAGCTTGCCGCCGGCATCGCCGTCGTGGTCACCATCCTCCTCGCTGCCCGGGAGCAGCTCCACCGCCTCGTCTCCCGCGCACTCACCGAGCAGGAGGTGCACGACGCCCTCCTCTTCGCCGGGGCCGCGCTCGTCATCCTCCCGCTCGCGCCCAACGAGCGGATCGGGCCGTACGGCGTCTTCAACCCGTTCGCCATCTGGCGGCTCGTCGTCATCGTGATGGCGATCGGCGGCGCGGGCTACGCCGCGGTCCGGCTCCTCGGGGCACGGGTCGGCCTTCCCCTCTCCGGGCTCGCCGCCGGCTTCGTCTCGAGCTCCGCCACCATCGCCGCCATGGGCGCCCGCGCCCGCGAAACCCCTGCCCTGCGCACCCCCGCCGTGGCTGCCGCCGTGCTCTCCACCGTCGCGACCGTCGTCCAGATGGTCATCATCGTCGGCGCCACCGATAGCCGGACCCTCGCCCGGCTCTGGCCCGCGATGGCGTTCGCCGGTGTTGCTGCCGTCGGCTACGGCGCCGTCTTCGCCCTGCGCGCCCTGCGCGATGCGGCTGCCGACGCCCACCACCCCGGCGGGCGCGCCTTCGACCTGAAGACCGCGGTCCTCTTTGCCGCCACCGTCACGGCTGTCCTTCTCGTCTCCGCCGTCCTCGGCGACTGGCTCGGCAACCGCGGCGTCCTCCTCTCGGCCGCGGTGGCGGGTTTCGCCGATACCCACGCCGCGGCAATCGCCGTCGCGGGGCTCGCCGCCGGCGGCCGCATCGAGCCCGCCGACGCTGTGGTGCCGATCCTCGCCGCCTTCACCACCAACTCGGTCACGAAGATGGTCCTCGCGGCCGCTTCCGGCGGGCGCCGCTTCGCCCTCGAAGTCTGGCCCGGCGTCATCGCCACCGCCGCCCTCGCGTGGGCCGGCTGGGCCCTCACCTAACCGCCCCCAGCGGCCCCCTCCCCTCAGAACTTCGAGGAATCCGGCTCCCGCTTCTCCAGGAATGCCTGCACCCCCTCCCGGAACTCCGGGCTCCCACGGCACGCCTTCTGCTGCGCCCACTCAAACGCCAGCTGGTCCGCCAGCGATACGCCGTCCAGCGACCGCCGGATCGCCCGCAGCGGCCGGGCGGCCTCCACGGGCACGCACGGCCCCCTCCCATCCGTTGACAGCAACCCGCTACCCTTGGACGGCATGAACAGCGCTTCCCCGGCCCGGCGCCGCACCCGGCCCGCGCCGGCCGCCCCGCGATGAACCAGCCGCGCCGGCGCGGCCCGGCGCCCGCGCTCGCCGAATGGGCCGTGCGCGACGCCGCCGACGTGCTCGAACGTCTCGGGACCGGCCCCGGCGGCCTCTCCAGCGCCGAAGCCGCACGCCGCCTCGCCGTCCACGGCCCCAACTCCCTGCCGCGCGGCGGCCACCCCGCGCTCGCCATCTTCCTTCGCCAGCTCAAGAACCCCCTCCTCGGCCTCCTCCTCGCCGCCGTCTCCGTCTCCTTCGTCGTCGGCCAGCGCCTCGATGCGGCCATCATCGTCGGCATCCTCCTCCTCTCCGTCGTCCTCGGCTTCGTCGACGAATTCCGCGCCGACCGCTCGGCCCGCATGCTCGAAGCGCGGCTCACGCGCACGGCCCGCGTCCTCCGCGACGGCGAAATCCAGCGCGTCGACGCCGAATCGCTGGTCCCCGGCGACATCCTCGTCGTCGAAGTCGGCGACATCATCGCCGCCGACGCCCGCGTCCTCGAAACGAACGACCTCGCCGTCGATGAGTCGATCGCGACCGGCGAGTCGCTCCCCGCCGAGAAGCGCGCCGAAGCCGGCGGCGAACCCGGCCTCGCCACCATGCTCCTCTCCGGCACGGTGGTGCGCAGCGGACGCGGGCGCGCCGTGGTCGTGGCCACCGGTCCGCGGACGATGGTCGGGGCCGTCTCCGCGGACCTGCTCGCAGCCGGCCGACCCACCGAATTCGAACGCGGCCTCCGCCGCTTCTCCCTCCTCCTCGTCAACGTCACTGCGGCGCTCACGGCGTTCATCCTCGCCGCCAACGCCGTCCTCGGCCGCGGCCTCCTCGAATCGCTCCTCTTCGCCCTCGCCATCGCCGTCGGGCTCACTCCGCAGCTCCTCCCCGCAATCGTCACGGTCAGCCTCGCCACCGGCGGCCGGCGGCTGGCCCGGCGGAAAGTCATCGTCCGCCGCCTCGTCGCCATCGAAGACCTCGGCAACCTCGAGGTCCTCTTTTCCGATAAAACCGGCACCCTCACCGAAGGCTCCATCGTCCTCGAAGCCCTCGGCTGCCCGCCCGGCGCCGAAGATACGCTCCTCGGATGGACGGCCAGCTGGCTGCTCGCCGGCATCCACGAAACGTCCGGCAACGCCCTCGATGCCGTCCTCGCCGCCGACGAGCGCATCCAGCGGGCGGCGGCCGCGCGCGCCGGCTGGACCCTGCGCGATGAGTTCCCCTTCTCCTACCAGCTCCGCTACGCCGCCGTGGCCGTCGAATCCCCGTCCGGCGAACGGTGGGTCGTCGTCAAAGGCGCCGCCGAGGAGCTGCTCGCACGGTGTACGGCTGCCCCCGGCTGGGGCGAGGAGTGGCAGGCTGCCGCCGCCGCGGCTCTCGCCCGCCTGGCCGATGACGGCCTTCGTGTCATCGCCGTCGCCATCCGCCCCGACGATGGCCGCGAACTCGCCGCGCAGGCCGCCGGAGAGCTCCGCCTCGTCGGCTTCCTCGGCTTCAGCGACCCGCCCCGGCCCGAAGCGAAGGCCGCTGTCGAACGGCTCGCCGGCCTCGGCATCGAGGTCAAAATCCTCACCGGCGACCATCCGGCCGTCGCCCGCCACGTTTGCGAACGGGTCGGCATCACCGTCCGCGGCCTGCTCACCGGGGCCGACCTCGAGGGGCTCAGCCCGGGCGAACTCCGCGAAGCCGTCGCCCGCACGACCGTCTTCGCCCGCGTCAGCCCCGAGCAGAAGAAGCTGCTGGTCCAGGCCGCGCAGGCCGGCGGGCGCGACGTCGGCTTCCTCGGCGACGGCGTCAACGACGCCCCGGCCATCCGCCAGGCCGATATCGGCATCTCCGTCGATACCGCCACCGACGTCGCCAAGGCCGCCGCCGATGTCGTCCTGCTCGAGAAAGACCTCGGCGTGCTCGCCGACGGCGTCCTCGAAGGCCGCCGCACCTTCGCCAACACCGTGAAGTACATCCTCATGGCCACGAGCTCGAACTTCGGCAACATGTTCAGCGCCGCGGGCGCCTCCCTCTTCCTCAGCTTCCTGCCGATGCGCCCCACCCAGATCCTGCTGAACAACTTCCTCTACGACGTCTCCGAGCTGACCATCCCGACCGATGCCGTCGACGAGGAGCTCACCCGCCGGCCTGCCCACTGGGACCTGCGCACCATCAGCCGGGCCATGGTTGTCTTCGGCCCCGCCAGCTCCCTCTTCGACTTCCTGACCTTCGCCCTGATGCTCAGGGTGTTCGATGCCGGCGAATCGCGCTTCCAGTCCGGCTGGTTCGTCGAATCGCTTTGCACGCAGACGCTCGTCATCTTCGTGCTCCGGACCCATCGGGTCCCGTTCTGGCGGAGCCGGCCCTCGCTGCCGCTGCTCGCGACGACCCTGGCCTGCGTCGCCCTCGCGGCGTTCATCCCCTATTCGCCGGCAGCGGGCCTGCTGAACTTCGAGCCCCTGCCGGCCGGGTTCCTCCTCGCACTCTCGGGGATGGTGGTCACCTACCTGGCGCTCGTCGAACTCGCCAAGCGCATCGTCTTCGCGCAGGCCGGCGCGCCCCCGCCTGCGCCCGCTCCCGCGCCCCCGGCTCCCACCCCCGCCGCCTGACCGCCGCCCTGCCCGGCGCACCGTGCGCCGGGCAGGCTGGGCCCTCAGCTAACCGCCCGCAGCGCCCCCCTCCCCTCAGAACTTCGAGTAATCCGGCTCCCGCTTCTCCAGGAACGCCTGCACCCCCTCCCGGAACTCCGGGCTCCCAAGGCACGCCTTCTGCTGCGCCCACTCAAACGCCAGCTGGTCCGCCAGCGATACGCCGTCCAGCGAACGCCGGATCGCCCGCCGCGTGTACGTCATCGCCGAGGGCGGCATCGCCGCATACTCCCGCGCCGCCGCCAGGGCCGCCGGCAGGAGCTCCTCCGCCGGCACCACCTTCGACACAATCCCCAGCGCCAGCGCCTCCCGCGCATCGATCATCCGGCCCGAGTAGAACAGCTCGGCCGCCCGCTCCGGACCAACCAGCCGCGGCAGGAAGTACGAAAGCCCGCAGTCCGGCGCCAGCGCCCGCTTGATGAACACCGTCGCGAACCGCGCCTCCTCGCTCGCAATCCGGATATCGAACGCCGAGCAGAGGCCGAAGCCCCCGCCCACCGCCACCCCGTTCACCGCCGCAATCAGCGGCTTGTCGCAGTGGTGGAGCGCGAGCACCACCCGCCCCACATCGCCGATGTCGTCGACCGCCGCGAACCGGCGCCCGTGCTCGTCCGCGCCCGCCGCGCCGATCGCCTGCAGGTCGGCCCCGGCGCACCAGGCCCGCCCGGCGCCGGTCACGACGAACGCTTTCACCCGGTCGTCCCGGCGCCCTTCTTCGAGCGCGGCGAGGAACTCGGCGAGCAGCGTCCCGCCCATCGAGTTCATCCGCTCCGGGCGGTTGAAGGTGACGACCATCACGGGACCGTCCCGTTCGACCAGGCAATCAGGCATCGCAGGGGCTTCCTTTCACAGGCAGAATCGGCCCGCCGGGACCGGCCGGCCACGCCGATTCTGCGCGAACGCGCGCGCTCGCGAAACCGTCCGCGTCAACGGGGGGGCGCCATCAGCCACGCGTCGGCCGGCACCAGCGCCGCCATCTCGCTCGCCGACGCCCCGCAACCGAAGTCGGCGCTCACCACTTTCCCGTCCCGCACCATCACCATGAACGCGAGCGAACCATCCGATAACACGACACCGAGTGTCCCAACCGGGAGCCGCTCGACCCGCGGGTGCTTCTCACCCGGCCGGAAGATGCCGTACACCTGCGGCGCCGGGTACCCTTCCGGGCGCCGCACGAACAGCCCTTCGAGCTCGTGCTCGTACACGAAGTTGTGGCAGGTCGCGGCGGGGAATACCGGCACGTGCGTCCCCGCTGCCGCACCCGCCGGGCACGGCGGCGCCTCCGTATCGATCCGCACCTCGGTGATGCACGGCTCATCCCGCCGGGCCAGCAGCGGCGCAATCCGCGCCCAATCCCGGGAGACGAGGGCGTCGATCACGGGCTGCAGCGAGGGTTCCACCGTCGCACTTCCCCCGGGCCCGGCCGTCGCTGTCGCCCCTGCGGTTGGCGTCGCCGGCGGCGTCGCCGTCGGCGTTGGTGCGTCCTCGTCATCGCCCGAGCAGCCCGCGGCCCCGGCAGCGACAAGTGCCGCCAGCAGCACCAGCGGTACGCGCAGCATCCATCGATGAATTCGCATCATCCGCTCCGTTCCTCCTTAAATTCCTGGCGTGCTGCGGTCGTTGACTCCGCCCAGTCACGGGATCATCAATACCGTACCAGCTCTAATAGTACAGGATCAGCTGCGAAGGCGAGACCGTAGAACCTTGAGGCGGATTGATGTATTCAATGATCCCGTCATTCGCGAGGTGGCCGAAGTGCAAATGCGCTGGACTTCCGCAGCTCGCCACGGTGTAACCAACGTACAACCACGTTTCAGACTGCCCGGGAGCAATGTCGACCGACCGTCCCCAGAGAGAGGAATGATCGCCGAGATGAACGTAATTCACCGTTCCGTAGTAATAGTACGTGTTTCCTGTATGGCGGTACAGGTGAAATTTGCTGCCCGGGCATGAACTGGTTCCCTGGTAGTTGTACACCTCATAATAGAGGTAATCTGAAGAGCTTGGGTTCTGCAGGTTCGAATAGACGCTCACCCCGCTCGCGGAAAGGTCGAGCGCCCGCTCGCCGTAGCTGCTCCCGTGACTCCACTCGGAGGTGACGGTCGCGCTAGCTGCCAGCGGAGCCCGTACATACCCGTAATGGGCCGCGACGGTGGATGCGGTGAGCGCGCCGAGCACGGCAGCCGCAATCGCGATCGAAAATCTGGCACATCCGGACTGGACGAACCAACCAGCACGCCGCGCCAGGCGTTTCCATACGGGAACCATGTCAGCCCTCCCACCCCGTGCCACGGACCACCGCCTCCAGTGCCGCGATGAACGCGCCATCCGAGGTGAACCCCGTCCCCTCCGCCGCCACGACCCATTGCCCGGACGCGGCCCACGCCTCCCGCGGGCCGAACCCGCCCGCCACGCGCTCCGATGGCACGAATGCCCGGAACGCCCAGCCGTGGATATCGAGGTCGAGCTCCCGTACCACCGGGCTCGATGCCGGCCGGACCAGCGTCACCCCGCCGCACTGGGTCCATGCGGCAATGCGCAGCCCCCGGCGCTGGACCGGGTCCTCAAGGAATGCACGCACGTGCGTCGCCCCGGCCGCCGTTCGCACCTCCACCGACCGCACCGAAAATCCCGGCACCGGCTCCAGGCCCTCCAGCCGCAGCGGCAGGCTCGCCGCATCGATGGCCCCGGGGCGTTCGGCAGCCGCCGCGTCGGCCAGCTCCGGCAGGAGACCGAGCGATTCCACCGCGCCCGAGGCTGCCACCGTGACCCCCGCTGGCGCAGGTGGGCAGGCAGCCGAGCCTGTGCCGGGGCCACCAATGCCGAGCACCGCCGCAATCCCGCCCAGGGCCGCCAGGCCGCCACCCGCCGCCAGGGTGCTCCGTAGCAGAACAGTTCTTGAGACTCGCATCGATCCAGGTCCTTTGAAGAGTCCTGGAGCTTCCGCTGCATGGCCTCTGCTCCAGGCTGCTCGAACCGTAACAGAAGTATTCGCGATTTGCAATCTCCGACCTGACCCGACCAGCCGCAAAGCCCCACCGGGGCCGCCGCTCCCGGACGGCCCGTCGACCGCACCCCTCTAGCACTCTCCCGTTGCGAGTGCTAATATGCGCTCGCTACCCTCACACCAGCAGCAACCCATAGGAGGAAACGCATACCCCATGGCTGCCAAGACCGCGACCAAGACGGAGACCAAGTCCAAGCTCATCCCCCTCGCTGACCGCGTCGTCATCGTCCCCCTCAAGCAGGAGGAGATCACCGCCAGCGGCCTCGTCATCCCCGATACCGCCAAGGAGAAGCCGCAGCAGGGCGAAGTCGTCGCCGTCGGCCCCGGCCGCCTCGATGAGAACGGCAAGCGCGTCCCCATGGACATCGCCGTCGGCGACCGCATCCTCTACGCCAAGTACACCGGCACCGACGTGAAAATCGACGGCCAGGATTACATCGTCCTCAACGAGAAGGACATCCTCTGCAAGGTCGAATACTAGTCGTTCGACACCGCCAGGGGCGCGCAGCACAGGCATTCGCCTGCCGCTGACGCGCCCCTCCGTGCGAGAAACGGAGTTTCCCTATGGTTGCCAAGCAACTGCTCTTCGATGAAGCCGCACGCCGGCGCCTGCGCGACGGCGTCGACGCGCTCGCCGATGCGGTCAAAGTCACCCTCGGCCCCCGCGGCCGCAACGTCGTCCTCGATAAGAAGTACGGCGCTCCCAACATCACCAAGGACGGCGTCACCGTCGCCCGCGAAATCGAGCTCGAAGACCCCTTCGAGAACATGGGCGCCCAGCTCGCCAAGCAGGTGGCGACCAAGACGAACGACGTCGCCGGCGACGGCACCACCACCGCCACCGTCCTCGCCCAGGCGCTCGTCCACGCCGGCATGAAGGTCGTCGCCTCCGGCTACAACCCGATGATGGTCAAGCGCGGCATCGAAGCGGCCCTCGCCGCCGCCGTCGAAGACCTCCGTGCCCAGGCGAAGCCCGTCCTCACCAAGGAGCAGATCGCCCACGTCGCCTCCATCTCCGCCAACGATAAGCAGATCGGCGAACTCATCGCCGATGTCATGGAGAAGGTGGGCAAGGACGGCGTCATCACCGTCGAGGAATCCCGCGGCATCAAGTTCGAAACGGAGTTCGTCGACGGCCTCCAGCTCGACCGCGGCTACGTCTCGCCCTACTTCGTGACCAACCCCGACCGCATGGAAGCGGTCATCGAAAACCCCTACATCATCATCACCGATAAGAAGATCTCCTCCATCCAGGAGCTCCTCCCGCTCCTCGAGAAGGTCCTCCAGGTCACGAAGGACATCGTCATCATCGCCGACGATGTCGAAGGCGAAGCCCTCGCCACCCTCGTCGTCAACAAGCTCCGCGGCACGCTGAACGTCCTCGCGGTGAAGGCCCCCAGCTTCGGCGACCGCCGCAAGGCGATCCTCGAAGACATCGCCATCCTCACCGGCGGCACCCTCATCACCGAGGACATCGGCCTCAAGCTCGAGAACGCCACCATTGCCGACCTCGGCCGTGCCCGCCGCGTCGTCGCCAACAAGGACGACACCACCATCATCGAGGGCATGGCCAGCGACGAGAAGATCCAGGCCCGCATCAAGCAGATCAAGGCCCAGATCGAAGACGCGACCAGCGAGTTCGACCGCGAGAAGCTCCAGGAGCGGCTCGCCAAGCTCGCCGGCGGCGTCGCCGTCATCAAAGTCGGCGCTGCCACCGAAGTCGAGCTGAAGGAGAAGAAGGCCCGCGTCGAAGACGCCCTCAGCGCCACCCGCGCGGCCGTCGATGAAGGCGTCGTTGTCGGCGGCGGCGTCGCCCTCATCCGCGCCCAGAAGGCCCTCAAGGCCCTGGAAGAGAAGACCGCCAACGAGGACGAAAAGGTCGGCATCCGGATCGTCGCTGAGGCGCTCGAAGCACCGACCTTCACGATCGCCGAAAACGGCGGCCTCGAAGGCGCCGTCATCGTCGACCGCGTCAAGAAGCTCACCAACCCGAACGAGGGCTGGGACGCCGAGACCAACACCTGGGGCGACATGTACGAGCTCGGCATCGTCGACCCGGTCAAGGTGACCCGCTCCGCGCTCGAAAACGCCGTGAGCATCGCGGCCCTCGTCCTTACCACCGAAACCCTCGTGGCCGAGATCCCGCAGCCGCCGGCTGCGCCGCCGCCTCCGCCCGAGGACTACTAGCACCGCCGCCCCCGGAGGGGGACCACGAGCCGGCCCCGGTCGTGCGACCGGGGCCGGCGTGTTGTCTCCGCCGTGCGCCGCCGCTCAGTCGAAGAGCAGCACCGTGCGCGCAACCTCACCGGCCTTCATCGCCCGGAAGGCGTCGTTCACGTCCTCCAGCCGGCCCGTGCGGGTAATCATCTCGTCCAGCTTCAGCCGCCCCTGCATGTAGAACTCCACATACCGCGGCATGTCCCGCAGGAACCGGTTCGAGCCCATCGCTGAGCCTTGGATCTTCTTCTCCTGCAGGAAGCTCGGACCGTCCAGCTCGACCTTCTGGCCCACCGGGATCATCCCGATGATCGTCGCCGTGCCGCCGATGGCCAGGCACTCGAACGCCTGCTCCGCGGCCCGCTTCAGTCCGATCGCCTCGAACGAGTACTCCACGCCCCCGCCCGAGATCTCCCGGATCGCTTCGACCGGGTCCCGGCTCGAAGCGTCGACCACGTGGGTCGCGCCAAGCTCCTTCGCCTTCGCCAGCTTCGATTCCACCGTGTCGACCGCGATGATCATCCGGGCGCCGCCGATGCGCGCCCCCTGGATCGCCGCCAGCCCCACGCCGCCGCACCCGAACACCGCCACCGACGCCCCCGGCTCCATCTTCGCCGTGTTCAGCACGGCCCCCACGCCCGTCGTCACCCCGCAGCCGATGAGCGCTGCCGCCGCCAGCGGCATGTCCTCCCGGATCTTCACCACGGCGTTCTCGTGGACGAGCATCTTCTCCGCGTAGGCGCCGAGGTTCGCAAACTGCACCACCGGAGTCCCCCGCCAGGTCAGCTTCGGCGGCATGTCCGCGCTCCGCTGCCGGCTCGGGGCCCGGCACAGGTTCGGCCGCCCGCTCACGCACATCTCGCAGTGCCCGCAGAACACGCTCAGGCAGCAGATCACGTGGTCGCCGGGCTTCACGTAGGTCACCTGATCGCCGACCTCCTCCACGATGCCCGCGGCCTCGTGCCCGAGGATGGCCGGCGCCTGCAGCGGGTAGAGCCCGTCGACGAAATGCAGGTCGCTGTGGCAGACGCCCGACGCGACCGTCCGGACGATCACCTCCCGGCCCCGCGGCCGGTCGATCTCGACGTCTTCGATGGTGAGCGGCTGATGCGCCCCGTGGAACACGGCGGCTTTCATGGGCAGAGTCCTCCTTCTCCTGCTGCCGAATCGGCGCGCGGAGTCTACTCCATTCCCATGGCCCCGTGGCGAACGGCTACGGCCGCTGCTTCAGCAGGTCGCGGATTTCGCGCAGGAGCTGGACGTCCTCCGGCGTCGGCAGGTCGGCTGGCGCCTCGCCCCGCTTCCGCCGCTCCAGCAGCACGTTCACCGGCTTTACCACGAAGAAGAAGATGACCGCCGCCACGATCAGGAAGTTCACGACGGCTTCGAAGAACAGCCCGACCTCGATCGTGGCATCGCCGATATCGAAGTTGATGTCGGCGAAGCTCGGCTGGCCGAAAACCGCCGCGATGAACGGCGTCAGCACGTTCGCGACGAGCGAGTTGACGACCGTCGTGAACGCCGCCCCGATGACGACCGCCACCGCGAGGTCGAGCACATTCCCCCGCAGAACGAAATCGCGGAACTCCTTGAAGATGCCGGACATGGTGCCTCCCGCCGGCGCACTGCGGTTGTCGGCCGGCTGGCGGATTGTTCGCGGCCCGGCCCGGCGGCGTCAAGATGTGAACGGCGATTGCGGGGCCGGCAGCGCTGGAGGTCGGCCGGGCGGCCCGCCGCCGGCCCCGCATCAGCAGGTACGCGCTCCACTGCCCCGCCGATCAGCGCCAGGCCGCGAACATCCCGCCCGCCGCCGGCCACGCCAGGCCCCGCCCGGGGTCCAGCAGCCAGCTCACCGGCCCCAGTCCCTCCTTCGGCGCGTACCCCTGCACCGTGAACGCCAGCAGCCCGCCCCCGGCCGGCCGCATCTCGAGCACTGCCATGAACGGATAGACCCGCGCTGCGCCCGTCCGCAGGTTGACCACCCAAATGCCGTTCCGCTGGCGGCCCAGCCCCTCCTCGTGCCAGGCGATGGTCTCGTCATCAATCCAGGTCGAGGTCGGCCCCGGGGCCCCGCCGCAGCGGCCGCCGACGATCGCCGGCTGCGGCCGCTCGATGCGCCGGACCTCGCCCGTCTGCAGGTCGATCACCCGGACCGGGCCCGCGAACGGCACGGCCAGCACCCTGCGGCCCGAGGGCGACACCGACAGTTCGCCCGGCCATTCATCGCTGCCGAGGGCGAGGGCAATCGCGCGCTCCGAGCCGTCGAGGCCGACCACCCGCAGCCCCAGCTCCGCCGACCAGCTTACGAATCCGCTCCCGTCCGGCAGCCACGCCAGGTTCCACGCAACCGCCGCAGGGATGGGCGTCACCCGGTCGAAGGGCGGCGCTGTCCAGCCGATCGCACCCGGGCAGGCGTCGCAGGCATCCGGCAGCCGCACCGCCAGCCGGTCGCCGGGCCCCCAGAGCAGCGGCATAGCCTTCCCGAGCGGGACCCGCCCGCCCGTCGCGAGGTCGACCACCTCACCTCCCGCCGGCCCTGCGAAATGGTCCTGGAAGGCGATGTATCGCCCGGAGGGCGCCAGCGGCGACGGCCGCACCGCGGCCCATGCCGCGTTGAAGGGCAGCCAGCCGCCCCCGCGCACCTGCACCCTGCCGTCGGGCGTCACCTCCGCGGCCTGTGTCCAGCTCCCGTCGTCGGTGCCGAGCACCGTCGCCGCGCGAAACGGTCCGAACCCGCGCGGCGCCTCGGGTGCGGGCACCGTGTACCGGGCGGCCACCCAGCCCATCCCGAGCGCATACCGCCACGTTTCGCCGTCTGCCTCAACCGCTGCGCCGCTCAGCCACAGCAGCGTTCCCTCCGGGGCGCATGACCGCGGCTCCGGCTGCTGGCTGGTGCCTGGCAGCCAGCGGAGGTTGAGGCAGTCCCCGTCGCCGGTGTGCACCCGGACCGGCTCGGCATCGACCGGGCCGAACCCGGCCCAGTCGTGCGCGGGCGGGCCGGCTGGACGCGGAAGCGGCGGCGGCGGCGTCCAGGGTGTCGGCGTCGGCTCGGGAATGAACGGAGTCGGCGTCGCCGTGACGCTCTGCGTGACGGTCGGCGTCGCCGTTCCCTCGGCCCCCGGGCCCTCCGCCCGCGTCCCGGCCGCCAGCGCAGCCGCGGCCAGCCCCGCCGTGACGGCCCCGGCGAGCACCCCTGCCCGGATCTTTCCGCGAATCGTCGTGGGCATCATGGTCGGCACCCCTGCAGCAGCATTTGCTGCTCCTGCTGATGGTGACGCCCGGGAGGCCCGGAATGTTCCCTCCGCTCAGCCCGCGGTGTCGCGCCGCCGCCCGATGAACCGCTTCGGCAGCCGCACCGTAAAGAGCGCCCCGTGCCCCGGCTTGCTCTCCACCGTGGCGGTCCCGCCGTGCGCCCGCACCAGGTGCTTCACAATCGCCAGCCCCAGCCCCACCCCCGCGTTCGCCCGCGACGCATCCGACTTGAAGAAGCGCTCGAAGACCCGCGGCAGGTCCTGCTCCGGGATGCCCGGGCCCTCGTCCTTCACCGAAATCGCGACCAGCTCCCCTTCGTCTGCTGCGCGGGCCCACACCCGCCCGCCCGGCGGCGACCACTTCACGGCGTTATCCAGCAGGTTGGTCGCCACCCGCAGGAGCGCTGCCCGGTCGGCCTCCACCTCCAGGTCCGTCCCCTCGACGATGATCGTCACATCGCCCGCCTCGGCCCGGGTCTGGAGCAGGCTCGCGGCCTCGGCCAGCACTTCCCCAACCGAAACCGGCTCCGGTTTCAGCTGCAGCGCGCCCGATTCGATCCGCGACAGGTCGAGCAGCTCGTTCACCAGCGTCGTCAGCCGGTCCACCTGCCGGAGGATGCGTGCGTAAAACTCCGGCGCCTCCTCGGGCTCCACCCCGTCGGCCAGCGTCTCGACCATCGCCCGGATGGAGGCCAGCGGCGTCCGCAGCTCGTGCGACACATTGCTCACGAAGTCGCGCCGCACCTGGTCCAGCCGCTGCACCTCCGTCAGGTCGGTGAGGATGAGGAGGACCGCCCAGTCGCCGCCTTCGCGGATCGGCAGGGCCGCCGCCCGGAGCGGGACCCGCCGCGGCCCGAAGCGGGTGATCGCCGTCTGCCCCCGGCCCTCGGCCGCGGCCCGCTCGACAAGCGCCTCCAGTTCGTAGTCCCGCGCCACTTCAATCAGCCGCCGGCCGATGGCGTCCGCCATCGACGTGCCGAAGAGCTGCGCCGCCGCCGGGTTCAGGAACCGCACCGTGGTGTCGGCGCTCAGCGCCGCCATCGGGTCCGACGACGCATCGAAGACGGCCTCCAGCCGCGCATGCTCGAACGCCACGCTTTCGAAGAGCGTCGCCACCCTGCCGGCCATCACATTAAAGGCCCGGGTCAGGTCGCCCGCCGGCCCCGGCTCATCCGGCACCCGCTGGGCCAGCTCGCCTTCCGCGATCCGCTCCGCCGCCTCGACCACCGTCCGCACCGCCCGCGACGGCCGCCAGAACGCCACGTACCCGGCCGCCGCACCGGCTGCTGCCGTCAGCGCAAAAGCGGCAACTTCGCGCCAGCCCGGGCCGTCGCTGATCAGCCCGAGGAGGAAACCGACCACCGCCGCGACGAGCGCAATCGCCGCCCCCCGGGCCGCCAGGTCCCGGCTCATGGCCTAGCCTTCGAAGAGGTAGCCGCTCCCCCGGATGGTGCGCAGCCGGGCCGGGTTCGCCGGGTCATCCTCGATCTTCTGGCGCAGCCAGCGCACGTGGACGTCCACCGTCCGCGGCCCGCCGTAGAAGTCGTAGCCCCACACTTCATCGAGGATCTGCTCCCGCGTGAACACCTTTCCCGGGTGCTGCGCGAAGAATAGCAGGAGTTCGAACTCTTTCGGTTTCATCCGCAGGACGCGCCCGTTGCGCGTCACCTCCCGCCGCTCGCGGTCGAGCGCAAGGTCGCCCGAGACGATGACGCTCGGCCCCAGGTCCGGCTGGGCCCGCGGCCCCGAGCGCCGGAGCAGGGCCCGCACCCGCGCCATCAGCTCCCGCATGCCGAACGGCTTCGCCATGTAGTCGTCCGCGCCCGTATCGAGCCCGGCGACCCGGTCGCCTTCGCCGCCCAGCGCCGTGAGCATGATGATCGGCACGTCCGAATCCCGCCGCAGCATCCGGCACACCTGGATGCCGTCGATCCCCGGCAGCATCACGTCCAGCACGATCAGGTCCGGCTGCTTCTCACGCGCCAGCCGCAGGCCGTCGTCGCCGCGCGCCGCGGTCAGCACCTGGTACCCTTCGCGCTTCAAATTGTGGGCGAGGGTGAACAGCAGCGACTCCTCGTCTTCGACGACCAGCACCTTCGGGTGGCGTTCGCTCGCGGCAACCATTGCGTACTTCAATCGTACGCCGTCCTGTTAACGGAAAGGGAACGGAAGAAGAACCGGCGGCTTCGGACTCCCGGGGGGTACACTCAGATCACCATGGCAGAATCGACCGCCGCACCTTCGCCCGCCCGCCAGCGCGCCGGCTACGCCGCCCTCGGGCTCGCCATCGCCGTCGCCGTCGGCGCTGCCCTCTACTTCTTCGTCTTCGCCGGCTCCGAAGGCGATGCCGGAACGCCCGCAGGCCCGGTCCTGCCGTCCGTCTACCCGAACACCGGCCCGCTCGTTCCCGACCGGCCCGAAATCGGCAGGCCGGCGCCCGACTTCGCCCTCGTCGATGCCCGCGACACCGCCACCATCCGCCGCCTTTCCGACTTCCGCGGCAAGGTCGTCCTCCTCAACTGGTATGCCAGCTGGTGCGACCCCTGCAAGCGCGAAATCCCCGCGTTCGTCGCCGCCCGCGCAGCCCTCGCCGGCCAGCTCGAAGTCCTCGGCATCGACTACCTCGAACCCCCGGAGAAGGCCGTGGGCATCCTCCAGCAGCTCGGCGCCGACTACCCCGCCCTCCTCGACGCCGACGGATCGGTGGCCAGCCACTACCGCATCCCCGGCATGCCGACCACCTTCCTCATCGGCGCCGATGGCACCCTCCTCGCCATGCGCGCCGGCGAACTGCGCGAAGAGGACCTGCCGGCGTTCCTCGCCCGGGCCGGCCTTTCCTACAATCGCTGACGGGCGGTTCCTGCCGCCGCCGTTCGTCCATACCGGCCACCACAGCTTGTGAACAATCGGTTAAGGTAAAGGCAGCCGGGCCCTGCGCCCGTCGGCAGCCCGGTGCGGAGGGGCCATGCGCGGACTGCTCGATGCGTTCGCCTTCCACCTGCCCTCGCACCCGCTCGAGGGAGCGGTGACGCTCGCCGCGCTCATTGTCGCCGCGGGGGCCTGGCGCCGCGTGGGCGGGCCGGCCGCCGCCGGGCTCGCTGCTGCCGGGGCCGCAGGGGCGTTCGTCCAGGTCGGCCACCCGGCCATCCCCCTCGCCATCGCCGGGGTGGGCGTCCTCCATGCCCGCCGCGGCCGGCGCATCGCCCCCGGCGCCTTCGCCCGCGAAACCGCCATCGTCCTGGCCGGCTTCCTTGCCTACGAAGCAGCCCGCTTCCAGGTCGTCTCCGAGCCCGAACCGGCCATCCGCAACGCCCGGCGCATCGTCGACCTCGAGGCCGCCTTCGGCCTCTTCCGTGAGCGCGAACTCCAGCAGCTCCTTGCCGGCCCGGGCCCCGTCACCGCCGCCTGGAACCTCCTCTACTCCCACGCGTTCCTCGCCGTCGTTATCAGCGCCCTCCTCTGGCTCGTCGTCGCCGACCCGCCCCGCTACCGCCTCTTCCGGAACGCGCTCGGCATCTCCACGGTCCTCGCCATCATCCTGATCGCGTGGTACCCGGTCGCCCCGCCGCGGCTCGTGCCCGGGCTCGGCATCGAAGATACGGTCGTCGCCGCCGGCAATGCCCACAGGTTCGCCAACGAGTACGCCGCCATCCCCAGCCTCCACGTCGGGTGGCTCGCGCTCACCGGCTGGGTTTTCGCCCGCCCCCTGCGCGGCTGGCGGCGGGCCGCGGTCATGTTCGGCCCCGGGCTCGGCATGCTGCTCGTCGTCATGGTCACCGGCAACCACTACTGGTTCGACGGTGTCGCCGGCGTGGCCGTGACCATCGGCCCCGCCATCATCCTGCTCCACCGCGCGGCCATCACCGACTTCCTGCGCGAAGGCCTGGCCGCCCTGCCGCGCATCCCGGCCGCCGCCGCCAGCCCCCGCGGCCGGGTCAGCACGGTCGCGCTCGGCGGCCTCTTCCTCTACCTCGGCGCCGGCCAGCTCATCAACCCCGGCTTCACGGACTTCTGGGGCTACCTCTTCTTCCAGGTCGGCGCCACGCTCCTCCTGCTGCTCGCCGCCGAGGCGTTCCTCGCCCGCGAGGGCGGCCTCTCCTGGCTCACCCACGGCATCGCCATCGCCTGCAGCTGGGCCGACGTCCTCGGCACCGACGGCGACCTCTACGCCCGCATCGACGAGTACGACAAGCTCACGCACGCCATGGGCACGGCAGCCGTCACGGCCGCCGCCTGGGAAGTGCTGCGCGCCGCCGCCCGCCGCACCGGCTCAACCCGCCCCCCGCGCGACCGCTTCCTCCTCGCCGTCGCCATCGGTGTCGCGGCCGGCATCGGCTGGGAGGTGTACGAATACCTCGGCGATGTCGTCTTCCACACCACCCGCAGCCAGGGCCGCTGGGACACCCTCAACGACCTCGTGAGCGACACCGCCGGGGCGTTCCTCATCGCTGTCCTGCTCTGGTGGCAGGAGCGCCGCGGCCTCGCGGGAGAGTTCGAAGCCCGCCCGCGGACCCGGCCCGCGCCCCCGTCCTGAGTCGTCTTCCGAACGCCACCAGCCGAAGGCCGCCGCGACGGCCACCAGCAGCACCGTCAGCCCGATGACCAGCCGTCTCATCCTGAGGTAGTGCGGCATCTGCATCCCTCCCGGGCACCGCTGCCCTTACGCGATATCGAATCGTTCCGCCCGGATCGCACTGGCCGGCACCCCGGCGGCGAGCAGCGTCCGCTCTGCCAGGTCCATCAGCGGCGGCGGGCCGCAGACCAGGTACTGCGTCCCCTGCGTCCCTTGCCGTTCGACCAGCCCGCGGATCAGCCCCTCGTCCGGCAGGCCCGCCGGGCCGGTCCAGCCCGGCGGAGCCTCCCGCGGCAGCAGCGTCAGCTCCAGGCCCCGCTCCCGCGCCATCGCCTCCAGCTCCTCCCGGTAGACCATCCCCTCGAGCGTGCCCGCGGCATACAGCAGCGCCGCCGGGCGCCGGTCGCCCCGGTCCCGCCACGTCCGCAGGATGCTCATGATCGGCGTAATCCCCACGCCCCCGGCGATCCCCACGATCCGCTCCGCCGTCTCGGATACGGTGAACGCCCCGTACGGCCCGTCCAGGTACGCCGTCGTCCCCACCGGCACCTGCCCCACCTTCGCCGTCCAGTCTCCGAGCTCCTTGATGGTGAACTCCAGCCGCCCGGCTGCCTCCGCGCTCGAAGCGAACGAGAACGGGTGCTGCTCCAGCGAAAACGGGCTCGCGCGGATCGTCACCCACGCGAACTGCCCCGGCGCGAACCGCATCCCCGGGTGGCCGACCGGCTCAAGGACCACGGTCCACGAGCTGCCCGGCTCCCGCCGGACCTCCGTCACCCGGTACGGTTTCCGCCACATCCGCAGCGGCCGCACCACCCGCGTGTAGCCGAGGAGTCCGATGGCCGCGGCGGTGAGCCCGCTCCAGAGCGCCTGCTTCCACGGGTCATCGATGTAAAACCCGACCCGCAGCACGTGGACGAGCCCGATGAAGACGATGCCCGTCGCCAGCACCGCGTGCGCCAGCCGCCACCATTCGTACCGGAGGCCGAGCTTCTTCCGCCAGAGGCTGCTCCCGAGGATCGCGACGAGCGCGATGAGCATCACCCAGAGCGCCACCGCCCGCGCGACGCCGTGGCCCGGGTTGAGAAAGTGGACGAACCGGTCGTTCGCTGCAATTGCCAGCACCGGGTGGGCGAGCACCAGCGCAAACGCCGAAATTCCCGCCTGCCGGTGAACCTGCATCAGCGTGTCGAGCCCCGACCCCGGCGCGACCCAGCGGAACCGCGCCGTCAGGGCGAACTGCAGCCACAGCATAGCCAGCCCGATGAATCCCAGCGCCACCGAAAACTCGAGCAGGAACTCCCGCCCGCGCCGGTCGTGGTCCACCGCCGCGATGAACGGCATCGCCCCGATGAAGAGGGCGTACGCCGCCAGCCATGCCATACCTGCCGACCGGGAACGTGTCTTAGACTTCCCCAATCCGGTTCTCCGCTGCAGCCTACACGGCGCCGCCGCTGCCCGTCCCGCCCGGGCGGCCCCCATCTCGCGTCCGCCCGGCCGTCCCGGCAGCCTCGCCTATAATCCCCCCGTGGGCAGTGAACCGGTCGTGAACTTCGGCTTCCGCGGCGAAGCAGCCCGGCAGCCGCAGCCCCCGCCCGTGAGCGACCGCCTCCGCCAGCGCATCGAACGCTGGAAACAGCAGCTCCTCGATGTCACCCGCCGCAACCGCGGCATCAACTTCCGCCCCGCCCGCTCCACCCTCCTCCTCCCCCGCACCCCGGCCGAGCTCTGGCAGACCTTCATCGCCGATGAGGCCGCCGACGAATTCGCCGCCCGCGATTTCGCCCCCGATGCCCCCATCCCCGCCGACGACGAGCGCGCCCGCGCCGCCTTCGACGCCGCCCGCCGGCTCATCGACCGCGCCCGCACCGCCGACCGCGAGCAGGGCATCCGCGTCCTCTTCCTCGCCCTCGGCTGGCTCGAATGGGTCGACCGCGACCGCCACCGCCTCCGGTCCCCGCTCATCCTCGTGCCGGTCGACCTCGCCCTCGACCGCGCCGCCCGGGTCATCCGCCTCTCCCCGGCCGACGACGACGCGCCCGAGGTCAACCCCTCCCTCGCCTACGTCCTCCGCGCCCAGTACGGCATCCGCCTGCCGGCCTTCGAAGACGAGGAGGGCCAGCCCGCCTTCGACGGCATCGAGGGCTACCTCGCCGCTGTCCGCAGCGCTGTCGCCGCGCAGGACGGCTGGTCCGTCGAAGCCGACGGCCCTGTCGTCGACGTCTTCGCCTTCGCCAAGCTGGCCATGGTCGAAGAGCTCGACCGCGCCGCCGCCCGCCTCGCCGCCAACCCGGTCGTTGCCCGCCTGATCGGCGAAACCCTCCCGTCCGAGGGCATCGCGGCCGGTGGCGACGATGCCGACGCCGACGCGCCCCGCCCGCCCCTCGACGAGCGGATCGCCCCCGGCGCCCTCCACGTCGTCATCGATGCCGACGCCTTCCAGCTCGAAGCCGTCGCAATGGCCGCCGCCGGCCGGAGCTTCGTCATCGAAGGGCCGCCCGGCACCGGCAAGTCCCAGACCATTACGAACATCGTCGCCGAGCTGCTCGCGGCCGGGAAAACCGTCCTCTTCGTCGCCGAGAAGCGCGTCGCCCGCGAAGTCGTCCTCGAGAACCTCCAGAAAGCCGGCCTCGGTGAAGCCTGCCTCCACCTTGCCATCAACGCCGGCGCCGGGGCCCGCGCCGATACCAAGGCGGCCGTCATCAAAGCGATCATGGACACCCTCGACGCCGGCCCGCCGCCGGCGGCGCCGCCGGGCGATATCGCCGCCCGCGCCCGCGACATCCGCGACCGGCTCAACACCCATGCCCGGGCCATGTCCGCGCCCCTCGGGCAGGGCGGCTGGACGACCGCCTACGACCTCATCGGTCACGCGGAGGCAACCCGCGCCGACCGCCGCGAACTCGCCGGCCTCCCGCCGCTCGCCGACTGCGACCGCTTCTGGCTCGACGACGTCGCGGCCGCCTGCGCCCGCCTCGATGCCCTCCCGGCCCCGGCCGTCGAAGCGCTCGCCGGGCCATGGTCCGCCTTCCGCGGCCCCGGCGGCGCCCTCCCGGCCGCCGTCCGCGCCGCCCTCGAACGGGTGGCCGCTGCCCCGGCCGCCGCTGCCGCCGCGCTCGACGGCGCAATCGAGCCCCCGCACCCGGCGCCCGGCGCCATGACCCCGGCCGACCTCGCCGCCGCCGCCGGCCACTTCGACGCCTTCGAAGAGCTCCGTCGCCGCTCCGCGTCCGTCCTCCGCTTCCTCGCTCCCGGGTTCTACCGCGCCCGCTCCGCCGCTGCCCGGGCCCGGGAAGCCGGCTGCCGCGACCCCGGCGATGCCGCCCGCCGGGCCGCCGACCTCCGCAGCCTCGCCGTCCGCTACGGCGAAGATGTGGCGCTCCTCGCCCCCTGCTTCGGCAGCGAACACCCCCTCGGCGGCCCGCTCGAGCAGGCCGCCGCCTGGGCCGAGGCCCTCCTCCCCGGCCTTGCGTCCTGGCCTGCCCTCGACGAGGCGGCCCGCGCCCTCGCCGACCTCGAAGCGCGCGGCATGCGCGGCCCCGTGGTCGCCCTCCTCCGCGACCCCTCCGCCCGGGGCCGCCTCGAGCCGATCGTCCGCGCCTCCGTCCTCGCCGCCTGGGCGCAGTCCGCCATCGAGGCCGCGCCTGTCCTCACTCCCGGCGAACACCAGCGCCTCGTCGACGCCCTTGCCCGCCTCGACCAGGAGCTCATCGGCGCCGCGCGCCAGGACCTCCTCGCCCGCCTCCGGACCTCACGGAGGCGGCTCACCCGAACGCCTTCTGTCGCCATGCACCAGCTCGCGAAGTACCACCGGGCGAAGCGCCGCCCGGCCCTCCGCGTCATGCTGGCCCGCACCCGCCAGGCGGTCCAGGCCCTCAAACCCTGCCTCCTCATGAGCCCGCTCGCCGCCGCACAGTACCTCTGCCACGAAAGCGACGACGCCACCTACCGCTTCGACTGCGTCATCGTCGACGAAGCATCCATGGTCCCCACCGCCGACATGGCCGTCGCCCTCTCCCTCGCGCCCCAGGCGATCGTCGTCGGCGACTCGAAGCAGATGCCCCCGACCAGCTTCTTCACCCGCGACCTCGAGGCCGAGAACGGCCCCGGCGAGGACGACGACGTCGGCTTCGAAAGCATCCTCGATGAAGCCGCACCCGTGCTTCCGTCCACCATGCTCCGCGCCCACTACCGCAGCCGCGATGAGACCCTCATCGCCTTCTCCAACGTTCACTTCTATGACGGCCGCCTCATCGCCTACCCCGACGCCTGGGGCGTCCGCCCCGAATCCGGCGTCCACTTCGAATACGTGGCCGACGGCGCCTACGGCCGCGGCGGCACGCGCGCCAACCCCGCCGAGGCGGCCCGCTGCGTCGCCCTCCTCCGCCGCGAACTCGAGGCCTCGAACTTCACCCGCCAGGTCTCCATCACCTCCATGTCGATCGCCCAGCAGCAGGAGATCCTCCGCCAGGTCGAGATTGCAGCCGCCGTCGACCCCGTCATCCGCCGCTGGGTCGATGAAGGCGGTCTCGTCCGCAACCTCGAAACCGTCCAGGGCGACGAATCCGACGTCATGATTCTCAGCGTCGGCTACGGCCGCGACGAAGACGGCCGGCTCATCCTCAACTTCGGCCCGCTCGGGCAGGAGAAGGGCGAGCGCCGGCTGAACGTCGCCATCACCCGCGCCCGCTGGAAGACGGTTGTCGTCTCCTCCCTGCGCGCCGCCGACATCGACCCTGCCCGCACGAGCGCGACCGGCACCCTCCGCCTCCGCGACTACCTCGACTACGCCGAACGCGGCCTCCCCGCCCTCGAAACCAGCGGCCGCTTCGCCCCGCGCCAGCCTGCCCCCTTCGAACAGGCCCTGGGCGCCAGGCTCGAAGCCGAGGGCCTCCGCGTCGTCCCGGCCGTCGGCGCCGGCGGCTACACCGTCGACCTCGCCCTCGCCCACCCGGACGACCCCGAGCGGTACGTCCTCGGCATCCTCTGCGACGGCCCCGGCTACTGGGGCGCGCCGGCCTGCCGCGACCGCGAACTCGGCAACGCCGCCGTCCTCCGCCGCATGGGCTGGAACATCCACCGCGTCCTCGCCGCGGCCTGGTTCCGCGACCCCGAGACCGAGCTCGCCCGCATCCTCGAGGCGTACCGCGCGGCGCTCCGCCCCTGACCGCTACTCCGTCAGCGCCGAGTACACGATCGCGCGCAGCTCCCGCCGGATGTTGTACGCGTTCGAGGGCATCAGCTGCGTCATGAAGATGACGATGAGGTCCTCCAGCGGGTCGACCCAGAACGTGGTGCTGGCCGCGCCGCCCCACGAGTATTCGCCCGGGGTGCCCGAGATCTGCGCCTTTGCCGGGTCGAGCGTCACCGAAAAGCCGAGCCCGAACCCGATGCCGGCAAACGTGGTCTCGGCCCACCGCCCGAGCGCATGGCTCGCCAGGTCCTTCCCGTCCGGCAGGTGATTCTGCGTCATCAGCTCGAGCGTCTTCCGCCCGATGATGCGCACGCCGTCGAGCTCGCCGTCGTTCAGCAGTGCCTGGCAGAAGCGGAAGTAGTCGCCGATCGTCGAGACCAAGCCGCCCCCGCCCGAGAAGAAGGTCGGCTCCCGCAGGTAGGCGCTCTCCGCCGGGTCGTCGATCAGCCGGATCCCCTTCGCCCCCAGGCCGTAGCAGGCCGCGAACCGCTCCCGCTTCTCCGGCGGCACCCAGAACGCCGTGTCGCGCATGCCCAGCGGCGCGAGGATGTGCCGCTCCAGGTACCGGTCGAACCGCTCCCCGCTGATCACCTCCACGAGGTAGCCGCAGACATCGGTCGAAACCGAGTAGTTCCAGTGCTCGCCCGGCGAAAACTCCAGCGGCAGCTCAGCCAGCTGCTCCACCATCCCGCGGAGCGTGCCGCTGACCTCCGCCATCCCAATCTTCCGCTCCCGGTACATCGCATCCACGTTCGTCCGCTCGAGGAAGCCGTAGGTCAGCCCGCTCTGGTGGGTCAGCAGGTCGCGCACCGTCATCGGCCGGCTGGCCGGCTTCGTCACCAGCGTCGGCCCCATGCCCATCACATAGACCCGCAGGTTCGCCCACTCCGGGATGTACTTCGCAACCGGGTCGTCGAGCTGCACCAGCCCCCGCTCGTACAGCTGCATCAGCGCCACCGAGGTGAGCGGCTTCGTCATCGAATAGATGCGGAAGAGCGTGTCCTCCCGCATCGGCACGTTCCGCTCGCGGTCCGCCATGCCGTACGCTGCGAGGTGGCCGACCTCTCCGCCGCGCGCCACGAGGACGAGCGTCCCGGCCAGCCGCCCCGAGTCGACGTACCGGCGAAGGTGCTCATCGAGGTAGCCCAGCCGTTCCGGGTCGAGCCCGAGGTCGGTCGGCGACGATGTTTCGAGGACGGCCATGGCGGAGACCCCCGCAGAAAACGTTTCCGGCGAAGCCTACCAGACCTCGCCGAACGAAGGTTAGACCGCAGCCACGATCCGCGGCAGCACCTGCCCAATCGGCTCCCGGATCACCGCGTGCGCCAGTTCGTCGTACGGAGTCTCCTGCGCGTTGATGATCACGAGCCGCGCCCCGTTCCGGAGCGCCACCTCGGGCAGGTAGGCCACCGGGTACACCGTCAGCGACGTCCCGATCGCGAGAAACAGCTCGCACCGGCTCGCTGCCCGCTCCGACCGCGCGTAGTCCTCGGCCACGAGGTTCTGCCCGAACGAAATCGTCGCCGATTTCAGGATGCCGCCGCACCGCCGACAGGGCGGGTCATCCTCCCCGGCCCGGACGCGCTCCAGCACCCGCTCGATCGGCCCGCGCTCGCCGCACCCCATGCAGACGAACTCGCGCAGGTTCCCGTGGATCTCCACCATCCGCTCCATCGAGTTCCCCGCCTTCAGGTGGAGGCTGTCGATGTTCTGCGTAATCAGCAGGTCCAGCTTCCCCTTCCGCTCCAGCTCCGCCAGCGCGAGGTGCCCCGCGTTCGGCTCGGCGTCGGTCCAGAGCCCGCCCTCGACCCGGTTCCGCCACGCCCGCACGCGCACCTCCCGGTCGGCGAGGTAGTTCTGCAGCGTCGCCGCCTTCTCTGCGCCGGGGTTCTTCGTCCACAGCCCGTTCGGGCCCCGGAAATCCGGGATGCCCGATTCGGTGCTGATGCCGGCCCCCGTCAGCACCACGGTCGAACGGCTGTCGCGCAGCCAGCCGGCCACCTGCTGGATGGTCGTCTCGAGCGCGGTATCCACTGGTCCTCCTCCTTCGCGGCCGCCGGTCCTGCAGCCGGCACCAGTCTATCGCGGGGATCCGCGCCGCCCCAGCCTCCCGGGCGCGCGGAAACAGTGCGCCCCGCGCTGGGCAGCCGGGGGCCGGCCGGCAGCGCGGGGCGAGGACGGAGGAAAACGGCCCGTTCAGGTGCCGGCCGGCCCCACAAACGTGATCTCCCGCCCGAGCGCCGCCAGCCCGAGCGAGTGCTGCAGCTCGTCGGTCTTCCATGCCATCACGTTCCCGCCCACCATGTCGCGGAAGATCCGCTCCAGCGGGCGGGCGCGGACGTACGCGTGCGCCCCGCACACCCGCATCGCCCCCGCCGAAACCTCTTCGCTCATCCGCCGCAGGTGGTAGACGGTCCGCACGAGGTAGCGCGTGAACGCCTGCTGCGATTCGAAGGGCGTCTCCAGCCGCCGCACGGCCTCGTACAGCACGGTCCGCCCTGTCTCCAGCCAGTAGTCCATATTCCCGATGGCGAACTGCGCCCATGGCTGGTCGGCCCGGTAGCCCGGCTGCGTCGCCCCGATGGCCGCCATCGGCCCGGCGAGGTAGCCGTGCCGCTCCTTCACGTACGCCACCGTAAAGTCGAAGGCCGCCTGCGCCAGCCCCAGCCAGATGGCGAGGATGCCGAGCGCACCCCGCGCCCGCATCTGGGTCTGCACGTTCACCACCTTCGCCTGCGCCTCCAGCACCATCCGCAGCATCATCGCCGGGATGATCAGCACCTCCGACTTCGGCAGCCGCACCTCTTCCGCCACGATGTCGTGGCTTGCCGTGCCCCGCAGGCCCATCGCGTCCCAGTTGCCCAGCACCCGGATGCCCGGCGTCGCCAGCTCCGGGATCGCAATGACGATATCCGGCTCCTGCCCGTCGGGCTTCTCCATCTGGCCGCCCATCAGCGCGTACTTCGCCCCGTCGCTCATGCTCGCGAAGCCGGCGCGCCCGTTCATCACCACGCAGTCGCCCTCGTCGCGGAAGCGGAAGCCGGCCTGCCGGTTGTCGAGCTGCCCGGTCGGGATCGACCCCGGACCGCAGATGAGCGCGCCGTTCTTCCCGATGTCCGCCAGGACCCGGTTCCGCCGTTCGAACGGCGGCATCGTCTCGAGGAAGCTCGCCACCAGCACGTGCATGTTCAGCGCAACCGCTGTCGAGCCGTCGCCGTAGGCCACCTCCTCCATCACCCGCATCTGCCCCTCGGCGCTGATGCCCAGCCCGCCCAGCTCCGGCGCGAGCGCCATCGAGGGCACCCGCAGCTCCAGCAGCTCATCGATGTTCTCCCGCGGGAACCTGCCCTCCCGGTCGTATACCGCCGCCCGCTCCTGCCACGGCCCCCGCGCCAGTCCGCGGACCTTCTCGATGAGCTCAAGCTCCCACGCGTCCATGCGCTGCTCCGGATACTTCGCTTTCAGCGAAAGAGTAGCCGAAGCATATCGAATCCGGCTGTCAGCGCCACGCAGCACGCCTGCCGCGTACGATAGACGCTTCCTATCTGGTGTATCGTATGCACCGCAGGGCGAACCGCCCCCGGGTGAACCGTTCGATGCGCGACGTCAGCCTGCTCGCCCCCGCCGATGGGCGGCCCTACGTCTACCACGGCGAACCGCTCGACGTGCCCCGCGCCATCGAAGCCCTCAAGGGCGCCCTCCTCCACGTCTCCGAAGCGCTCCCCGGCCGCACCCAGCTCCTCCAGCAGACGGCCCTCGCCCTCCTCACCCGCCGCCACCAGCTCCTCATCTCCCGCGCCGGCACCGGCAAATCCCTCTACGGCGACAGCGTCTTCAGCCAGTTCGAAGGCGACGTCTTCAAGGCCCAGTTCAGCCAGGGCACCCGCCTCGAAACCATCCTCGGGGGCCTCGACCTCAAACAGTTCCACGAAGGCCGCCTCTGGCACAACACCGCCCACTCCCTCGTCACCGCCGACTTCGCCTACCTCGACGAGTTCATGAACGCGAACGACGTCGTCCTCGAGGCGATCCTCGGCATCCTCAACGAGCGCCGCTTCCAGCAGGGCGAACAGCAAGAGGAGGCCCGCCTCCACACCGCGCTCGCCATGACCAACCACCTGAAGTTCTCCGCCATCTCCGAGCCGATCCTCGACCGCTTCATGTTCAAAGCCTCGATCGACCCGGCCGGCGATGCCCTCAACGACATCCTCATCGACCTCGCCTACGCGCGCCATCACGGCCGCGCACAGCCGCCGCAGCACCGCATCCCGCTCGCCGCCCTCCGCGAACTCGCCGCCATCGTCCTCGGCGACCACCCCGACCGCCGCATCGAGGCCGCTCACGACATCCTCTTCCTCAAGAACGAAGTCATCGATGCGTACGTCGCACGCCATGCCGCCCGGCACCAGGCCGCCGCCCCCGGCGCCCGCCCGGCCACCGACGGCTACGTCTCGCCGCGCACCAAGGCCGCCTGCCGCGACGTCCTCAACGCCTCGGCGCTCCTCCACCACCGCGACCACGTCGAAAAGTCCGACCTGGCCGCCCTCCGCTTCGTCCTCACCATCATCCCCGGCAACGACCGCGCCCTCCACGACCCCGGCCAGGACATCTTCGCCGAGGCGCTCCACTCCACCCTGCAGGGCTACACCGAGGCCGACCTCGAAACCGTCCGCGAACTGACCGCCATCGCCGAGTCGTTCCACCTCTACCTCCACGGCATCCCCATCGAGGCCCAGCCCGCCCACCGCGGCCTCATCCGCTTCGTCCTCGCCCTCATCGGCAAGAGCAGCTGGCACGACGTCACCGCCGAAACCTTCCTCGAAGCGCTCCGCGGCCGCACCATCGCCAATCCGCGCGTCAACGCCCTCCGCGAGGAGATCCTCGAAGAAGTCCAGGAGTACGCCGGTGGCTGACCCCGTCCCCGACCTCGCCGGCGCCTCCCCCGCTGCCCGGGCCGCCGCCCTCCAGGCCGACCTCGAGGCCCTCTACCGCTCCTGGGGCATCCTCGACCTGGTCGGCGAAACCGTCGATACCCTCCCGCCCGAGTGGCTCCGCATCCTCAATATCGCCCGCACGCTCCGCGAAGGGCTGCCCCTCCCCGGCGTCGACCTCCCCGAGCCGACCCGCCGCCTCGTCCAGCCCGCCCGGCCGGAGTACCAGGTCATTGAGCGGCGCGAACAGAAACACCGCATCGTCTACCCCGTCCAGCCGGATACCCGCATCCAGCCCCTCCGCCACATCGAAGACCTCCCCCAGGTCACCATGCCCGACCTGCTGATGCGCGACCTCGACCCGGCCATCTTCGAGTTCCGCCTCCTCTCCGGCGATATCAACGCCCTCTACCACGTCGACCCCGGCCCTGCCGAGGAGGATTACGACGAAATCCGCGAGGAGCGCGTGCTCGTCTCGCCGCCCGCCGGCCGACGCCGCCAGCGGGTCTACGTCCTGCTCGATGTCTCCAACTCCATGCGCGAGGCGAACAAGCTCCTCTTCGCGAAGGCCCTCGTCCTCGCCTACCTCATCACTGCCTGCGAAGAGCGTGCCCAGCTCTTCTTCCGGACCTTCGCGAACCGTGTCCACCCGCGCACCGACTGCCTCGAGCCCGCGGCCTTCCCCGCCCTCGCCCGCCGCATCCTCCAGGTCACCCCCGATGGCTCGACGGATATCCGCGCCGCCCTCGCCGCCGCCGTCGGCGATATTGCCGACCTCGACGGCGTCGGCCGCGGCCGCGACGCCTTCGAAACGTCGCCCACCGAGCTGCTGCTCATCTCCGACTGCGAGTCCTACGCCGTGCCCTCCATCCCCCGCGGCATCCGCCTCCACACCATCCACCTCTCGGGCGGGCCGATGGCGAAGAGCTACGCCGCTGGCTTCGAACAGATCCGCGAGGCGAGCACCACCTTCGCCGAGATCGATACCACCCGGCTCGTCATGCCCGGGCTGACCCGCGAGCGCTGGCTCCTCCAGCAGGATGGCCGCCTCGGCCCGCTCGATACCGAAGCCGCCGAAGCCGGCCGGCGCCCCGGCGACCGCCTCGAACGGCGCAACGCCCTCCTCCGCGCCTACGAACGGATGGCCGAGCGCCAGCCCGCCCAGGGCGACCGCGCGCCGGCTCCGCTCCTGCGGGCGCCCGGCTTCGGGCTCCAGTTCTCGCTCCGCCGGCTCCTCCGCCGGTACGCCGCAGTCCTCCACCGGCTCCGCCGGCAGCTGTTCCCCCGGCGCCGCCCTGCCCCCGGCGGCCTTGCCCCCGCCGGCCCCGTCACCTTCCGCCCCCGCCGCTAACCCCGCACGCTCCCGTCCGGCAGCACCGTGCCCGCCAGCTTCCCGCGCTCAATCAGCGCCGGCGTGATCAGCGCACCCGTAAAATCGGCCCGCGCAAGGTCGGCGTACTCGAAGTTCACGCCGGGCCCAACCGCCCCTTCGAGCACCGCCCCCGCAAGACTTGCCCGCGTGAATACCGTCCCCGCCAGCGCCGACTCGCCCAGGTCCGCCTGCCGGAAGCTCGCCCCCTCGCAGGCCGCGTGCGAGAGGTCGGCCCAGCGCAGGTTGGCCCCGTCGAGCCGCGCGCCGCGGAGGTTCGTCCGCCGGAGCGATGCCGCCTCCAGGTTCGCCCCCTGGAGCTGCGCCCCCGAGAGGTCTGCCCCGGCCAGGTCGAGCCCCCGCAGGTCGGCGCCCCGGAGGTCGGCGCCGGCGAGCTTCGCCCCGGCCTCCAGCACCAGCCCGCCGACCGCGACCGGCCCGGTGCGATAGCCTGCCGGCATCCGCCGCCCGTCGTCGCGTGCCGCGGGGCCGCTTCCGTTCGCGCCCTCCGCGGCCAGGTGCTCCGCCCGCGCCCGGTCGTAGGCCGCCCGCAGCCGCGCATCGCTGAGAATCGCCCAGGCCTCCCGCAGCCGCTGCCGCTGGCAGGTCAGCCGTTCGCCGGAGATGGCACCCCCGAGCAACTCGTCGGCCAGGCTCGCGATCGCCTTCCGGATCGCCTCCCGCGAGGCCCCGGGCGGCACCCCGAGGAACTCGTACCAGTCCACCGAACCGTCAACCTTCGGCGCTGCCCCCGGCTCCGGCGGCCGGTCCTGCGGCGGCGGCTCAGCCGGGCGGGGCCGCGATGCCGGCCGTGCTGCTCCCGTCGGACGCGCCCGGGGGCGCCCCTGCCCCGGGGCTGCCCCGCCCCGGCCGGCCCGCGACCCCGCGAAGGCCCGCGCCGCGCCAGCCGGGCGCGTCCGGTCGTACTCGGCCCGGCGCACGGGGTCGCGCAGCACCTCCCACGCCTCGTTAATCCGGCGCATCCGCTCCGCCGCCTGCGCCGAGGGGTTCACATCCGGGTGGTGCGCCCGCGCCAGCCGCCGGTACGCCGCCCGCACCTCCTCAAACGACGCCGTCGCCGAAACCTCCAGCTCCGCGTAGTAGTCCTTCCCCGGGCCCATAGCCCCAGTATCCCACAGGAGCCCGCCCCTCCTCGGCCCTCTCCCCCCAGGGGGAGGAGGGAGCCCCGCCTCTCCCTTCCTCCCCGCCGAGGGAGGAGGGATAAGGGATGAAGGCCGCCACCCGGCTCCACCCTCCAACCTCCCGTCTCCTCTCTCCTCCCTTCTCCCTCCTCCCTCGGGGCTGGGTCTGGCGGCCGGGCGGGGCTCCCTCCTCCCTCCTCCCTCCTCCCTCCTCCCGTACACTCTCCCCATGCCCCCCATCGTCCTCCTCCCCCTGGGCGCCGCCGAACGCAAGAGCGACGAAACCTACGTCCGCGCCCTCGAAGCCGCCGGCCTCGCTGTCGAGGTCGTCCGCCCCGGCCGGCCGCTGCCGCCGGTCCGGCACGCTGCCGGGCTCGTCCTCGCGGGCGGCACCGACATCGACCCCGCCCGCTACGGCGAGCCGCCCCACCCCGCCGCCTACCCCCCGGAGCCGGCGCGCGACGCCCTCGAACGCGACCTCGTCGCCGCCGCCGACGCCGCCGGCATGCCCCTCCTCGCCATCTGCCGCGGCCTCCAGCTCCTGAATGTCGCCCGCGGAGGCGGTCTCATCCAGCACCTCCCCGACCTCGTCGGCCACGGGAACCACGCCGATGCGCCCCCGCCCGGCGAAAAGCACCGCCCGGCGCACACCGTCGCTGTCGAAACCGACGGTCCCCTCCGGGCCCTCCTCGGCCCCGGCCCGTTCGAGGTCAACTCCCGCCACCACCAGGCGGCCGACCCGGCCCGCATCGGGCGCGGCCTCCGCATCGCCGCCCGCGCCGACGACGGCGTCATCGAAGCCCTCGAACCCGACGCCCCCGGCGAGCGCTTCCTCCTCGCCGTCCAGTGGCACCCCGAAGATATCGCCCTCGGGCCCGCCGGGCCGATGCGCGACCAGGCCCGCGCCCTCTTCGACGCCTTCGCCGCCGCAGCCCGGGAGTTCGCCGCCCGATGATCCTCCGCCGCCCGCGCGTGCAGATCGCCGGCATCTCCACCCTCGCCGATGCGCTCGCCTGCGAGGCGGCCGGCGTCGATGCCATCGGCTTCACCATCGGCCTCCCGACGGGCCCCCACAACGGCCTCGACGAAGCCGGCGCCGCGGCCATCATCCGGGCCCTGCCGCCCTCCATCACGCCGGTCCTCATCACCTACCGCGTCACCGCCGCCGAGGTGGTCCCGATGTGCCGGGAGATGGGCGTCAGCCAGGTCCAGCTCCACGCCCCGGCCGAACCCGCTGAAATCCAGCGCATGCGCGCGGCGCTCCCCGGCCTCAAGGTGATCCTTGCCGTCAACGTCACCGGCCCGGAAGCGATCGGCCTCGCCAGCGAACGCGCCCGCTACGCCGATGCGCTCATCCTCGACACCTTCGACCCGGCCACCGGCCGCCGCGGCGCCACCGGTCTCGTCCACGACTGGTCCATCAGCGCCCGCATCGTCGAAACCGTCGATGTGCCCGTTATCCTCGCCGGCGGGCTCACCCCGCAGAACGTCGCTGCCGCCATCCGCCGCGTCCGCCCGTGGGGCGTCGATGTCCACACCGGCGTCGAGCGCCCCGACGGCACCACCGACCCCGACCTCGTCAGGGCGTTCACCGCTATCGCCCATGCGACCCCGGTGCCCGTCCGGGGCTAGCGCAGGAGCGCCGGCACCGGCCGCCGCCCGAACCCCATCACCCCGCCGCGCACCGCCGGGATCGGGCCCGCCGGGCGCATCGCCGGGAACCGATCGAGCAGCATCCGCAGGGCAATCCGCGCCTCCAGCCGTGCGAGGTTCGCCCCGAGGCAGTAGTGCAGCCCCCACCCGAACCCAAGCTGGGGGTTCGGGTCGCGCAGCAGGTCAATCTCGCCCGGGCGCTCGGAGACCGCGGGGTCGTGGTTCGCCGCCGCAATGCAGAGGAAGACCGTCTGTCCCGGCCGCAGCAGCAGCCCGCCGCGCTCGTGCTCCTCCCGCACCTTCCGCGGCATCGTCCGCGCCGGGCCGCCCACCCGCATGAACTCCTCCACCGCCGTCTCGTCCGCCCCCGGGTGCTCCCGCAGCCAGGCCCGCAGGTCGGGCCGCTCCAGCAGCGTCGCCAGCGTGTTGATGAGCAGCGTCGTTGTCGTTTCGTGCCCGCCGAACAGCAGCAGCGTGCACAGCCCCACCAGCTCGATCGCCGAGAGCCGGTCCCCTTCGGCCTGCACCACGTACGAAAGGAGCGAATCGCCCGGCTCCCGCTGCTCCCGTTCGATGTGCCGCTCGAAGAAGGCAATGAACTCCTGCGCCGCCCGGGCCACCGGCTCCTCCTCCACCGCACCTGGCCGCAGCGAAAACACGAGGCTCGCGATGTCGTCCGACCACGCCTGGAACCGCTCCCGCTCCTCGCCTTCGACGCCCAGCACCGCCGCGATGACCAGCGCCGGCAGCGGCCGCGCGAACTCCGCCGAGAGGTCGACCGGCCCCTGCGCCGCCGCCAGCGCATCCAGCCGCTCGGCCACGATCGCCCGGATGCGCGCCTCCAGCCCGCTCACGGCCCGCGGCGTGAACGCCGAGGCCAGCGGCTCCCGCAGCCGGGTGTGCGCCGGCGGGTCGCGGAAGTTCAGCCAGGCGTGCAGCATTTCCACCGCCCGGTGGAACGCCTCCGAACGCCCCCGCGCTGCCCGCTCGAACGTATCCATCCGGTCTGACGAGAGGCGCTGGTGGTCGCGGAACGCTCCGGCCACCTCCGCATGCGAGAGCAGCAGCCACGCGCGGTGGCGGTCGCTCCACTGCACATCGCCGCCTCCCCGGGCGCTGGCGAAGTACCCCGCCGGGTCGCGGATGGAGGCCTCGCAGCCGAGGTCGAGCTCCATGTCCGGGAGCTTACGCCGTTTGCTCAGGGGTTTCACCCACGCCGGCTCCGGCGGGAGCCGCTACCATGGCCGGGAGGCCGCCCGCTCCCATCCCGCGCCGGCCGAGGAGTCTGCCATGCCCTCCGGTTTCGTCATCCGCCCGGCCATGCCCGCCGAAGAGGCCGACCTCTACGCCATCCACCGCGCGGCCATGGAGGTCTACGTCACCCAGACCTGGGGCCCCTGGGACGACGCCTGGCAGCAGGACCGCTTCGCCGGCAGCTGGCCCGACCTCCGCCTCGCCATCGAAGTCGAGGGCGAGCTCGCCGGCTTCCTCGACCTCGACGAACAGGGCGACTCCGTCGACATCGCCGCGCTCGAACTGGCCCCGCGCTGGCAGCGGCACGGCATCGGTTCGGCCATCATCCGCGCCGTCCAGGCCCGTGCCGCCGAACTCGAACGCCCCGTCACCCTCCAGGTCCTCAAGGTGAACCCCGCCCGCTCCCTCGTCGAACGGCTCGGCTTCCGCCAGGTCGGCGAAACCGACACTCACTACCAGATGGCCTGGCAGGCCCGGGCGTGAACCGCCGGGCATCGCGCCCCATCACCGCCTTCCTCGACGGCGAAGACCGGCCCGATATCCCGAATCCCATCCACTCCACCGGGGTCGCCCGCCAGTACGGCTTCGCCGGCCCCCTCGTCGGCGGCGTCACCGTCTGCGGCTGGCTCGTCCCTCCCATCCTCGACCTCCTCGGCGACGCATGGCTCGAATCCGGCTGGGCCGATGTCCGGTTCCGCCGCCCCGTCTACCCCGGCGACGACCTCGAAGCGGCCGCTGAGGAGATTGCCCCCGGCATCGTTGCCATCCGCATGCTGAAGGCCGATGGCGCTGCCGCCATCGAAGGCGAAGCCGGCCTCGGCGATGCGCCCTGGCTCGACGAGCTCGCCTGGCCGGAGCGGCGCGAGCCGGTCCCGCCCCGCGCCGACCTCCCCGAACTTACCCTCGCCGCCGCCCCGCGCGGCCGCGACCTCGACCCCATGGCCGTCGAGCTCTCCGTGGAGGAGGCCCACGCGTGGGCGCTGGAAAAGCAGCGTGACGCCCACGACCGCTGGGTCGGCGATGCCCCGCTGGCCCATCCCTCCTGGCTTGCCGCGCGGATGACCCCGCTGCTGAAACACTCCTTCAGCTACGGACCGTCCATCCACACGCGCAGCCGGGTCCAGCACCTCGCGCCGGCCCGCGCCGGCCAGTCGTTCGTGGTCGCCGGCCGGTTCGTGGACGCCCGCGACGAGCGCGGCCACCACGTCGCCGTCATTGATGGCGCCATCTTCGCCTCCGACGGCCGGCCCGTTGCGCGGCTCCGCCACACCACCATCTTTCGCATCCGCCCCGCCTGAGGCCGAACCGCTCCCCGCTTCCCGGCCCCGGCTCCCCGCTCCCCGCTCCCCGCTCCCCGCTCCCCGCTCCCCGCTCCCCGCTCCCTCGGGGTGGGGCCGGGGCGGGCGTGGGGCTCCCTCCTCCCTCCTCCCTCGGCGGGGCCGGTGCGGCCGGGCGGGGCTCCCTCCTTCCTCCTTCATCCTATCCCCCGTTCGCCCTACCCTTAGCCGTATGCTCGTCGTCCAGAAGTACGGCGGAACCTCCGTGGCCGATGCCGAGCGCATCCGCCACGTCGCCGGCCGTATCATCCGCCGTGTCCGCCAGGGCGACCAGGTCGTCGCCGTCGTCTCCGCCATGGGCTCCGCGACCGACGACCTCATCGACCTCGCCCTCCAGGTCGCCCCCGACCCCGACCCGCGCGAGCTCGACATGCTCCTCTCCACCGGCGAGCAGGTCTCCGTCGCCCTCCTCGCCATGGCCCTCAAAGCGCTCGGCCAGGAGGCCGTCGGCCTCACCGGCCAGCAGGCCGGCATCATCGCCCAGGGCCGCCACTACCAGGGCCGCATCTCCCGCGTCGAGGCCGACCGCGTCCGCGCCGAACTCGCCGCCGGCCGCGTCCCCGTCGTCGCCGGCTACTGGGGCGTCAACGAGCACCAGGAGATCTTCACCCTCGGCCGCGGCGCCAGCGATACCACCGCCGTCGCCCTCGCCATCGCCCTTGGCGCCGACCTCTGCGAAACCTGCAAGGACGTCGAGGGCATCTACACCGCCGACCCCCGCATTGTCCCAACCGCCCGCAAGCTGAAGGACATCGCCTACGAAGAGATGCTCGAAATGGCCACGCAGGGCGCACAGGTCATGCACAACCGCGCGGTCGAGCTCGCATCCGTCTACAACGTCCCCATCCTCGTCACCTCCAGCATGGTCGAGGCCCCGGGGACGCTCATCCGAGGGGAGGCCGAATTGGAAGAACGGAACCGCGTCCGCGGCATCGCTCACGACCTCGATGTCGCAAAAATCACCGTCCGCCGCGTGCCCGACCGGCCCGGCATCGCCGCCAACATCTTCGAACCCCTCGCCGAAGCCGGCATCAGCGTCGACACCATCGTCCAGAACGCCTCCGAAGATAACCTCACCGACCTCTCCTTCACCGTCTCCCGGGCCGACCTCCGCCGCGCCGAACAGCTCATGCCCGAGATCTGCGCCCGCGTCGGCGCCCCCGAATGGTCCAGCAACGCCAGCCTCGGCAAGGTCAGCATCGTCGGTGTCGGCATCCAGACGGCCCCCGGCTACGCCGCCCGCATGTTCCGCGCCCTCTACGACGCCGGCATCAACATCGAGCTCATCTCCACCAGCGAAATCCGCCTCACCTGCATCATCGCTGCCGACCGCGTCCACGACGCCGTCCGCGCACTCCACGACGCCTTCGAACTCGAAAAGCCCGGCGACGACGCCGGCTCCTGACGGCCGCCTCCGCGCCCGCTAGACTCCCTCCACCTCCTCCCGCCCGGGGTGCCCCATGCCCATGCCCGAACGCGGCCGCCCGTGGCCCGAACTCGCCGCCGAAATGGAGGCCATGCGCGCCGGCGACCTCGACTGGCGGCGCGGCCGCCACGGCGCCTACGTCTGGTACGCCTCCGACGACCTCGAACACGTCCTCCGCGAAGCCTTCGGGATGTTCCTCGTCGAGAACGGCCTCGGCATCCGCGTCTTCCCCAGCCTCGCCCGCATGGAATCTGAGGTCCTCGAAACGGTCGCCGACCTCCTCGGCGGCCCCGGCGCTCCCGGCATCTTCACCAGCGGCGGCACCGAGAGCATCTTCCTTGCCGTCGCCGCCATGCGGGAGTGGGCCCGCGCAACCCGCCCCGGCCTCCAGCGCCCCGGCGTCGTCGCGCCGCACTCCGCCCATCCCGCGCTGGATAAGGCCGCCCACTACCTCGGGCTCGAAGTCCGCCGCGTGCCCGTCGGCCCGGACTTCCGCGCCGACCCGGCAGCCATGGCGACCGCGATTGATGGCCAGACCATCGGCCTCTACGCCTCCGCTCCCTCCTACGCTCTCGGCATGGTCGACCCCATCGCCGAACTCGGCCAGCTCGCCGCCGCCCGCGGGCTCTGGCTCCACGTCGATGCCTGCGTCGGCGGCATCCTCGGCCCCTTCGTCCGCGAGCTCGGCTACCCGGTCCCGCCCTTCGCCTTCGAGGTCGAGGGGGTGACCTCCGTCTCGGCCGACCTCCACAAGTCCGGCTTCGCGGCCAAGCCCGCCTCCACCGTCCTCTTCCGCACCGAGGCCCACCGCGAGTTCGCCCGCTTCACCTTCAGCGACTGGCCCGGCGGAACCTACTCCAGCCTCACCTTCACCGGGACGCGCCCCGGCGGGGCGATCGCCGCCGCGTGGGCCGCCTTCCAGTTCCTCGGCCGCGAAGGCTACCGCGAACTCGCCGGAGCGAGCATGCGCGCCCGCGCTGCCATCGAATCCGGGCTCCGCGCCATCGATGGCGTCCGCATCCACGGCGAGCCGCAGCTCTTCGCCTTCGCCTGGGCCGCCGAAGGGGTCAGCATGGGCCGCGTTGCCGCCGCCCTCGCCCGCGAGGGCTGGGTCGCGGCCCGCACCACCTCGCCCGACGGCATCCACGTCATGGCCACGCCGATCCATGAGCGGTACGCCGACGAGTACGTCGCCGCAGCCGCCCGCGCCGTCGCCGCGGCCCGCGCCGCAGCAGGCCCGGCCCTGGAACGCCCGGCAGCCTACAACTGACCGTTCGCGTACGATTCCCCGCCATGAACCGCATCGACATCGAAATCAAGCTCAACCGCGACCGCGCCTGGCTCCTCGAAACGCTCAGCGCCATGCCCCCGGAGGAGCTCTACGCGCCCCGGACCCGCTCCGAGCACGAACCCGGGAAGTGGTGGTCGTACGCCGACCACTTCATCCACACCACCCTCATCGAGCGGAACTGGAACGACATGATCCGCCGCCACCTCCGCGGCGAACCTGCCCTCCCGCGCCGCCTCCGCGAGGACGGCACCCCGCAGTCCCGCGAGGAGGTGATGGCCGGCATCCACGCCTGGACCGAAGCCTGGGCCGATGAACACCGCGGCAAACCGTTCGGCGAACTGGTCCGCATCGGCCTCGCCGTGCGTGCCGAGACCCTCGCCCTCCTCGCCGAACTCACCGACGAGCAGCTCCAGGAGAAAATCCCCGGCGCACCCTGGGCCGACGGCACCATCGGCGGCATCCTCGCCGCCAACGCCGACCACGGCCGCATGCACTTCCGCTGGGCCCGCGAAGGTTCGTCCGGAGGACAGTGAAGCGCCGGGCGGCCCGGCGGCCGCCTGCTAGCCGAAAAACGCCTCCGCCGGCGCCACCGCGCCCCGCACCGGCGCCGGCGCCTCGTACCTCCGCAGCTCCCGCCGCTTCACCGGCAGGTAGCAGTGCACGCACGCCCGCGGCCGCGGCAGCTCTGCCGGCACCTGCACCCGGTACACCCCGTGTTCGGGGCACTCGATTTCGAACTCGATGACCTCGATGTTCATGGCGGCCTCCCCGAAGCCCGACCCGCACCCCGCGGATGGAACCATAGCATAGATCGATATGCCCGCCCGTGAAGGGCCGAATGGCCCCCGAAATGTGAACATTTGGCAAACCGGGCTGTTCCGGCTTCATTCCTCCGCGAAATCTGCCTCGGGCAGCGCCTCCCCATCGGCCAGCAGCCACTCCAGCCCCTCGGCCTCCAGCCGGGCCGCCGCCTCGCACCGCCCCCGCCACGCGCAGAACCCGCAGTGCGGCCCCGGGTTCGCGAGGAACTCCGCCTCCGCCTGCATCCGTTCCGCCATCCGGGCGGCATACGCCATGGTGTGCAGCGCGTCCTGCCGCGTCAGCTCCCGCACCCGCTGCTGCCCCGTCCGCAGGTTCCACGCCACCGCCCGAACCGTCGCCTCCGCCGGCAGCCGCCGCACCGTCCGCACAATCACGTGCGCGAGGTCCAGCTGCCGGTCCGTCACATCCTCGACCTCGAACTTCCCGGTCTTCCAGTCGATGACCAGCCACCGGTTCGCCGCCAGCCGGTCGACCCGGTCGGCCCGCGACCGCACGGTAATCCCCGCGCGCTCCCACGGCGCCCAGCTCTCCAGCTCCGCCCAGCGCGCCTCCGAGGCGATCGATTCGTGCGCCGCGATCCCCGCTTCGTAGCAGGCGAGCGCCTCCGCGTACCCCTCCGTCCCCGGCCCCGCCAGCTCGTGCTTCGGCATGCGGAGGTACGCGTCCAGTTCCGCGTAGCCGTCATCCGGGTGGCCCGTGTCGCACAGCTTCTGCATCGCCCGGTGCACCGCGTTTCCCACAATCAGCGCCGCCGTCTGCTCCTGTTCCGGCCACGGCAGCCCCGAGACGTAGGCGAACCAGTACTGCTTCCGGCACCGCCGGAAGGTCTCGATCTTGCTGTGCGTCAGCCGGAAGAGCTCGCTCGACATCGCCGCGCAGTCTACCCTTTCCTCACGTCCCGCCGTCACCCATGACCGCACCGCTCGAAGGCATCCGCGTCATCGAACTCGCCAACTACGTCGCCGCCCCCAGCGCCGGCGGCCTCCTGCGCGACCTCGGCGCCGAGGTCATCAAAATCGAACCGCCCGGCGGCGAAGTGATGCGCGGCGTTGTCCCCACCGGCACCGGCCCGGGCACCGCCCCCTTCAACTTCCTCTTCGAACTCGAAAACCGCGGCAAGCGCTCCGTCACCGTCGACCTCGACGCCCCCGGCGGCCCGGAGGTCGTCCACCGCCTGCTCGCCGGCGCCGATATCTTCCTCACCAACCTCCTCCCCCGGCGGCTCCGGCGGTTCGGCCTCACCCCGGAGGAGGTCCACGCCCGCAACCCCGGCGTCGTTGTCGTCGCCATCACCGGCTACGGCCTCGAAGGCCCCGATGCCGACCGCCCCGGCTTCGACTTCTCCGCCTTCTGGACGCGCAGCGGCATCATGTCGCTCATCGGGCACCCCGGCAGCCCGCCCGTCATCAGCCGCATTGCCCAGGGCGACCACACCACCGGCATGGCCGCCGTCGCCGCCGCCCTCGCCGCGCTCCGCCTCCGCGACCTTACCGGCAAGGGGCAGGTCGTCGATATCTCCCTCCAGCAGACCGGCCTCTACACCATCGCCACCGACGTCGCCAAGACGCTCGTCGACGGCCGCCAGCCCCGCCGGTTCGACCGCACGGCCCCCGAAAACCCGCTCTTCAACACCTACCCAACCGGCGATGGCCACTGGGTCATGCTCGTCCACATGACCCCCGACCCCTACTGGCCCCGCCTCTGCCGCGCCATCGGCCGTGAGGACTGGGCGGCCGACCCCGACCTCGCCACCATGGCCGGCCGCCGCCAGCGCGGCGCCGAACTCGCCGCCGGCATCGAACAGGCCTTCCTCGCCGAATCCCTCGCCTCGCTCGCCGAAAAACTCGACCGCGAGGGGCTCATCTGGGCGCCCATGGTCGAACTCCCCGAGGTTGTCGCCGACCCCCAGCTCCGGGGACGCGACGCCTTCCAGCCGCTCGAAACGCCCGCCGGCACCTTCGAAACCGTCGCTGCCCCCTTCCGCATCCGCGGCGCCGATGTCCGCGTCCGCGGCGCCGCCTCCGCGCCCGGCGCCGATACTCTCGACGTCCTCCGCGCCGCCGGCTACACGGACGACGACATCGCGGCCCTTGCCGAGCGCGGCGTCTTCGGCTGACCCGCGCCGGCCCCCTGCGCGGTGGCCCGGCTCGCCACCGGCGCCGATAATTCACGCATGAGCGACGACCCGTTCGGCCAGTCCATCGCCTCCCTCGCGAACTGGGTGCCGCCCGATGAGCCGCCCACCGGCCAGCGCGCCGCCCTCCACCGCCTCGCCGCCGCCATGCGCGCTGTCGCCGAGGCCCTCACCGATATGCAGGCCGACGAAGCCGACCTCATCGCCGCCGCCGAGGCGATGGAGCAGTTCGGCGCCCGCCTCGAAGCTACCCGCACCGGGCACCGCCCGTGGGGCTTCGCCGAATCCGCACCCGCCGGCGATGCCCGCGCCATGTTCGACCGCAGCCCCGTCATCGGCCTCGGCAACCCCGTCGCGCCGCCGCTCCGCATGGAGATCGACGGCGACCGGATCATCGGCCGCGCGAACTTCGGCGCCCAGTACGAAGGCCCGCCCGGCCACGTCCACGGCGGCATCATCGCCGCCGCCTTCGATGAGGTGCTCGGCATGGCCCAGGCCCGCACCGGCCGCCCCGGCATGACCGGCACCCTCACCATCCGCTACCGCCGGCCGACGCCCCTCCACACCGAGGTCGTCTTCGAAGCCCGCGTCGACCGCGTCGAAGGCCGCAAAATCTTCGCCGCCGGGACCCTCCACGCCGGCGAAACCCTCTGCGCCGAGGCCGAGGGCATCTTCATCTCCGTCGACTTCAGCCGCCTCGTCCGCTGACCCCGCCACACCGTCCCCCTCCCCTGGGGAGGAGGGAGGCCCCGCCCCCTGACCTCCCCGCCCCTGGGGAGGAGGGATGAGATGCTCTCCGATCTCCCTCCTCCCTTCTCCCTCGGCGGGGGGCCGGTGCCGGGGCGGGGCTCCCTCCTCCCTTCTCCCTCGGCGGGGGGCCGGTGCCGGGGCGGGGCTCCCTCCTCCCTCCTCCCTCGGCGGGGGGCCGGTGCCGGGGCGGGGCTCCCTCCTCCCTCCTATACTCCACCCATGCCCGAAATCCCCGAGCTCGAAGCCATTCGCGGCTTCTTCGACGACCAGCTCACCGGGCGCCGCATCGCCGCCAGCGCCGTCCGCATCCCCGTCGTCTTCCGCACGCCCGCCAGCGAGTTCCGCGAAACCCTCCCCGGCGATGCCTTCACCGCCTTCGGCCGCCGCGGAAAATTCCTTCTCCTCTCCCTCGCCTCCGGCCGCGTCCTCGCCGTCAATCCGATGCTCACCGGCCGCTTCCAGTACGTCGACCCCGCCGTGAAGCTCCCCGCAAAGACCTGCCTCGTCCTCGACATCGAAGGCGGCCGCTCCCTCCGGTACGCCGACGAGCGCCTCATGGGCAAGCTCTACCTCGTCACGGCCGACGGCCTCGAATCCATCCCCGGCTGGACCGCCGGCGGGCCCGACCTCCTCGACCCGGCCCTCACCGAAGATGCCTGGCTGGCCCGCATCGCGAGGTACCGCGGCGGCATCAAGAACATCCTCGTGAACGCCGAGTTCGTCCAGGGCATCGGCAACGCCTACGCCGACGAAATCCTCTGGGAAGCCCGCATCAACCCCTACACCCCGCGCACGAAACTTGCCCCGGACGACCTCCGCCGCCTCTTCCGCGCCGCCCGCGAAGTGATGGACTGGGCCACGCCCCTCGCCCGCGCCGCCATGGTCCGCGACGGCACCCTCGACTACGAAGAGCGCCGCGACTTCCTCCGCGTCCACCGCCGCGGCGGCCAGCCCTGCCCCCGCTGCGGCACGCCCATCACCGAAATCACCGCAAACCAGCGCATCACCAGCTTCTGCCGGCAGTGTCAGCCGGAGCTGCCTGCCTGAGCCGGCTCCCCCGCGCCGTCCTCGCCCAGCCGCTCCCGCAATATCCGGCCGATCTCCTCCACGCCGTACGGCTTCGGCAGGAGCTCCACCCCGTACCGTTCCACCAGCGCCACCACCCCGGCGTCGGTCGTCGCACCCGTGGCGAGAATCGTCCGCGGGATGAGGTGCGGCAGCCGCGCCTCGAACCCCGCGAACACCGCGTCCGCCGTCTCCGCCGCCAGCCGATAGTCGCAGAGCACGACGTCCGGGTCTGCCTCGGCCGCCAGCTCCAGCGCCCGGGCGCTGTTCTCCGCATCGAGGCAGCGGTGCCCGAGGCTCTCCACCAGCCGCCGGCAGACCTTCCGCAGGCTCGGCTCGTCGTCGATGACGAGCACCGTCGCCTGCCGGGCAGGGACCGGCGCTTCGCCCTCGCCCCCTTCCGCTGCTCCCTCCGGCGGCGCCGGAAGCGTGATAACGAACGTCGTGCCCACGCCCGGCGCCGAGATGACGTCGATGGTCCCCCCGTGCGACTGGATGATGGAGTAGCTCAGCGAGAGCCCGAGGCCCGTGCCGAAGCCCTGCTTCGTCGTAAAGAACGGCTCGAAGATCCGCGCCCGGGTCGCTTCGTCCATCCCCGCGCCGGTGTCGCTCACCGCCAGCCGCACGCCGCCTCCCTCGTCGCGGCCGCCTTCGATCACAATCCGCCGCGTCGGCCGGCCCTGCAGCGCATGCTCCGCGTTCGTCACCAGGTTGATGACCACCTGCGTGAGCTGGTGCTCGTTCCCCCAGGCCGTTAGCCCTTCCTCCAGCCTGACCTCGACGTCGATGCCCCCCTGCTGCCACGCCCGCTCGCGCAGCCGCTGCACGTGGCCGACCACCTCCGCCAGCCGCACCGGGCCGTGCTCTGCCGTCCCCGGCCGCGCGATAAAGAGCAGGTCCCGCACGATGTTCCGCGCCCGCAGCGCCTCCTTCTGGATGATGCCGAGCTCCTCGCCCATCTGCCCGGTCGTGTCCGAGAGCGCCAGCACCTCCGCAAAGCCGAGGATCGCCGTCAGCGGGTTATTCAGCTCGTGGGCGACCCCGCTGATGAGCTCGCCAAGCGCCGCCAGCCGCGAGGCGCGCTCCATCCGCTCCCGGTTCCGCTCCTCATCCTCCTGCCGCCGCACCTCCTCGGTCACGTCGGCGGCCACCGTCAGCACCCGCAGCTGCGGGTCGGCCAGCGGCACGTACTCGTAATCGAACCATCGCGTCTCGCCGCCGATGGTGAGCGAGGTCCGCCCGCGGCTGCCCTTCCCTTCCGCGACTGCCAGCCGGAACGCCTCCCGGAGGTCGTCCGGCAGCATCGCGGCTGCCTCCTCGAGCGTCGTCGCACGCCCCTCAGGGTCGATGGCGCGGACGACCTCCCGCCCGAGGGCGTTCGCAAACACCGTCCTGCCCGACGCATCCGAGAGGATGACCGCCTCCGAGAGGGACCGGAGGATCAGCCCGTACACCGCCGCCTGCCGCTCCCGCTCCTGCGTCGCGATGGACGCCTCCACGGCCGGGCCGACCACCTGCGCGATCCGCCGGATGAGCGCAAGGTCCCGCTCCGAAAACCGGTGGCCCGGCTCCCGGCTCGCCACCAGGAGCAGCCCCGTGACCGCGCCGCCGGAGTAGGTGGCGGTATAGCTCACTGACGAAAAGCCGAAGTTCGGCCCGAAGTGGGAGGCCGGCAGCGCCTCGCCCGGGACCACGGCCTGCCCGGTCTGCCGCGCCTCCTCCTCGTGCGGGAGGACCGGCAGCCGCAGCTCGGCCCCCAGCACATGGGGCCAGGCCAGCACGTCGCCGTCGAACCGCCCGAACGCGGCAAATGCGCGCGGCACGAACCGTTCCAGTGCCGGGAGCACCGCCCGCAGGATGGCGGTCGGCCCCTGGGCAGTCGCCGCTGCCGCGCTCGCCTCCGCGAGGATCCGCTCCTCTTCCGCCTGGCGGTCACGCTCCGCCTGCGCACGCACGGTTTCGATCACCGGCCCCACGATGCCCGTCACCCGGCGCAGCAGCGCAAGCTCGCGCGGCCCGAACCGGAACGCCGGGTCCCGGCTCGCGACCATCAGCATCCCCGGGACGCCCCCTGCTGCGTGGTAAGCCGTCAGCGCATAGGCGCACAGCCCGAGCCCCCCGGAGACCGCATCCCGGTAGGGCGCCAGGTCCCCCACGCCCTGGCCGGCGGCCAGCGCTGCCCGCCCCACCGGCGAGAACCGCATCACCAGCTCCTCCTGCCCGATGACCCGCAGCCCCTCCGGGTCGGTCACTTGGTAGCGGATGCTGTCGCCCTCCACGAACCCGTACATCGCATACGCCCCCGGGATGCGCGCCCCCAGCGCGGCCGGCAGGCAGTTCACCACCTCGGCGATCGTCCGCGCCGCGGCCGCCGCGGCCGCCACGCTCGCCACAACCCGCTCGTCCTCCGCCTCCTCCAGCCGGCGCCGCCGTTCCCGGAAGTTCGCCATCGCCGGGCCGGCGATGTCCGCCACCAGCCGGCAGCGGCGCAGGTCCCGCTCGCTGAACCGGTACGCAGCGTCCCCCGTCCCAACAATCAGCGCGCCGATGAACTCGCCCTCCGAGGCTGCCGCCGTCGTCACCCACCGCACCAGGCCGGCGGCTGCAATGCTTGCCCGGTTCTCGGGCAGGATGTCCGGGGTCTCCAGCGAGTCGACCGACAGCCCCGCTGCGATCGCCCGCCGTACGCCCGGCCCCATCGGCCACCGCGACCCATCGGCGGCGTTCACCAGCTCGTCGCCCTCCACGTAGAAGAAGCCCGCGGTCGCCTGCGGCACCATCCGCCCGAACAGCTCCTGCAGCCCCCGCAGGAACTCCGCGTCAGTCGTCGCCCGCGCGGCGGCAGCCGCGGCGTCGGCGAGGAACCGCTGCTCCTCGGCCTCCTCCTGCCTCCGCCGGAGTTCGAGCAGGCTGGCGAGCGCCGGCCCGGCAAGGTCGGCCGCCATCCGGAAGATGCGCAGGTGCCGCTCGGTCGGCCGGTAGTCCGGGTCGCTGCTCCCAATCCAGAACGTGCCGATCTCCCGGCCCCCGGCCGCCAGCCGCGTCGACACGTAGGTCACGATCCCCAGCTCCTGCATCCGCTGGCGCGATTCCTCGCTCTCCCGCGGGTCCGCCGGCGAGGCCACCACCTGCCCCTCCGACGAGGTTCGTGCCAGGTTCGCATCGAACGGGAACCGCAAGCCGGGCACCGCCACGCTCTCCAGGTCGCCGTTCGGCTGCCGCACCAGCAGGTCGAACCGGCTCGCCGGCACCAGCGTTCGGACGTGCCGCCCCAGTCCGCGCACCAGCTCCCGCTCGTCGGCCGCTGCCGCCGCAATCCGCGCCGCCTCTGCGAGGAACCGCTGCTCCTCCGCATCCTCGCGCGCCCGCTGGGCCGCCCGCGCGTTCTCCATCGCCGGTCCGACGATCTGCGCAATGAGCCGCAGCAGCCGGAGCTCCCGCTCGCCGAACCGGTACTCCCGGTCGCGCGAGGCCACCACCAGGAAGCCGAATGTCCGCCCGCCGGCCCGCGCGGCCGTCGTCGACGCGGCCTTTGCGCCCATCCGCCAGAGCGGGCTCCGCGGGTCGAGGTCCTCCGGGAGGCTGTCCGCATGCGTCTGCCCCGCTTCCTCAGCCAGCCGTGCGTAGGCATCGATGTCCGACTCGAACACCGTGCCGTCGCCCAGCGGGAAGACGAGCCGGTTGCCCTCCCGGAACCCGAAGGCGATGATCGGCAGCGGAATCAGCGACCGCAGCGGCCGCTGGAGCGCGACCGTGATCGCGTCCGGTGTCGACTCCCGGGCCGCGACCGCCGCAATCTCCGCCAGCAGCCGCTGGTCCTCCGCCTCCAGCCGGGCCCGCTCCGCCGCCCGCGCATTCGCCATGGCCGGCCCCGTAATATCCGCAATCAGCCGCACCAGCCGCGTCTCCCGCTCGCCCGGTGCGAAGGCAGGATCGCGCGAGCCCACGACCAGCAGCCCGACCGGCGCGCCGGCCGAGTTCGCCGCCGCGATGATGTGCGCCTGGATGCCCAGCGCCTCCAGCTCCGGCAGCGCGCCCCCCGGCACAATCCGCTCCGCAGCCGGCGGCACCACCGTGCAGCCCCGTTCGAGCGCCTCGCGGAAGTTCGCACCGACCGGTACGACGGTCGCAGGCCCCGCCCGGTTGGGAAAGACGCACACCTCGCCCTCGAGGAACCCGAACGTCACGAACGGCGCCGGCACGAACCGCCGGACCGTCCCCGACAGGGCGTGCGTAATCGCCAGGGCGTCATCCTCCCGGGCGACCGCGGCCGCCGCGGCCGCCACGATCGCCTGGTCCTCCGCCTCCTGCCGCTCGCGCTCCAGCGTCAGCATGTTCGCCATGGCCGGCCCGAGGAAGTCGGCGATGAGCTGCGCCAGCCGCGCCTCCCGGGCCCCCGGGCGGAACGCCGGCGCCTTGCTGAAGAGCAGCAGCATCCCGACTGTCTCGCCGCCGGCGCGAGCCGGCGCGGCAATCCGCGAGACGATGCCCGATTCCGCCATCTCCCGCCGCGCAATCTCCGATACCGCCGGTGCCCCGGGCCCGAAGACCGCCGGCACGCCCTCCGCGATGGCCCGCGCGACGTTCGGCCCGACCGGCACCCGCAGCACCTCATCGTGCTCACGCAAAACCGCCAGCTCGCCGTCCCGCAGGAAGGCGATGCGCACCTCCGGCTCCGGGATGAACCCCGCGACGGCCTCGACCAGCGCCGCGGCCAGCTTCCGGGGGTCCCGCTCCCGCGCCACGGCGGCCGCTGCGGCCGCGACAATCCGCTGCTCCTCCTCCTCGCGCCGCCGCGCTTCGGCCCCGCGCCGGTTCGCCACCGCCTGCCCCAGCAGCGCCGCCACCAGGCGGATGAACTCCAGCTCCTCCTCCGTAAACCGTTCGTCCTCCCGCCGCCCGATCGTCAGCAGCCCCTCCAGCCCCTCCGCCGAGGTCAGCACTGCCGTCGCGGCACGCCGGTAGCCCGCCCGGTGGAGCGCCTGCGGCACCCGCCGCGGATTCCGCTCCGTCCGGTACTGGATGACGCCCCCCGCGCCGGCCGTCTCGGGGATGCTCTCCTCCCGGAAAGCCGGGTCGTCATCGATGTCCAGCCGGTGCGACCGGATCGGCCGGTACTCGCCCGTCGCCGGGTCGCGGTACGTGATCGACAGCAGGTCGAACCCCACTGCCTGGAGCAGCGTCTGCGCCAGGGCGTCGAAGTGCTCCCGCACGTCGCCCCCGCCCTCGAGCAGCGCCGTAATCTCGGAGAGCGCCTGCCTGCGGACCGCAGCGCTCAGCTGCTCCCGGACCTTCCGGTGGTTCGCCAGCGCCTGCCCGAGCAGCGCGCCCACGGTCTCCAGGTGCGCCAGCTCCTCCGCGTCGTACGGCCGTTCGCTCGTCCGCGAGATCAGCAGCAGTCCTTCGTCGCGCCCTTCGTGGCGGAGCGCCACGGCTGCTATTCGCTTCGCTCCCGCTGCCCGGCTTCGCTCGGCAACCGGCCCCTCGAACTCCGCGATCGGCGCCTCCAGGACCGTCCGTTCGACCAGCCGCTCGAACAGCGAACCGAACGACGCGCGGCTGGCGATGTCTCCGGGCCGCACCGTCCGCCGTCGGATGCTGTCAACCGCACGGAAGTGGTCGGCGCCGCTGGTCACCCAAAGTCCCATCCCGTCGAAGTCGAGCACCGCCTGCAGCCGCGCCGCCAGCGCCGCAAAGAACGCCTCCGGCCCCTCGCCCCGGTGCAGCAGGAGGGCCAGCTCGTTCAGGATCCGCGTCCGTTCCGCCAGCCGGGTCGCCTCGAACAGCCGCCGCCGGTTGCCGACCGCCACGGCGAGCAGCCGCGCCAGCGCCCCAACGAATTCGCGCTCCTCGCCGCTGAACGGCGCCGCCTCCCGCCGCGCGAGGTTGAGCGAGCCCACCAGCCGGCCCTCGTCGAACAGCCGCGCGATCAGCCCCCGCCGGTACCCGGCCCGGCCGACAGCCTTCCCGAACGCGGTCACGGCCTCCGCCGGGTCATACTCGTAGATGCCGTCCGGTCCGAAGGGCAGCGTCGCCGACGGTGCGGTCCCCAGCGGGAACGTCATCCCCGTCCGCAGCATTCCCTCGGGCTCAACGCCGACGACCTCCAGCGCCGCCCCTGCGGGGTCCACTGCGGCAAGCGCGACCCAGTCGTACGCGAGCGCTTCCGGCAGGAGCTGCGTCAGCTCCCGGAATACTGCATCGAGCGGCGTCCCAACCGAGAGGTGCACCGCCAGCTCGTTCAGCACCCGCGCCCGCGAGGCCGCCGCCAGCGCCTGCCGCTGCCGGAGCTGGCCGGTCAGCGCCTGCGAGAGCAGCGAGCGCAACAGCCCGATGAAAGCCAGCTCCTCGTCGTCGAACCGCCGCGGCGAGCGCCGCGCCACGATGAGCAGCCCCGCCGTCGCGCCATCTTCCCGGATGACGCCTACCGCGGCCCGGCCGTACCCCGCCAGCGCCAGCCCGTCGTCCGGGCTCGCGCCTGCCTCCGGCCGGAACTGCAGGACGTCGCCCTGCGCCGCCAGCTGCTCGATGAACGCATTCCCCTCGGCCGTCGGCGGCAGCCCCCGGTGCACGCCCGCCGGCGTCTCGCCCACCAGCGCGAAGCCGCCCGGCCCGCGCAGCACCAGCCCGAGGTAGTCGACCGGCAGCGCCTCCGGCAGGAGCCCGGCCAGCGCCGCGAACAGCGTCTCGAAGGTGTCTCCCCGGCTCAGGCCCGCGGCCAGCTCCGCCGCAGCCCGCGCCCGGGCGGCAGCGGTCATCGCCCGGCGAATCTCCCGCTCCCGCGCCGCGGCGGCTGCGAGCAGGTCTGCCCCGGCCCGGAGCAGCGCCCGCGCCCGGGCATCCGGCTCGCCGGCCCGGAACGCCGCCACGACCAGCCCGACCGGTTCGCCCCGGTCAACGAGCGTGCAGACCCAGCCCGCGCGGTAGCCCAGCTCCTCCAGCACTGCAGCCGCGGGGTGTTCCTCTGCCCCCGCCCGGAACACCTCCCCGTTCGCCAGCGCCGCGCCGAGCTCGAGCCCGACCGATTCCGCCGACAGGACCCGCCCCACCAGCGCCGGCGGATGCTCAACCGGCCACGAACCCGCCACCCGGGCGCTCCCTCCGTCGCCCTCGGCCACGAACAGGGTGAGGAGGTCCGCGCCTGCCGCCCCGCACAGAGCCGCGGCGAACGTCCCGAACCGCTGCGAGAGCGGCCCCGCGGCAGCAGCCGCGAGCGCGAGCTCGTGCAGCACCGCCCGGTCTTCAGGTGTCAGGCTCTGGCCGGGAGCCATCCTTCGGTGTCCCTGTCCCCCTTCCCGTAAGTGTCGGCTGCAGCCGGGCCACGGCCCATCAGGGAATCCCCGATATCCACAACCCGGGTGACGCGCGCCCCTCGGAGCTCGGCTGCCGCCCGGTCCACGCTGCCGGCATGGACAGCATCGAATTCGGACCAGCCCTCCTCGACGGCAGCCACTATATCGGACTTCCAATCTCCGGCACCATTACCGCGGCATTCGGGTCCGCCTCCATCCCCCAGCACGCCGGCGGCCACACCGGCGTCGATATCGGCGCGCCGCAGGGCACGCCCGTCCGCGCGCCCGCACCCGGCGTCGTCATCGACGTCCGCGCCGATGACCCGGTCTTCGGCCGGGCCGTCGAACTCGCCCACCCGGGCGGCTGGCGAACCCTCTACGCCCACCTCGCCCGCGTCGATGTCCTGCCCGGCCAGCCGGTCCGCCCCGGCGACGGCCTCGGCCTCTGCGGCTCCACCGGGCTGAGCACCGGCCCGCACCTCCACTGGGGCCTCGCCCGCGGCCACTCCCCCGCCATCCGCGGGGGCGGCCTCGCCGACCCCCTCGCCCGCATCGCCGCCGCGCCCGCCTGGCCGGAGGCAGACCGCCTCCTCCGCGCCGCTGCGGCCGCCATCTTCGCCGGCCTCCAGGCCGCCGGCGTCCTCTTCCGCTCGGCCGCCGACGACGACCTCGCTCCCTACCCGCCCGGCTCCCCGCAGGCGCAGGTGCGCGACATCCAGCGCGCCGCCAACGCCTTCCTCGCCCGCTGGCTCCCGCCAATCGAAACGGAATAGTTAGGCACCCCCGAAGCGGATGCATCGACAAACGGCCGATGATGCGTATACTCCGCGGCGGCAGGATCTATGGCAGCTATAGACCCTGCCGAACGAACGAGGGGGAATGCTCACCGTGCCTGATTCCGACAACTACTGGACCCGTAAGCTCGCCCGCAAGGGCATCACCCGCCGCCGGCTCCTCGGCACCGCGGGCGTCACCGGCGTCGGCGTCGCCGCCCTCGGCCTCGTCGGCTGCGGCGACGACGACGATGACACCGGCGGCGGCCAGGCGACCGCCACGAAGCCGCCGGCAGGCTCGCCGACCGCTGCTGCATCGCCCACCGAAGCCGCAAAGCAGAAGGGCGGCGTTGTCCGCTTCACCTCCGCCGGCAACACCTGGGACACCTTCGATATCGACCGCTCCCGCTTCACGCCGGTCTCCACCCTCTTCGGCTGGACGAACCTCGGCGTTGTCCAGTGGGACAGCTACACAAAGGGCGTCATCGGCGGCGCGCTCGCCGAGAAGTGGGAGCAGCCGGACAAGCAGACCATCGTCTTCACCCTCCGCCCCAACGTCTACTGGCACGACAAGCCGCCCGTCAACGGCCGCCTTGCAAAGGCAGACGACATCGCCAAATTCATCCAGCGCAACGTCGCCGGCAAACTCCGCGACGGCACCGACGACCCGAACTTCTACCGCAAGTCCGCCTTCCAGAATGTCGACAAGGTCGAAGTTGTCGACGAGAAGACCGTCAAAGTCACCCTCAAGCAGCCCAGCCCGTTCTTCCTGAACACCCTCGCCGGCGCCTACGCCAAGGTCCAGGCCCCCGAGGCGATCGACGCCTTCGAAAAAGACTACGCCAACCTGAAGCCCGAGCTCGTCATCGGCACCGGCGGCATGGTCCTGAAGTCCTTCAAGGCTGAAGGCGAGCTCGAACTCGTCCGCAACGAGAAGTTCTACAAGCAGGTCAACTGGGACGGCGTGAAGTACCTCAACCTCTTCACCGACCAGTCGGCCCAGCTCGCCGCCTTCGAACAGAAGCAGCTCGACTCCTTCACCCCGACCCAGAACGCCGTCGCCGACGACCTCCTGAAGCGGTACCAGGGCAAGATCACCGAGTTCAAGCAGTTCTCGGCGAACCCCCAGGCCGGCACCTACTACGGCGGCGCGGCTCCGTGGAACAACCCCAACCTCATCGGCGCCATCTTCCGCGCCTTCGACCGCCGCGCCCTCATCCAGTCGCTCCTCCAGGGCAACGCCGTCCTCTCCGGCAACGTCCCGCCCACCCAGGCCGCGTTCACCATCCCGGAGAAGGAGCTCATCACCTTCCCCGGCTACCTGGAGGACCGCGCCAAGGAAGAGGCCGAGGCCAAGAAGATGTGGGAAGCCGGCGGCGGCCCGGCACTCGGCGAAATCATCGTCGACATCCCCGACATCTGGGAGGGCCTCTACTCCGGCGGCGCCGCCCTCATCACCAACCAGCTCCAGAAGGTGCTCGGCAATAAGTTCACCGCCAAGATCGAGCCCTACTCCACCATCACGACCAAAATCGTCAAGCAGGAGTACGGCAACGGGAAGAACAACATCTGGTTCGGCTGGATCACCGAGATCACCGACCCCGAGCCCTCCCTCCTCAACTACCTCCAGTACAACTCCAAGCAGCCGCAGTTCAAGCAGTTCGGCGTCAAAATCGACAAGGTCGACCAGCTCACCGACGCCCTCATGCTCGAGTTCGACATCGCCAAGCGGCAGGAGATGAACAAGGAGATCGTCCGCGAGCTCATCAAGAACTACGGCGCGGGCATCCCCTACACCCTCGTCGGCGTCTCCCGCATCATGCGCTGGAACTACTTCAAGACCGGCGAAATCGTCCCCTTCGTCACCAGCCACCAGGCCGTCACCGAATCCTGGTTCGACCAGAAGGACCCGACCTGGCAGGGCCGCCCGGCCTAGCCAGCCATTCCGGCCGAAGCTCAGGAGGCCGCCCGCAACGGGCGGCCTCCTGTGTTCCCGTCCGGGCGCCGGCGTTCACCTGTCCCCGGGCACCGGGCCGCACCGCCGGCAGCCCGGCCCGCAGCCACCAGCACTAGTAGTAGGCTGGGCCCTCCACGGCCTGCGCCTCCAGCTTCGCCAGCGCGGGCCAGTTCCGCGCGTCCAGCCGCAGCAGCGCAGCATACTTCCGCGCCAGTTCGAGGTGCCGCTCGTCCCGCGTCTCCCGGTACCGGTTGAACGCGTCCAGCATCTTGTCCGCAATCAGCTGCATGTCGATGCCCATCACGTACCGGTCCGAGATCTCGTTCAGCGCCTCCACGTAGATCTCGAAGAACCGGCTCAGCCGCTCGAGCGTCGCCCGCAGCCGCACCCACTCCGCCATGTCGTGGCGCGCCGCCATTTCGTAGTACCGCCGCCCGAGCGTGATGAAATACTGCCGGTCCACGTGCGGCGCCCCGCCAAGCGGCCCGCCGCCCCGCTTCCGCCCGAGGCTGGCCGGGAACACCCCCGAGATGAACAGCGCATTGTCTCCGTACTTCCGGTACGCCTCGAACGCGTTCTGGTACGCCCCGCTCGGGTGCGCCGTCTCCTCCATCAGGTCCGTCAGGTACGGCAGGAAGCCGCGCCCCGGCCCCAGCGAGAGCTCCGACGCCTGCAGGTACCGCTCAAGCAGCCGCCCGAGGTAGGTCAGCGTTTCCGCATCCCGGCTCCGCCGGTTCACGTACAGTGCCTTGATCAGGAACAGGTCGAGGATGTCCCCCAGCCGCAGCGCCGTCAGCTCATCGATATCGTCGTAGAAGTCGCTGATCAGCTGGTCGACCTTCCGCACGAAGGCGCTCGTCGCCACGTTCGCCCCGTCGTGCGCGCGGATCGTCTCGCGGAGCCCTGCAATCTCCTGCGTCAACAGTTCCGGGTCCGGCATCTGCCTCCCTCCCTGCTGCACTCTCCCCTTATCCGTAGCGAACGGCACAAACCCCCGTCAAGAACAGTCGGGAAAACCCTGCTCCCCGTTCCCCGCTCCCTGCTCCCTCGGGGAGGTACGGAGGCCGGGAGGCTCTCCCTCTCCCTTACTTCCCGAGCACATCCGCGACCACCTTCAGCCGCGTCCCGCCCTCCGCGAACATCGGCCGGTACTGCCCCTCGATCACGTACGGCAGCATGCGGATCGTCGCCAGCTTCGCCCCGTGGAAGGTCGCCTCCAGCAGATACCCCTGCGTGTGCTCCGGCGTCCACCGCTGGTCGAAGATGAAGTTCCCCAGCGCGTAGGCGATGAACGTGTCCCCCCGCATCTCCACCCCCTGTACCCAGTGGGCCTGGTTCCCCACGAACAGGTCGGCCCCCGCATCCGCCGCCGCCCGCGCTGCTTTGATGCTCCGCGGGCTCGCCTCATGGGTGTCTTCGTACCCGGACTGCACCAGCACAATGACGACATCCGCCCTTGCCTTCAGGTCGCGGATCGCCCCCTCGAACCGGCTGAGCGAGAGCATCTCCGCAGGCTTGTAGAACGCCGGCTCCCGCGGCGGTGTGCTCCGCTCGTCCGCGTACGAATCATCGAGCGGCGCCGTCCCGGGCTCCGTCTCTGTCGCGCCGATATCCTCGGCCGCAATATCGTCGAACCCGAGGAATCCGAACCGCACGCCGTTCCGCTCGATGATGGCCGGTTCCAGCGCCTCCGCAAGGTTCGCCCCGCCCCCCACCGTCGCGATGCCCGCCGCCCGCAGCAGCTCGATGGTCCGCAGCATCGCACGCGACCCGCAGCCGCCGTCGGCGCAGTCGAACACGTGGTTCGTCGCCACCGTCAGCACGTCGAACCCGGCGTGCGTGAGCGCCGCAATCACCTCCGGCGGCGAGGTCAGGTTCGTCGTCGGGATGCAGCCGTACGGCTCCGCGAAATCCTGGATTGACCCGTCGAGCGAACCCGCCGCGATATCGGCCGCTGCGAGGAAGTCGCCCACCGGCGAACGGAGCGGGCTCGTCCAGTCCCCCGTGGCCCGGATTGCCGCCAGGGTGCAGCGCGACATCAGGATGTCCCCCGTCGCCACCACCCTCGTGATCGGCGGCAGCTGCACGGCGATCGCCGCCTCCGCCCGCGCCCGCGCAGACTGGCCGGCCGGCGTCAGCGCGCGGACGGCCACCCGCTCCGCAAGCGGCCAGCGGGCCGGTTCGCCGTAACCGCGCGCCGGGTCCATCCCATCGATGGCCAGCGCCACCATCGGCGGCCGCAGCCCCTCGAACGGGACGATCGCCAGCATGCCCGAATCGAACGCCAGCGCTGCCCGCAGCTCCTCCGCCGTCGCGAAGAACCGGAAGCGCGACAGGTCGAACGGCCCCGCTTCGAGCCCGGCGAGGATCCCCTGCGCCTCGGCCGGCGTCCCCGCGAACGCCGGCTCGATCGGCCGGTCGAACCCGCCGAAGGCCGCCCAGCTCGCGGCCTCGCCCCGGAGCGCCGCAGCCAGCTGCTCCCCTGTCAGCGCATCGACCCCTGCGCCGGGCGCCGCTGCCGGGATGAACAGCCGCACCGGCACGCCCTCGCCCGGTGCGGCCGGTTCGAACGCCAGGTCGGCCGGCTCCCCCGGGCCCGCCGGCGCCAGCCCCAGCCCCGCCGCCGCGGCCGGGAGTGCGCCCCGGTAGCGGAGCGGCGGTTCGGGCGTCGGTGCGGGCTGCGGCTGCGCCGTCGCCGTGCCCCCGCTCCCATCGGTCACCGCTTCGACCAGCACGAAGGCGAGCGCGCCCAGGCTCAGGCCGAACGCGGCCACGCTCGCGACGAACCACGGCAGCCACGGATTCCGCGCTCCCGCCGGCCCGGGATACTCCATGGGCGCATCCTAGCGCCCTCCCGCAGCCGCGTGTCAGCTCGCCCGCGCGTACCAGGTGTCGGGCGTCCCCGAGGCCGCCTCGATGAACGAGAACGCCCGGTTGAGCACCCGCTCGATCCCGCCGCAGGCGTCCTCCACCGCCGCGAGGTCCGGCGGCACCGGCGGCGCCTCGCCGCCCTCCAGGTCGTACCCGCAGAACAGCCCGTAGTGCAGCACCAGCCGGTTCGCTTGCGCCACCACGCCCGCCAGCCCGTCGTTCTCCGGCGTCAGCGTCTCGTTGTGATGGCACTCCACCGCCTCGACCAGGTGCCCCGGGAACTTCCACAGCTCGCCCAGCGCCCGCCCGACCTCATCGTGGGCGTAGCCGGTCGTCATCAGCTCCGCCACGTGGAGCGGCGCCTCGCCCCGCTTCGCGATCTGCACCGCCAGCTCGAACTCCGCCGGCAGCACCTGCCGGATCACGAGGCGGCCGATATCGTGCAGGATGCCGGCCGTAAACGCGTCCTCCGGCTTCACCGTGAACGTCCTCTTCGCCAGCGCCTCGGCTGCGACCGCGACCGCCACGCTGTGCCCCCAGAACAGGTCGAGGTCGAACGTTTCGTTCGGCATCCGCCGGAAGGTGTTCATCAGGCTCGCGCCGAGCGCAACCTGGCGCACCTGCTTGAACCCGAGGATGACTACTGCCTCCCGGACGGTCGAAATCCGCCGGGCGAACCCGTAGAACGCCGAGTTCGAAATGCGGATCAGCTTTGCCGTCAGCGCCTGGTCGGTCGCCAGCACCTGCGCCAGGTCCATCGCACTGGTGCGCTCGTCCTCGGCCATGCCCATGACCCGGGCAGCGACTGCAGGCAGCGGCGGGAGGTCGTCGATACGGGAGAGCAGCGCAGCAGCATCCTTACCCATCACGCAATGAGTGTCGGCAGCTCCGCCCGGCAGTGAAGGGAGCATCCCGGGCCGGCTCCCCGTCAGTCACCGGCCGGTTCGACTGGCCGGTCAACCTTTCCGAACGCCTCAATGACAATCTGGCGAATCCGATTCGGTTTCGAGCGAATCGGCCCGGTCATCCATTGACACTCCAGTCCCGCCGCACGTACATATCGCGTGACCTTATGGGTACGTATCGGGGAGATAGGCGCATCCTATCCGCCGCGCCGGACGTACCGTCCACGTACCAACCTTTCGCAGGGGGATTCTCAATGTCTGCATCCTACTGGGACCGCTACTGGAAGGAGCGCCGCACCCGGCGCCGCTTCCTCGGCGGGGCCACCGCCCTCACCGCCGGCGCGGCCGGTCTGGCACTCGTCGGCTGCGGCGATGACGACGATGACGGCGGCGGCCTCTCCGGCCTCGCCACCCCGACGCCCGGCGCCCAGGCAACGCCAACCCCGGCCGACCCCTTCGCCAACGCGAAGCGCGGCGGCACCTACCGCATCACATTCACCGGCGACCCGCCCAGCATCGACCCCTACGGCAACCTCTCCTTCCTCACCAAGGGCTACGCGGCCTACATCTACAGCCGCCTCTTCAAGTACAACGCCGGCCCCGGCGTCCGCCAGGCCGACCTGCGCCCCGTGCCCGACATCGCCCAGAGCGCAGAGGCAAGCCCCGATGGCCTGACCTGGACCGTTAAGCTCAAGCCCAACGTCAAGTTCCATAACGTCGCCCCGGTCAACGGCCGCACCGTCGACACCGACGATGTCAAGTACTCCTGGGGCCGTGCGACCGCCGAAACCAACACCAACCGCAGCCAGCTCGCCTTCGTCGACAGCGTCCAGTACCCCGATAAGCAGACGGTCGTCTTCAAGCTCAAAGAGCCGAACGCCGCCTTCCTCGACGTCCTCGCCGACGCCAACCTCCTCTGGATCATGCCGAAGGAGGCCGAGGGAGGCTTCGACCCCTCCAAGACCTCCATCGGCTCCGGCCCCTGGATGCTCGAGTCCTACACCCCCTCCGTCGGCTTCAAGCTCAAGAAGAACCCCGAGTGGTACATGAGCGGCTTCCCCCTCATGGACCGGGTCGAAATCTCGATCATCCCCGAGTACGCCAACCGCCTCGCCCAGTTCCAGGCCGGCAACACCGACGTCGAGGGCCTCAACGCCGAAGACCTCGTCAACGTCAAGAGTGCCCTCCCCAACGTCCAGCTCTACGGCGAAGTCTCCCAGCTCCTCTCCTTCTTCTTTATGGACCCCAACCCCGACTCGCCGTGGAACAAGGACCCGCGCGTCCGCCTCGCCATCTCCATGGCGACCGACCGGGCTGCCCTGCTCGACCTCGCCTACAACGTGAAGAAGCTGAAGGCCGCCGGCCTCGCCGTCTCCGAGCGGTGGAACAACCTCATCCCCGCCGGCCTCGTCCGCTTCTGGCTCGACCCGCTCTCCCCAGAACAGGGCGAAACCTCGAAGTACTTCAAGTACGACCCGGCCGAGGCGAAGAAGCTCCTCGCTGCCGCCGGCTACCCGGACGGCTTCAGCACCGTCTACCAGTACACCGCCAACCGCTACGGCTCTGCCTTCAACGCCGTGGCCGAAGCCAACATCCAGTACCTGAACGCCATCGGCATCAAGACGACGACCGACGTCCAGGACTACTCGTCGAAGTACATCACCCAGACATTCACGGGGAACTTCACAGGCATCGCCTTCGGGTATGAGACGCCCTTCCCGGAGGCCGGCAGCTACCCGATCCGGTTCTTCACCGACAACCCGATCAACCACTCGAAGGTGAAGGACCCGGAGCTCGAGGACCTCGCCAAGAAGCAGCAGCGGGAGCTCGACCCGGCCAAGCGCAAGGAGCTTTTCTTCGAGATCCAGCGCAAGAACGCGGCCAAGATGTGGTACATCCCCCAGAACCAGGGCGCCGGCACCGGCTGGACCGGCTACCGCGAATGGGTCAAGAACATCGATATCCAGACCGTCCCCGGCGCCTACTCCGCCGGCACCGAAGAGGTCCCCTTCATCTGGCTCGATAAGGCCTAAGCCGGAGGCGCCTTCAACACAACAGAACGGAATTCGCCTACACTACGCCACCCGGGGTGGGCCGGCTCCCGCCGGCCCACCCCGCCCAACGCTCGCCGGGTTCGCGCCGCATGCAACGCTACATCCTCCGCCGCCTCCTCCTGATGGTCCCCACCCTCATCGGCGTCACGTTCGTCGTCTTCGTCATCGTCCGGGCCGTCCCTGGCGATGTCGTCGACCTCGTCCTCGGCGAATTCGGCGCCGGCGACCAGGCCACCAAAGAGGCGATCCGCAAGGAGTTTGGCCTCCAGGGCAACATCGTCGCCCAGTACATCCGCTGGCTCGGCGATATCGTCCGGTTCGACCTCGGCAGCTCCCTCATCTCCAACCGCGAGGTCACGTCCGAGCTCCGCAACCGCCTGCCGGTCACCTTCCAGCTCGGCGCCATGGCCATCTGCTTCTCCCTCCTCATCGCCATCCCGGTCGGCGTCATCTCCGCCATCCGCCAGGACACCTGGGCCGACTACCTCGGCCGCAGCTTCGCCATCGGCCTCCTCGCCGCGCCCAACTTCTGGATCGCCATCCTCCTCATCTCCCTCGCCGCCCGCTACTTCCAGTGGGGCGTTCCCCCCGCGAAGTACATCCCCTTCTCCGAAGACCCGGTCGGCAACCTCAAGCTGATGTTCATGCCCGCCCTCATCCTGGGCGGCGGCCTGAGCGGCTCCGTGATGCGCTTCACCCGCTCCTCCATGCTCGAAGTCCTCCGCCAGGACTACATCCGCACCGCCTGGGCCAAGGGCCTCCGCGAACGCGTCATCATCATTCGCCACGCCATGCGCAACGCCCTCATCCCCGTCGTGACGGTGGTCGGTCTCCAGCTGCCCGTGCTCGTCGGCGGCACCGTCATCATCGAAACGGTCTACTCCATCCCCGGCATGGGCCGCTACTACGTCTCCTCCATCGACCAGAAGGACTACCCGGTCATCCAGGCCGTCAATATCGTCGTCGCCCTCGTCGTCGTCTTCGCCAACCTGACCGTGGACGTCCTCTACTCCGTCATCGACCCAAGGATCCGGTACTCGTAGCCATGGCCACCGACGCCCACGTCCTCGAAACGTACGCCATCCGCGCCGAAATCACCCGCGGAGCCCGCATCCGCCGGGCCGTCGTCCGCTTCATCCGCACCAAGCCCCTCGGCACCTTCGGCGCTGCCATCGTCATCCTCCTCATCCTCATGGCCGCCTTTCCCCAGGCCTTCACCTTCGGCAAGGACCCGAACATCGGCTACCTCCCCGACCGCTTCCAGGGCCCCTCCGCCAGCCACTGGTTCGGCACCGACCAGCAGGGCCGCGACCTCTACACCCGCATCGTCTACGGCGCCCGCAACTCCATCCTCATCGGCTTCGGCGTCGTCGCCATCTCCTCCTCCGTGGCCCTCGTCCTGGGCGTCGTCTCCGGCTACTTCGGCGGCAAATTCGATATCCTCCTCCAGCGGCTCGTCGATATCGGCATCGCCCTCCCCGGCCTCATCTTCATCATCCTCTTCGTCACCTCCATCCAGCAGATTCCCGTCAACCTCCGCATCGTCCTCGCCGTCGGCATGCTCGTCGCGCTCAGCCAGTCACGCGTCATCCGCGGCGCCGCCATCGCCGCCAAGCAGAACCAGTACGTTGAGGCTGCCCGCGTCATCGGCGCCTCCGACTTCCGCATCATCTTCCGCCACGTCGCACCCAACGTGTTCCCGGTGCTGATCGTCGGCGCCTCCATCCAGGTCGGCGGCGCGGTCCTCGTCGAATCCTCCCTCGCCTTCCTCGGCTACGGCGTCCAGCCGCCCACCGCCTCCTGGGGACGCATGCTCAACGAAGCTCGCGAACGCCTGACCCAGTACCCCCACCTCGCCCTCTTCCCGGGCCTCGTCATCTTCCTCACCGTCTACGCCTTCAACATGTTCGGCGATGCCCTCCGCGACGTCCTCGACCCGCGCCTCCGCGGCGCCCGCTGACCTATCCGCACTCGCCCCGCCGGCCATTCCCCGGTACAATTCTCCAACGGGCCTCCGGAAAACGGGGGCCCGGAGTCTGTCTGATGCCCATCGTCGTCGTCGTCGGCGGCCAGTGGGGCGACGAAGGCAAGGGCCGCATCGTCGACCTGCTCGCCCGCAAAGCCCGTGTCGTCGCCCGCTACTCTGCGGGCAATAATGCCGGCCATACCATCGTCAACGAACTCGGCGAGTTCAAACTCCACCTCGTCCCGGCCGGTATCTTCTACCCCGAAAAAACCTGCGTCATCGGCAACGGCGTCGCCGTCGACCCTGAGGTCCTCCTCGGCGAAATCGAAGGCCTCGAGCAGAAGAACATCGATACCTCCCGCCTCGTCGTCTCCGACCGCGCCCACGTCATCATGCCGTGGCACCGCCTCCTCGACCAGCTCGATGAGCAGGCCCGCGGCGCCCACGCCATCGGCACCACCGGCAAGGGCGTCGGCCCCTGCTTCGCCGATAAGGTCGCCCGCCGCGGCATCCGCATCTGCGACCTCCTCCGCCGCGACGACCTCGTCCCCCGCATCGAGGCCGCCCTCGCCTACCAGAACCGCGTCATCACCGGCGTCTACGGCGCCGAGCCGCTCGATTTCCGTGACTGCCTCGAACGGTACATCGAGTACGGGCAGCGACTCCGCCCCTACGTCGGCGATGTCCAGGAGATCGTCCTCGAAGCCCACCGCCGCGGCGAATACGTCCTCCTCGAAGGCGCCCAGGGCTCCCTCCTCGACCTCGACCACGGCACCTACCCCTACGTCACCTCCTCCGTCCCCTCCAGCTCCAGCTCCGGCGCCGCCCTCGGCGTCGGCATCGGCCCCACCGACATCAGCCGCGTCGTCGGCGTCTTCAAGAGCTACTGCACCCGCGTCGGCAACGGCCCCTTCCCCACCGAGCTGTTCGACAGCATCGCCGACCAGCTCCGCGACCACGGCAAAGAGTTCGGCCGCGGCGAATACGGCACCACCACCGGCCGCCCGCGCCGCATCGGCTGGCTCGATGCCGTCGCCGCCCGCTACAGCGTCCGCTTCAACGGCCTCTCCGCCGTTGCCCTCACCCGCCTCGACGTCCTCGATTCCCTCCCCTCCATCAAAATCTGCACCGCCTACGAACTCGACGGCCGCATCATCGACACCTTCCCCGCCCGCGAATCCGAGCTCGAACGGGTCCGCCCCGTCTACGAAGAGCTCCCCGGCTGGCAGACGCCCACCACCCACGTCCGCTCCTTCGATGACCTGCCGCCCCAGGCCCAGGCCTTCATCCGCCGGGTCGAAGACCTCCTCGAGTGCCCCGTCGACCTGATCTCCGTGGGCCCCGCCCGCGAACAGGCCATCATCGTCAACCCCATCTTCTAGCCCGGGCTGAACGCGCCATGTACACCCTCGTCCTCCTCCGCCACGGCGAATCCACCTGGAACCTCGAGAACCGCTTCACCGGCTGGCACGATGTCGCCCTCTCCGAAACCGGCCGCGCCGAGGCTGTCCGCGCCGGCGAACTGATGCGCGACGCAGGCCTCTCCTTCGATGTCGCCCATACATCCCTCCTCCGCCGCGCCATCCAGACCGTCAACATCGCGCTCGATGTCATGGACCAGCACTGGATCCCTGTCCGCCGCCACTGGCGCCTGAACGAGCGCCACTACGGCGCACTCCAGGGCCTCAACAAGAAGGAGACCAGCGAGCGGTACGGCCCCGAGCAGGTCTTCGCCTGGCGCCGCAGCTACGATGTCCCCCCGCCCCCGCTCGACCCCGACGATGAGCGCCACCCCCGCTTCGACCGCCGCTACGCCGCCCTCCCGCCCGACCTCCTCCCCGCGACCGAGTGCCTCAAGGACGTCGTCGCGCGCATGCTCCCCTACTGGTACGACGCCATCGTGCCCGACCTCCGCGCCGGCCGCTGCGTCCTCGTCGGCGCCCATGGCAACAGCCTCCGCGCCCTCGTCAAGCACCTCGACGGCATCAGCGACGACGCGATCGCCGAACTCAACATCCCCACCGGCATCCCGCTCGTCTACGAACTCGACGAGCATTTCCGGCCGGTGAGCTCCCGCTACCTCGGCGACCCCGAGGCGGCGCGGGCCGCGGCCGAAGCCGTCGCCCGCCAGGCCGGCTGACGTCTGCGCGCCTCAGCCGGCCGCTGCGCCCTGCTGCGCCTTCCGCTTCTCCTCCCGGCGCCGGTCGGCAATCTTCTGGTACGTCTTCTTCACCCCGAAAATCGGGTAAATCTTCTCGAACGTCCCCGGCGCCAGCTCCGCCAGCACCGCCGTCGGCCGCGCCGGCACCCAGAACTGCAGCATCTCCGGCCGGTTCTTCCGGATCGCCTTCACCACATCGCGCGCAACCCGCTCCGGCTTCACCGTGCCTGCGAGGAACGAGGCCTTCGTCCCGGTCTGCCGCTCCCAGTCAGCGTACATCCCGGCGTCAGCCACGAACCCCGGGCAGATTGCGCTCGCCGAAACCCCGGTGCCCTGCAGCTCGGCCCGCAGCCCCTCCGTGAACGCAATCAGCCCCGCCTTCGATGCCGCATACGGCGACGAGTACGGCACCGGCACCTTCCCCGCCAGCGAGGCGATGTTCACGATGTGCCCCCGCTTCCGCTCCAGCATCCCCGGCAGCACCAGCCGCGTCAGCTGCATCGGCGCAATCAGGTTCACCCGGATGATCCGGTCCAGCTCCTCGTCGTCCTGGTCCTCGAAGTGAGCGGTCACCTCGATGCCGGCATTGTTCACCAGGATGTCGATCCGCCCGAACTCCGCCGTCGCCGCCGAGACCAGCGACCGCCGGCTGTCGCCGTCCGCCACATCGCAGGCCACCGCCAGCGCCCGCCGGCCCATTGCCCGGATCTCCTCCGCCAGCCCCTCCAGCGCCGGCGCCGTCCGCGCCGCCAGCACCACGTGGCAGCCCTCCTTCGCCAGCTCCTTCGCAATGTAGGTGCCGATCCCCCGCGACGCCCCGGTCACCACGGCGACGCGGTCCTGCAGATTCTTCATCGGGTGCCCCTCCGTTGAACTCCCTATGACAGGGTGACCGGGAGTCTACGACACCGCACGCCCTGCGGGGAACCCGCCGCCACAGGCTGGCACGCTGTCCCGGCATTTGCCATTCTGGCATCGTGCACAACCCGCAGGGGAAGGCCAGCGCCCATCCGCACCTCGCAGCCGTGCTGCTCGTCGCGCTGCTGCCGACCCTCACCTACTTCGGCCACTGGCCGGCCATCGCCCTCCCCATTCCCGGCACCGCCGACGTGCTGGTGCTGCCCTTCGCCAGCGGCGAAACCGCCGCCGGCGACCACCACCAGCACTGCCACGCCGACGCCGCCGAATGCTCGAGCGGCCCCGGGTCGTTCGCACTCGCCGTCAGCCTCCTCGCCGCGGCGGTCGCCCTTGCCCTGCCCGGCGGGCCGCTCCTGCCGGTCCGGGCCCCGATCACGCGGCTCGCCCTCCAGCACACCCCGGCCCCGGAGCCCGGCCCGCCCCGCCGCACTGCCCTCGCGCCCGCCATCGCCTGAAACCCGGCGCGCCCTCCGCGCCCCAGATTCGCGAGGGAACCTGCATGCTTCGAACCTCAGCCGCGCGGCTGCTCCTCCCGGGCCTTGCCGCGCTCCTCATCCTCCCGCTCGCCGCTGCCTGCGGCGGCGACGACAGTGACGACGCACACGCCGGCGATACCGCCGCCGTGCTCGCCGCCGTCACCTTCCTCGATGGCGCCGGTTACCACGCCATCGATGACGCCATCAACAAGGACCGCACCGTCCCCGCAACGGCCCGCGCGACGGCCCTGAAAGGCCAGGCCGTCGTCAAGACCACCGCCTGGCCCGCCGAGCTGAAGCCGAAGGCCGACGCGCTCGCCGGCATTCTCGGCGAACTGGCCGCCGCCCTCGAAGGCGACAGCCCCGACCTCGCGAAGGCCGGCGCCGCCGCGAAAAAGGCCCACGACGCCCAGCACGAGTTCTCCGATGCCGCCTGGGGCTGGCTCTACGAGAAAGCTGGCGTTAAGGGGCCGGCGCACGCGCACTGAACGGCGGCCGGTAGCCCGCCCGGCACGGCCGTTCGGCCGCAGCCGCATCCGGGATGCCGATCTACACTCGAAGGTGCACGATATCCCAAAGGGAGCACCCCATGCCCCGCTTCTCCTGGCACACGCTCGCCCTCGCTCTCGCCGCCGTTGCGCTCGTCCCCGCAGCCGTCGCCTGCTCCGGCGATGACGGCGACGACACCTCGCCCGGCGGCGCGCAGTACATGGGGGCGATCGTCACGCCGCCCATCGAAAAGCCCGACGCCGTCCTCATGGATGAGAACGGAAAGCCCTTCGACCTCCGCAAGGAGACCGAAGGGTACGTCACGCTGCTCTACGTGGGCTACACCCACTGCCCCGATATCTGCCCCACGCACCTCTACGAAATCAGCGAGGCGCTCAAAAAGCTCGACCCCGACATCCGCAAGCAGATCAAGGTCGTCTTCGCGACGGCAGATCCGGAGCGGGATACGCCCGAGCGGCTCAAGCAGTACCTCGATACCTTCGACCCCGACTTCATCGGGCTGACCGGCACCCGCGACCTCATGGACCAGTTCCAGGTCGCCCTTGGCCTTCAGCCCGCCACCCGCACCGACCTTGGCGGCGGCAACTACGCCGTCAACCACGCCGCCTACGTCATGGCCTTCACCAAAGACAACTACGCCTACACCGTCTACCCCTCCGGCATGGGGCAGAAGGAATGGCTCAACGACCTCCCGCTCCTCGTGAAGAAAGGATTCCGCAAAGAATGACGTCCCCACGCACCCGCGTTCTCTTCGCACTCATGGCCATCGTCGCCCTCCTTGCGGCGCTCGCCGCTGTCGCCTGCGGCGGCGATGACGACGACACCGGCAAACAGCAGGCCGACGACGGCCACGACCACCAGGAGTTCAAGCTCGGCGACCTCACCATCGTCGACCCCTGGGTCCGCACCACCACGAACAACGTCACCGCTGCCTACATGACCATCAAGAGCAAGGGCGCCGCCGATACCCTCGTGAGCGTCTCCTCTCCCATCGCGGGCATGGCCCAGCTCCACGAGGCCATTACCGAAGGCAGCAGCAGCAAGATGCAGGAGAAGCCGGGCGGCTTCCCCGTCCCCGCCAGCGGCGCGGTCGAACTGAAGCCCGGCGGCTACCACATCATGCTCATGGACCTGAAGCAGCAGCCGAAGGAAGGCGAGAAAGTCGAACTCACCCTGAAGTTCGAGAAGGCCGGCGAAATCAAGATCACCGCGCCCGTGAAGAAGGCCGCCGGTTCAGGCCCCGACATGAACCACAACGCGCACGACTCCTCGTCCGGCATGGGCTCTCCCACGGCATCGGGTGGGATGACTTCCCCCACCGCCGGCTCAGGGTACTGAGGGGTTCGCAGGGGCGTTAGCCGTCCCTCACCGGCCGCGCATCGCCTCCGCCAGTAACGGTCCGGCCCGGGAGCACCGCAGCTCCCGGGCCGCTTCGTTCCCGGTGCGCCGCAGCCGCCCGCTGCCGCTACTCCCCATCGGATGCCAGGTTCGGCATCACTGCGCACCCGTTCCCCCAGCAGCGCGCCGGCTTCGGCGGCGCACCGCCGCCCGGCGGCGTCGGGGTCGGGGTCGGGGTCGGCGTCGGCGTCGGGGCCTCCTTCGCGCACGACGTCTGCCAGGTGTTCGAACGCGGCGGCGTCAGCACCTCCACCGACTGCCCGCTGTCGGTGTAGTACCGGTCCGTTGTGCCCGCCGTGTAGCTGAACACCGTTGACCGTTCGCCGGGCTGGAGCACGAAATCCGGGTCGGCCGGCAGCCCGCCGTGTCCGGGCTTGTAGACCCGCAGCGGCACCGCGTCCACGTTCAGGAACTGGATCTCGTCGCCCCGGTTGATTCGGCAGGTGGTCGGGTTGAACCCCTCGCGGCTCACCTCGATGGTGTACCGGTCGTACGCCGACGCCGATTCCGTCGCCGCGCCGAAGAAGGCCACGCTCAGCCCGCCCGCGAGCGCCATGGCGAGCGCAATGGCCGCGATCAGCGGCCGGAAGCGGTGTTCGCTCATCGAACCTCCACGGTCCCCCGCACCCCGCCACGGGGCTCCCCGAGCGTACCGCAGCCCCTGCGATCGTGTCACCGCCCGGTCAAGGCCCCCCGGCATTCGCTCCCGGGTCAGTCCATCGCCACGCCCGGGACCCGCAGGCAGTGCGCCGCACCGGTGCACGGCGGCGCCGGCGGCCGCTTCGCCGGGTCCGGCGAGCACTCCACCGGCCAGGTCGCCGAGTACACCGGCGTCTTCACGATGACGAAATTGCCCGCGTTCTCAAAGTCCTCGAACCAAAACGTCCCGGGGAAGCCCATGTACACCGCGTTCGAAACCTCGCCCGGCGCCAGCCAGCCGCTGTCGAAGAGCGGCTCCCCGCCCGGGGTCGGCGGCCGCCAGACCACCCGCCGCGGGGTGCTCCCCACGTTCTTGAACCGCAGGTACTCCCGGTTCATCTGGCACACCGTCGGGTTGAATCCGCCCTCCGAGACCTCGACGGTCTGCACCTCGTACGCCCGCGCCCCGGGCAATACCGCCGCTGCCGCCAGCGCCAGCACCGCCGCCAGGAAGGCCACCCGTCGCATGGCGACCAAGCCTACTGCGTCTCCGCCGAATGCGCCTGCCCGGGCAGAAACGCTAACAGGCCCCGCAGATGCGGGGCCTGTCCGGTATCCGTTCGCCTCCTCAGCCGGCCGCCGGGCGCTGCACCGGCTGGAGGTTGCCGCCGTTCACCGGGACTTCCGTATCCGTTGCCGCTCCTTCACGGAGCGAACCGGGGCGCCAGCATCGCACTGGACTTCATCTGCTCCCGGGCACCTGGGGCAACACCGTGGATACGGGCCCGCGGCGGCTGGCGTTCGGCCTGCCTACTGCAGGCCGGGCCTCTGCACGATGAAGACTCCGTAGAGGGCGTGCAGCTTGTTCCGCATATCCGTCCCTCCTTTCGAGTCTCTGCGAGTCGGCGGGGACCGGGCCTCTTCGGCACCGGGCGCCTATCGCAATCTCAATTAAAAAACTACATCGGGCGGAGCGGTTGTCAAGGGGTCAATTGCGGGTTCAGCGTGAAAATGCTGCGGTCCCCCTCAATACCCCCGGTGCTCCTTCTCCAGCTCCTTCGCGTCCGGCATCGGGTGCGCCTCCCGCGGCTTCGGCGGCTTCCCGCCAGGGCCGCCCTCGGCCACCTCCGAGACGGTATCCGGCTCGGGCACGATGGCCCGTGGGTCCGCTTCGGCCGGGTCGAGCAGCTCGGCGCCCTCCATCAGCGCCTCCTTGATCGCCTTCAGCGGGTGCAGGTGCTGGATGAACTCCTTCGCACCCTTCAGGTCTTCGCGCGGGTCGAGGTCGTTCTCGGCCATGATCGGTGCCTCCTCTTCTGCGCGGGACGGGAGCCCCGCGCTCCCAGTATGCGCCCCCGGGAGCGGGCGGCGCACCACCCGCCCCGTCGCCAGCTCAACGAACCACCCGCTCTCCCTGCTCTGCTCCGTCAACGCGACCATCGCCCGCGCCCTCCCCGGGGCCTCCCGCGCCCCGGCGCGCCCCCGCCGGCTCAGCCGGCCTTGATTTCGATCTTCCGCCCGGGCTCCTTCGGCTCCGGCGCCCGCTTCGGCAGCGTCACCTCCAGCACCCCGTCCTTCAGCTTCGCCTCGATCCGGTCGGCGTCCACGCTCTCCGGGATCGCCAGCCGCCGCTCGAACGAGCCGAAGAACCGCTCGCTGTACGTCCGGCCCTTCTCCTCTTCCTTCCGCTCCGAGCGCTTCTCGCCGCGCAGCGTCAGCACGCCGTTCTCGACCGTCACCTCCATGTCCTTCGCATCGACGCCCGGGAGCTCGGCGTGCACCACGATCGCATCATCCCGCTCCGTCACGTCGCAGCGCGGGCTCCAGGCCGTCTCTGCCGGGAACCCGAACCGCGCGAGCCACTCCCGCGGCACCAGGCTCCCGAACTCCTCGAACGGATTCCAGCGGACCAGGCCTGTCATCGCTCGTACCTCCATGTGGTCTCCCATGGAGCATGCCGATCCGCCGGGTATCGCCGCGATATCCGTTCGGGCATATTCCCCGGGCCGATCGGTCCCGTCAGCCGCCGGAGCGCTGATGCCCCGTCCCCAGCGTCGCCTCCACCAGCCGCAGGAACTGGTCCGCCGCAAACGGCTTCTGCACAAAGATCGTCCGGGGTGCCCGCGCCGCGAACTCGGCCGGCCCCTCGGCGCTGTAGCCGCTGATCAGGATGAACGGCAGCTCCGGCCGCTGCTCCAGGACCGCCCGCCGCAGCTCAATCCCCGATTCCCCGGGCATCACGATGTCCGAGACCACCAGGTCGACCTGCTCCCGCTCGAGGATCGCGCGCGCCTCCGCCGCGTGCGCCGCCTGCAGCACCGTAAAGCCGTGCGTCCGGAGCAGCCGGGCAAGCATCACCCGCACCGGATCATCGTCATCGACTACCAGGATGGTTGCCGCCATGGGCACGTCCTCCGGTCGTCCGCCCGGCCTCCCCGGCCCTGGCATGGCGGTTGATGCGCGCTCCCGGTACACCAGTCCCCCACGTGCGCAACGACGCGCTGCCTTTCGCGCCCATTCTGCGCGCCCCTGCACCCGTGCGGCATTCGGGATTCCCCTGATAGGGAGCGGCTGTTCCACAGAAGCCGCCGTGAATTTCCCGAATTGTCACGCAGCGAATACGCAAACGGAAGCGCTTTGCTCACCCGGCGGAACGCACCTATCATCGCCCCAACGCTTGGAGGTGCCCCGCATGCGTTTCATCGCCACCGTTGTCTCTGCGGCCATCCTCCTCTTCCTCGTCTACCTCGTCGTCGGCGCCATCGCCGACGGCTACTTCGGCGCCGACATCATCCCCGACCGCGCCGTCCCCGACGCCTGGGCCGCCCCCGACTCCTGGAGCGAGTGGCGCGACATCGTCATCGTCCTCCTCGGCCTCTTCTGGGTGCTGGCCGGCATCCTCGCCGTCATCTTCATGGCCGCGCTCATCGCGCTGGTCTTCGTCGTCCGCAAGGTCGTGCGCGAAAACGCCGCCCCGGCGCTCGATTCCCTCCGCCAGTCGCTCGACAACATCCGCGGCACCACCGAGTTCGCCGGCGAAACGGTCGCCAGCCCCATCATCCGCGTCTACGCCGTCGCGAAAGGCGTCCGCGCCGGCCTCTCCGCCATAACCGGCCTGCCCGACCGCATCCGCGGCCGCCGCCACGGAAAAAAGAGATGACGCCCGACGAGCCCGCCGGCCGCACCCCCGAGCCCGAGCCGCTCGCCCCCGAGCCCCCGGAGCGCGAGGAACACCCCATCGTCGCCTGGGCCCGCGCCATCGTCCTCGGCATCGGCGATACCGCCCGCGACATGCTCGAAGCCGGCCGCCAGGCCGCCCGCGAGGCCCTCGACGAGGGCTGGCAGCGCTTCGACGAGAAGACCCGCCACCGCCGCCGATAATCCCCCGTTCGGGCCCCCGGCCCCGGTCTGCCCGGCCGCTCCACCCGCGTTTCGGCCCGTGGTACACTATCCCCACGACGGTTAGCACTCGGATGGAAAGAGTGCTAACATGGCAGCGAGGGGTTGATAATGCCATTGTCAGAGCGCCGGGCCCGCATCCTCGCACTCATCGTCGACGACTTCGTCGGCTCGGCGCAGCCTGTCGGTTCGCAGGCCCTCGTCGAGCGCCACCGCCTGCCCCTCTCCCCCGCCACCGTCCGCAACGAGATGGCCGCGCTCGAAGACGAGGGCATGATCACCCACCCCCACACCTCCGCGGGCCGCATCCCCTCCCACCGCGGCTACCGCTACTACGTCTCCGCCCTCATGCCCGAACGCTCCCTCACCCCCCAGGAGCAGTTCACCATCCTCCACCAGTTCCACCAGGCCTCGCGTGACCTCGAGGAGTGGGTCGGCCTCGCCGCCTCCGTCCTCGCCAACAGCCTGCACAACATGGCGCTCGTCACCCAGCCCCGCGTCGCCGAGGTCCGCCTCAAGCAGCTCCAGCTCGTCGAGCTGACCGAAACCCGCGCACTCCTCGTCGTCGTCACCTCCGACGGCGGCGTCCACCAGCGCATCCTCGATTTCCCGGTCGCCGCCTCGCAGGAGTACCTCTCCCGCCTGGCGCTCCGGCTCAACGCCGAACTCGGCGGCAGGACCGTCGCCGAGCTCCCGCGCACGGAGACCGCCGAGCCGCTCGGCGCCGTCGAATCCGCCGTCATCGCCGCCCTCACCGACCTCCTCCTCCGCGAGCAGGCCGCCCGCGTCGAGGAGCCCGTCGTCGAAGGCGTCCGCGAACTCCTCCGCCAGCCCGAATTCGAAAAGGCTGACCGCCTCCTCGATGCCCTCGAGGCCGTCGATGAGCGCCGCCTCCGCGACGCCATCCCCGCCGAAGCGGTCGATGACGCCAGCGTCGCCATCGTCATCGGCGATGAAAACCGCGAGGGCCCCTACCAGGAGATGTCCTTCGTCCTCGCCCGCTACGGGCCCCCGGGCGGCGCCGCCGGCATCGTCGGCCTGCTCGGCCCCACCCGCATGCACTACAGCGATGCCGTCGCCCACGTCCGCTACGTGAGCGACATCCTCACCGAACTGATCCGCGAATTCTATGGCGGGGGCGAATGACCCCGCCGACCAGGAGGCACCATGAGCGAACCCGGTGACGACCGCACCGTCGAAACCACCAGCAACCCCGATGAGCGCACCGCCGACCCCGGGGCCCTCGCCGGCGACGGCGGCGCCGAACGCCCCGCAGACCCGGCCGCAGGCGCAGCCGGCGACCCGGTCAGCCAGCTCGAGGCCGAGCGCGAAAAGGCCGAGTCCTACTACCGCAACTGGCAGCGCACCGCCGCCGACTTCGCCAACTACAAGCGCCGCGTCGAACAGGAGCGGAGCGAGTCCCACCGGCTCGCCAACGCTGCCCTCGTCATCAACCTGCTTCCCGTGTTCGATGACCTCGACCGTGCCGTCGCCTCCGTCGACTCGCACCTCGCAGGCCTCAACTGGGTCCAGGGCATCATCAACATCCACCAGAAGTTCTGGCGGCTCCTCGAGTCCATGGGCGTCAGCGAAATCCCCGCCGAAGGCGCCCAGTTCGACCCGGCCTGCCACGAAGCCATCGCCCGCCAGGCCGGCCCCGAAGGCCGCGTCCTCCACGTCGTCCAGAAGGGCTACAACCTCGGCGGCAAAGTCCTCCGCCCCGCCATGGTCATCGTTGGCGACGGCACCACTCCCGAAGCCGGCCAGTCCGGCACCTGATACCACCCCAAACCAGGAGCACACACTATGGGTAAAGTTCTCGGCATCGACCTCGGCACCACCAACAGCTGCATGGCCGTCATGGAAGGCGGCGAGCCCGTCGTTATCCCCAACGCGGAAGGCGCCCGCACCACCCCCTCCGTCGTCGCCATCACCAAGACCGGCGAACGGCTCGTCGGCCAGGTTGCCAAGCGCCAGGCCATCACCAACCCGGAGAACACCATCTTCTCCATCAAGCGCTTCATGGGGCGCAAGTTCAACGACCCCGAAGTCCAGCGCGATATCAAGCTCGTCCCCTACAAGGTGACCGCAGCCCCCAACGGCGACTGCCAGGTCGTCCTCGGCGGCCGCACCTACAGCCCGCCCGAGATCAGCGCCATGATCCTCCAGAAGCTGAAGGCCGATGCCGAAGCCTACCTCGGCGAACCGGTCACCGAGGCCGTCATCACCGTCCCGGCCTACTTCAACGATGCGCAGCGCCAGGCCACCAAGGACGCCGGGAAGATCGCCGGCCTCGAAGTCCTGCGCATCATCAACGAGCCCACCGCCGCCTCGCTCGCCTACGGCCTCGATAAAAAGAAGGACGAGCTGATCGCCGTCTACGACCTCGGCGGCGGCACCTTCGATATCTCCATCCTCGAGATCGGCGACGGCACCTTCCAGGTCCTCTCCACCAACGGCGATACCCACCTCGGCGGCGACGACTTCGACCAGCGCATCATTGACTGGCTGATCGACGAGTTTAAGAAGCAGGAGGGCATCGACCTCCGCCAGGACCGCCAGGCCCTCCAGCGCCTCAAGGCCGAGGCCGAGAAGGCGAAGATCGAACTCTCCTCCGCCCAGCAGACGGAGATCAACCTCCCCTTCATCACCGCCGACGCCAGCGGGCCGAAGCACCTCAACATCACCCTCACCCGCTCGAAGCTCGAGCAGCTCGTCCACGACCTGCTCCAGAGCACCCTCGAGCCGGTCAAAAAGGCCCTCGCCGACGCCGGCAAGAAGGCATCCGATATCGACGAAGTCGTCCTCGTCGGCGGCCAGACCCGCATGCCCGCCATCCAGAAGCTCGTCGCCGACTTCTTCGGCAAAGAGCCCCACAAGGGCGTCAACCCCGATGAGGTCGTCGCCGTCGGCGCCGCCGTCCAGGCCGGTGTCCTCAAGGGCGAAGTGAAGGACGTCCTCCTCCTCGACGTCACCCCGCTCACCCTCGGCATCGAAACCCTCGGCGGCGTGATGACCCCGATCATCCCGCGCAACACCACCATCCCGACCTCCAAGAGCCAGATCTTCTCCACTGCGGCCGACAACCAGCCGAGCGTCGAAATCCACGTCCTCCAGGGCGAACGGCCCATGGCCGCCGACAACAAATCGCTCGGCCGCTTCATCCTCGATGGCATCCTGCCCGCGCCCCGCGGCGTGCCCCAGATCGAAGTCACCTTCGATATCGACGCCAACGGCATCGTCTCCGTCTCCGCCCGCGATAAGGGCACCGGCCGCGAGCAGAAGATCACCATCCAGCCCTCCTCCGGTCTCACCAAGGAGGAGATCGAGCGGATGCAGCGCGAGGCTGAGCTCTACGCCGAAGAAGACCGGCGCAAGCGCGAAGCCATCGAGGTGAAGAACACCGCCGACACCATGGCCTACCAGGCCGAAAAGACCCTCCGCGACAACGCCGACAAGATCCCGTCCCACCTGAAGACGGAGGTCGAGGAGAAGGTGAAGGCCGTCCGCGAAGCCATGGAGTCCAATGACGTCGCCCGCATGCGCTCCGCCATGGACGCCCTCTCCGCCTCCCTCCAGAAGATCGGCGAAGCCGTCTACGGCGCCGCCGGCGCCGGCAGCGCCTCGTCCGGCCCGTCCGGCTCCGGTCCCGCCGAGGAGGGCACCGTCGAAGGCGAGTTCCGCGAGGTCTGACCCGGGCCGCGGCCGGACGCCGCACCCCCGGCACCAATCATGAGGAAGGGCGCCCAGCTTTCGGGCGCCCTTCCTGGTGCTGCCGGCATGACGCGGAGGAAAAGCCCCGGTCAACGGCTGTCATTGCCAGCCGCCCGGCCGCACCCTACCATCCCGGCAGAACCCTCTCCGGAGAGCGTCCGCCCGGCGGGCGCGCGGCCGGGCGAGGTTCCCGGCACAAGCTCCCCGGGAGGCGGAGGTAGGTGCCATGTGGAGCGGGTCCCTGCTTGCCAAAGTCCTCCTCGCCGTTGCGGGCGTCGGGGTGGCGGCGGGCGCCGGCGCTGTGGTCCTGACCACGAGCGGGCCGCTGGCCCAGCGGGGCGAGGAGCGCCCGCAGGAGGCAGCGCCGGTGGCGCCGGTGGTGTGGACGCTCGCCGGGGAAGGGCCGCCCGGCGTCCGGGAGCCGGTCCAGCCGGGGTGGGCGGCCCCGCTCAATCTGCCGACGGGGCTTGCGGTTGACCGGGACGGGAACCTCTACGTGGCCGACCACAAAAACCATGCGATCAAGAAGATCGACCCGCAGGGGAACATCACCACGGTTGCGGGGGGCAACGGGCCCGGGCTGCGCGACGGGCCGGCGCGGGAGGCGCAGTTCAACGGGCCGAACGGCATTGCGGTCGGGCCGGACGGGAGCATCTACGTTGCGGACTCGGTGAACCACACGATCCGGCGGGTGACGCCGGACGGGCGGGTGGAGACGGTGGCGGGGTCGGGTCCGACGGGGATGGGCCAGGACGGCGGTTTCGCCGACGGGCCGGCCGGCGAGGCCCGCTTCTCCCTGCCGAAAGGGGTTGCCGTGGCCGAGGACGGGACGATCTATGTCGCCGATACCGATAACACGCGGATCCGGGTCATCAGCCCCGAAGGCGTCGTGCGGACGCTGGCGGGGAGCGGCGAGATCGGGCTCCGGGACGGCAAGGGGGCGGAAGCCCGGTTCTCGCCGCTCGCGGACATCGTGCTTGGGCCGGACGGCGCGCTCTACGTGGCCGACCAGGCCAACAGCGCCATCCGCCGGGTGACGCGGGACGGGGAGGTGACGACGCTTCCCATCCGGGGGCTGAAGCATCCTGCCAGCGTCGCGGTCGCCGAAGACGGGACCGTCTATGTTGCTGATACCGACAACTACCGGGTCGTGGCGCTGACGCCTGGCGGCGCGGTGCGGGTGGTTGCGGGGACCGGCGAGCGCGGCTACGTCGAGGGGCCGGCCGACCGGGCGCGGTTCGACTTGCCCGTCGGGCTGGCGCTTTACGGCTCCCGCCTCTACGTCTCAGACTATTTGAATCACCGCATCCGGGTCGTGGAGCCGGTTCCCTGAGATGAATCTGCACGCGTTCGAGGCGCCCCGGGGGACCGGATTTACGCCCCTGGGACGGCCGCCCGGTAGGCCGCCTCCACCAGCGCGCTGAGCTCCGCGAATACCGTCGGCCCGGCCGCCACCACGTATCCCTCCGCGAAGCTCCGCCCCCCGAACCCCCCGACCAGCCCCCCGGCCTCCTCGACGATCAGTCCGCCCGCCGCGATATCCCACGGGTTCAGCCGGTATTCGTAATAGCCGTCCAGCATCCCGCACGCCACGTGCGCAAGGTCGAGCGCCGCCGACCCCATCCGCCGGATGTCCCGGACCGCCGGCAGCACCCGCGCCAGCACCGCCGCCTGCTCCGCCCGCCGGGCCGGGTCGTAGGCGAAGCCGGTCCCCACCAGCGCCGTCGCCAGCCGCGCCTGCTCCCGGACCCGGATCGGCTGCCCGTTGCAGGTCGCGCCGCCGCCCCGGACGGCCGCATAGGTCAGCCCGTGGGCCACGTCGTGCACGACCCCTGCCACAACTGCCCCGTCCCGCTCCGCCGCAATGGAGACGGCATAGGCCGGGATCCCGTAGATGAAGTTCGTCGTCCCGTCGAGCGGGTCAACCACCCACCGCACGCCCGAGCTGCCTGCCTCGCGCCCGCCCTCCTCTCCGACGAAGCCGTCGCCGGGCCGCGCGCCCAGCAGCCGCTCCGCGATCAGCCGTTCGGCCGCCCGGTCCGCCTCCGTCACCATGTCCGTCACGGTCGTCTTGGTCCCGACCGCGAATCCCTCGGCCGCGTACCGCGCGATGAGCGCGCCCGCCTCCCGCGCCGCCGCCTCCGCCAGCGCCAGCAGCTCGCGGTCCAGCGGGTCGGCGCTCACCGCAGCTGCCGCCCGCCGTCGATGACGACGATGCTGCCGGTCACGTAGCTCGCCGCGTCGCTTGCCAGCCAGACCGCCGCCCCCGCCACGTCGTCGGGCGTGGCCAGCCGCCCCATCGGGATGTCGGCCCGCAGCCGCTCCCCGTGGCGGCTCGCGAACAGCTCATCCACGAGGTCCGTCTCCACCCAGCCCGGCGCGATCGCGTTCACCCGCACGCCCCGGTCCGCCCATTCGAGCGCCATCACCTTCGTGAGCTGGTGCAGCCCCGCCTTCGTCGCTGCGTACACGCCCTGCCGCTCGAGCGGCACGATCCCCGCCACCGAGGTCACGTTGATGATGCTCCCGCCCCGGCCGGCGGCGAACATCCGCTGCGCCGCCTCCACGCTCGCGAAATAGGCGCCCCGCAGGTTCACCCGCACCACGGCGTCGAACTCCTCCGGCGTCACCTGCTCCGCGCGCTTGTAGTAGGGGCTGATGCCCGCGTTGTTCACGAGGATATCCAGCGGCCCGAGCTGCCACGCCCGCTCCACCAGCGCCGCCACCTCCGCCGGTTCCCCCACGTCGCACCGGAGCCCGATGCAGTTCGCCCCAAGCGATGCCGCCGCCTCCTGCAGCGGCCCTTCGCTCCGCGCCGCGATGATCACCCGCGCCCCCGCCTCGATGAACGCCTTCGCAATCCCGTAGCCGATGCCGCGCGAGCCGCCCGTGACCAGCGCTGTCTTGCCCGAAAGGGAGAACCGTTCCATGCGCCCCATTCTCCCTGCCGTCCGCGAACCGATCACCTTCGCCGGGCCCGGCCGGTCAGGCCGCTGCATGCCGTACCATGTCCTCCGTGCCCATCGACCTCGCCGCCGCGGCCGCCCACCTCGCCGCTGCCGACCCCGTCATGGCCGGCCTCGTCCGCGCCGTCGGCCCGCTCGAACTCCGCCCGCCCCGGCCGGGCCACTTCGAAGCGCTCTGCCGCAGCATCGTCTACCAGCAGCTCTCCGGCCGCGCCGCCGGCACCATCTTCGAGCGCTTCCGCGCGCTCTACGGCCCCGATGGCGCCTTCCCGGAGCCCGCCGCTGTCCTCGCCACGCCCCCGGAAACGCTCCGTGCCGCCGGCCTCTCCCGCCAGAAGATCGCGTCCCTCCACAGCCTCGCCGCCCACTTCGTCGCGGGCGACCTCGATGAGCGCGGCCTCGAGCACTGGCCCGACGAGGAGGTCGTCGCCCACCTCGTCCGCGTCCGCGGCATCGGCCGCTGGACCGCCGAGATGTTCCTCATCTTCCAGCTCCAGCGGCCCGATGTGCTCCCCGTCAACGACCTCGGCATCAACCGCGCCATCATGCGCCGCTACGGCCTCCCGGCCATGCCGAAGCCGGAGCAGGTCCGCAGCATCGGCGAGCCCTGGCGCCCGCACGCCACCGTCGCCTGCCTCTACCTCTGGCGCAGCGAAGACACCGCCCTCCCCGCCTGACCGGCGCCCGCGCTACGGCTGCCCCGCCCGGTCCGCCTGGTCCACGTCCGCCTGTGTCGTTGCCGCGTTCGCCGAGATGAGCGCATCCCGGATCTGCGCGTAGAAGTCCGACATGCCCGCCGGCGAATACGGCACGAAGATCGTGTTCGCCCGCGAGGCCGCCCCGATCTCCTTCACCGTGTCGTAATGCTGCGTCATCAGCACCAGCTGCATGATCGCCTCCGGCGTGACCCCGGCGATGCTCTGCTGGAACTGGTCGACCGAGTCCCGCAGCCCGTCGATGATCGCCCGCCGCTGGTTCGCGATGCCCTGCCCCTGGAGCGCCTTGCTCTCCGCTTCCGCCTCGGCCGCCTTCACCTTCAGGATCTTGTCGGCCTCGCCCCGCTCCAGCGCCGCCTCCCGCATCCGCTTCGCCGCGTTGATCTCGTTCATCGACTCCTTCACCTTCTTGTCCGGGTCGATGTCGGTCACCAGCGCCTGCACGATCTGGAAGCCGAAGTCGCTCATCTCGCCCGAGAGCTCGTTCTTCACCGCCATCGCAATCTCGTCCTTCCGTTCGAAGACGGCGTCCAGCTCCATCTTCGGCACCCGCGCCCGGACCGTATCGAACACGTACGCCGTGATCTGCACGGTCGGCTGGTCGAGCCGGTAGAACGCGTCGTAGACCCGGTCCGGGATCACCCGGTACTGCACCGCCACCACCGTGTGGACGAACACGTTGTCCAGCGTTTTCGTCTCGACCGCCACATCCAGCTGCTGCACCCGCAGGTTCACCCGGCCCGCGACCCGCTCGATGAGCGGGATTTTCACGTTGAGCCCCGGCCCGGCGACCCGCCGGAACTTCCCGAACCGCTCCACAATCGCCGCCGTCTGCTGCTCCACCGTGAACAGCGAACCGAACAGCAGCACGAGCACGATGACGGCTGCAACGCCGAGGATGATGAGACCTGCCATGTGAGGCTCCTCGCTCAAGGGGCCACGGACGGCCCCGGATTGCGCCAAGTATAGCTGCTTATCTCTATCCCGGGTGGCATGCGCGCTCGGACCGCCAGCCCCCGCGAAATTTGCCGACGGTTTACGCAGAATCGGGGAAATCCCGGTCGTTTCTTCCCCTCCGCTGCCGCTACGGTAGGTCCGGTGGCGCCCCTGCGGAGGAGTACACACCCGGCGAAACCGCCCACAGCGCCGGACCTCGCCCAACTGCATCTCTCGGTAACCCCCTGACCCATCCTGCCCTCGCCGACCGATGTACTGAACGACACAGGCCGGAGGTTCTCCATGCCCGTTCGCTGCCGTGCCCCGCTCGCTGCCCTTGCCCTCGCTGCGGCGCTCCTGCTCGCGAGCCCCCCGCACGCGTCGCGCGCCGTCGCGAACTGCGACGTCCCCGACACCTCGCTCGACGCCGACGAGCAGGCGTTCATTCAGCTCCTGAACGATTACCGGGCGAGCCAGGGGCTTCAGCCGGTTGCCGCCGACGCCGCGCTCGTGCGCGCCGCGACCTGGATGGCCATCGACCTCGCCGGCCGCTCCGGCTTCGACCACACCGACTCGCTCGGCCGCTCGCCCTGGCAGCGGATGCCCGATTGCGGCGTCGCCCGTCCCGGCGGCGAAAACCTCGCCGCCGGCGTGCCGCTCGCCGCTCCAGCGGCCGTCCTCCAGGCCTGGAAGAGCTCCCCCGGCCACAACGCCATCATGCTCGACGGCGCGTTCACCCTGGTCGGCGTCGCTCGCCACACGGCTCCGGGCAGCACCTACGGCGTCTACTGGGTCCTGGCCTTCGGCTACGGTACGCCGGGCAGCGCGGCAGCAGCGCCCACCCCGACGCCCCCGCCGCCGACGCCCCCGCCGCCTCCGCCCCCGGCGCCCGCGCAGCCGGGAGCGCCCTCGGCCCTGGCCTTCGGCGCCGGCGTCGCATCCTTCACCTGGCAGGGTCAGCCGGCGTCCGTCGCCGCCGTGTTTGGGCCTGCGGGGAGCGCCGTCCGCGGCGTCTACGCCTACGACCCGGCGGCCGGCCGCTGGCTCCGCTGGAGCCCGCACCTCCATCCCGGGCTCAACACCCTCGCCGCCCTCCAGCCGGGCACGCGCTACTGGGTCGTTGCCGCTGTCCCCTTCGCCGTGGCACCGCAGTAGACCCCGGGCCGTTCGCGAAATCGGCGCGACAGCGCGTCAGGAGGTGACGCCCGGCCGTCCGACAATCCCCGCCATCTCACAGCGGGGTATCGCGAATGGCCAAGTCACCCACCGAGAAACTGCTCCAGGAACTCGACCAGCTCAAGGCGCGCGGCCGCATCACCGATGAAGAGTACGCCGCCCGCCGCCAGGCCATCATCTCCGGCCAGGTCCAGCTCCCGGCCGAAAAGTCCGGCGGCAGCTTCTTCAAGAAGGTCGGCATCGGCTGCGGCGCGCTCCTCGGCATCCTCATCGTGATCGTCATCATCGCGGCGGCGGCCGGCGGCGGCTCCGACAGCAGCGACACGGGCGGCACCTCCGCCTCCTCCGGTACACCGGCCGCCGGCACCAGCAAGGGCGACGTCCGGGTGCCCCTCGCGCCCGGCTCCTCCGGCGAAATCGCCCCCGACGGCAACCCTGAGAAGCGGTCGCGCGTCACCATCGTGCAGATCAAGGACCCGGTCGTCTCAACCAACCAGTTCTCCAGGCCGAAGGCCGGCATGCGCTGGATCGGCATCGAAGTCATCCACGAAAACATCGGCACGAAGGAGGTAGGCTCCTTCGACTGGAAGCTCCGCGATACGAACGACAACGAGCACGAGCAGGACGTCATCGGACCCGTGGTCGACCTGCCCGACCTCGACCCCATCTACAGCGACCTCACCCCCGGCGGCAAGAAGCAGGGCTGGATCTACTTCCAGGTCCCCGAGGGCGCCGGCATCAAGTGGCTCCGCGCCGACCCGAACATCTTCCTGAAGAACGACCTCTACTTCGAGGCACCCTGACCTCCATCCCGGGGCCGACCACGGCGGGGGAGCGCACACCGCGCTCCCCCGTTTGCTGCTGCCGCCGGGCGCTCACCCGTCAACGATCGCGAACACCGGGTGTCTCCCCGCCTCCGCCGCCCACCGCTCCGGCGGGTCGCCGGGGGCTTCCCCGTCTTCCGCCGCGGCAGCCGCGATGCGTCCGCCCTGCCCCTCTCCGTCGTAGGAAATGTGCGAGGCCCCCGCTCCGCTCCCTCGATAGCGGAACGGGGGCCCCAGCAGGGGGGTTCTCAATAAGGTCTGAAGGTCAGGCCTTATCGAGCCAACGGAAGGGCAGCACCTCGGTGGCGCCGCCGTACGAACCCGGCACCGTTTGAATCTCCACGTTCTTCACCCACTCCCGGTAGCCCGTCCAGGCGGTGCCGGCGCCCTGGTTCTGGGGGATGTACCACATCTTGGCCGCGTTCTTGCGCTGGATCTCGAAGAAAAGCTCCTTGCGCTTGGCCGGGTCGAGCTCCCGCTGCTGCTTGCGGGCGAGGTCCTCGAGCTCCGGGTCCTTCACCTTCGAGTGGTTGAGCGGGTTGTCGGTGAAGAACCGGATCGGGTAGCTGCCGGCCTCCGGGAAGGGCGTTTCGTAGCCGAAGGCGATGCCCGTGAAGTTCCCCGCGAACGTCTGGGTGATGTACTTCGACGAGTAGTCCTGGACGTCGGTCGTGGTCTTGATGCCGATGGCGTTCAGGTACTGGATGTTCGCCTCAGCCACCGTATTGAACGCCGACCCGTAGCGGTTGGCGGTGTACTGGTAGACGGTGCTGAAGCCGTCCGGGTAGCCGGCGGCAGCGAGGAGCTTCTTCGCCTCGGCCGGGTCGTACTTGAAGTACTTCGAGGTCTCACCCTGCTGCGCGGAGAGCGGGTCGAGCCAGAAGCGGACGAGGCCGGCGGGGATGAGGTTGTTCCACCGCTCGGAGACGTCGAGGCCGGCCTCCTTCAGCTTCTTGACGTTGTAGGCGAGGTCGAGCAGGGCCGCCCGGTCGGTGCACATCGAAATCGCCAGGCGGACGCGCGGGTCCTTGTTCCACGGCGAGTCCGGCTTCGAATCCATGTAGAAGAACGACAGCAGCTGGCTCACTTCGCCGTAGAGCTGCGCCTTCGGCAGGGCGTTCTTCACGTTGATCAGGTCTTCCGCGTTCAGGCCCGCCGCATCCGAGTTGCCCGCCTGGAACTGCGCCAGCCGGTTCGCGTACTCGGGGATGATCTGCAGCGAAACCCCGTCCGTCAGCGGGAACCCCTTCATGTACCACTCGGGGTTCTTCTTGAATTTGAACCCGACCGCCGGCGTATACGACTCGAGAATCCACGGCCCGGAGCCGATCATCGTCTTGGCCGGGTCGAAGCCGCCGTCCGCCTCCTTGGGCATGATCCAGAAAAGGTTGGCGTCGGCCAGCACGTCGAGGAAGGCGGCATTCGGCTCCTTCAGCTTGAACACCACCGTCGAGGCGTCCGGGTACTCCAGCCGGTCGACGAACGCGACCTGCGAGCGGTTCGCCGAGGTCTCCGCCGTCATCCGGCCCCACGAGTACTTGATATCGTCTGTCCCGATCGCCCGGCCGTTCACCGGCGCCACGTTGTGGAACTTCATGTCCGGCCGCAGCTTGATCGTCCAGGTCAGCCCGTCGGGGCTCGCCTCCGCGCTCACCGCGGCATCGCCGGTGGGCCGCAGGTCGGCCTGCTTCACGCCCAGGCCGGCGTTGTACTTGAACAGCCGGCTGTAGACGTACGCGGCAACGCCCTTCGTCAGGAACGACGCGTTCCCGTACGGGTCGATCGACGGCGGGTCGCCCGTCGCCTGCAAATTCTGGATGCCCCCGCGCTTCGCCGAGGCGTACGGGTCGCTCGGCGTGGGCGTGGCCTGCGGTGCAGCCGTCGCTGTGGCGCCGGCCGCTGTCGGGCTCGCGCCCTTGTCGTCATCGTCGCCGCAGCCGACCAGTGCCAGCCCGGCAGCCCCCGCGGCAACGCCCGTCGCCGCGCCGAGGAACCGCCGCCGCGAGCGGCGCTCCTTCCAGAACCGATCCCAGTACTCCGACAATGCAAACCCCCGTGCAGACGCGCATGTTTAGCCATTCACGTCGTCGATGCGTGGTATAGGCCATGCGCCGGATGATGCGGGAATCCTGCGACCCCGTCCGCCTGCTGTCAATCGATCGTTCGAAAACGTCGAATACTTCGCCTCCAGCCCGGGGCCGGACCGGCCGGCGCCCTGCTACCATGCCGCCGTGGCGCCCCGCATCGATGCCCATACCCACCTCTTCCCGCCCGCGCAGGCCGCCCGCCGCGAGGCCCTCGCCGACGCCGACCCCACCTTCGCGGAGATGTACCGCGACCCCCGCGCGAAACTCGCCGATGCCCCGGCCCTCCGCCGCGCAATGGCCCGCGCCGGCATCGAACGCGCCGTCGCCGCCGGGTTCGCCTTCCGCGATGCCCGCTGCCTGGCCGAGCAGGCCGACTACCTCCTGGCCGCCGCCGCCGAGGCCCCCGGCGTCCTCGCCCCGCTCCCCTGCCTCAACCTCGCCCTCCCCGGCTGGGAGGCTGCCGCCGCCCGCTGGCTCGAAGCCGGCGCCCGCGGCTTCGGCGAACTCCGGCCCCACAACCAGGGCTGGGACCCCCTCGGCCCCGACGCCGTCCGCCTCGCGCACCTCGCCGCCGAAACCGGCGCCGTTCTCCTCTGGCACGTCTCCGAACCGGTCGGCCACGCCTACCCGGGCAAACGCGGCGGCATCTCCCCCGCCGAACTGTGCGAACTCGCCGCCCGCGTCCCCGGCGCCCGCATGGTCGCCGCCCACCTCGGCGGCGGCCTCCCGTTCTACCTGCAGATGCCCGAAGTTCGGCAGGCTATCGGAAATATCTATTTCGATACCGCCGCCGCATCATTGCTGTATGATGAAGGTACCGTCGCGCGCGTCGTCGCCCTTGCCGGCCCGGGGCGCGTGCTCTTCGGCTCCGATTTCCCGTTGCTCGCCCCGCGGCGTCAGCTCGAACGCATCATCGCGGAACTCCCGCCCGATGCCGTTGCCGGGGTCTGCGGCGGGAATGCCGCATCTCTCTTCTTTGGATTGCCGCAACCATGAGCGAAACACCGCCCCAGGAGTCCGTCCGGCTCTTTGTCGCCTGTGAAGTCCCGGACGACGTCAAAGACGCCATCCGCTCCGTGATCGAAGACCTCCGCGCCCGCTCCGGCAACGCCGTCCGCTGGGTCCGGCCCGAGGGCGTCCACATCACCCTCAAGTTCCTCGGCGAAGTCCCCACCCGGAAGCTCCCCCACATCAAGCTCGCCATCCAGGAGGCCGTCGTCGGTCACTCCCCATTCGAACTCGAGTTCTCGACTATCGGCACCTTCGGCGGCCGCGAGGGGCTCCGCCTGATGTGGATCGGCGTCGCCGGCGATGTCCTCCGCCTCGAAGCGCTCGTCCGCTCGGTCAATGCCGCGCTCGGCGTCGTCGGCTTCGAACCCGAGCGCCGGCCGTTCCGGCCGCACCTCACCCTCGGCCGCGTCCGCGACGAGGTCTCCACCCGCCAGCGCGCCGAAATCGAAGTGGCCGTCGGCAAAACCGAGGTTCCCCAGGTCAGCTGGCGCACCGCCCAGGTCTCCCTCATGCGCAGCCGCCTCTCCGAGGCTGGTGCCAGCTACGAGACCGTCGCCAGCTTCCCGCTCCGCGTCATCCAGCAGCCGGTCTGACGCCGGGCCGTCCCGTCAGCCCGTCAGTCGCGGTTCCAGCACCACCACCGTCAGGTCGGCAGGCAACTGGCTGCGCGTGACCTGCAGCTTTGCCACCGCCTCCGGCTTCGCGCCCGTCTCCTTGAGGAACTTCTCCAGCGGCTCCAGCTCCAGCCGCTCGGGCCCCACTTTGTAGTGCATCGGGATGGCAATCTTCGGCTCGACCCGCGTCATTACGTCGGCCGCCGCCACCGCCGAAAGCGACCCGTCGCCGCCCACCGGCAGCAGCAGGATATCCACGTCCTTCAGCTCGGCGAGATTCGTCCCGGTCGGCAATCCGAGGTGCCCAACCCGGATGCCGTCAATCTCGACCACGAAGCTCACCGTCCGGCTGCCGTCCGAACGGCGCATCGCCGTGCCGGTCACCAGCACGCCGCCAATCTCGTACTCGCCCGGCGCGTCCAGCACCTTCGGCTCGCCCGTCACCACCGAGGGGTCGCCGTAGCGCGGGTCGCCGGCGCAGCTCAGCGTGACAATCGCCGCCTCCTGCCTGCCCGACGCAAAGCCCGAATCTGCAGGCACCGGGTCCATCAGCACCGTGCCGTCCCGCCCCTTCAGGCGAAAGCACGTCCGGCCGAGGAAGGTAAGTTCGAGCGCCACGAACCCATGGTATCCCGCTCCGCGATTACCCGAAACGTTCGGTTGAGCCTGCTGATCGATATCCGGTCACGGCGCCGTCAGCAGCACGCCCGCGCCGACGCCGCCGGTCCCGAGCGAGGTGACCAGCACGCAGTCGAGCTTCGCCGCCTTCACCTCGCGCACGAACGCGAGCTCCAGCCCCTCGACCGGCGTCTCCAGCCCCGCAATCGGCCAGACCTGCCCCCGCCGCATCGCCTCGGCCGCCATCGCCACCGCGGCCGGCCCGCCCGCCGCCAGGAGCTGTCCCAGCGAGCCGGCGGTCGCCGTCACGTCCGCGTAGTAGGCGTGCCGCCCGAAGGTCCGCAGCGCCCCGAAGCCGTCCGCCACGTCCAGCGCCGGCCGCCCGTCCGCGCACGAGACCAGCAGGTCGACCTGGTTCTGCAGGTAGCCGGCCGCCCCGAGAATCGCCTGCATGAGCCGTCCCGCTTCGTTTGCGTCGGCTACCGCCGTCGGCTCCGCGAGCGGGTCGAACGTCTCGGCTGCCGCAGCCACCCGCGCCAGCACCGCCGCCCCGCGCTGCCGGGCGTGCGCCTCCGCCTCGATGATGACGTATGCGGCGCCCTCGGCGGCCACCATCCCTGCGTGGCCGCGGTCGAACGGCAGGGCGCGCTCCCCGCTCAGCGCCTGGAGATGCTCGAGCAGCGGCCGCTGGAGCGCCTGGGCCGCCCCGGCGATGACCACGTCGGCGTCGCCCCGCGCGATGATCCGCGCCGCCTGCACGATCGCCGCCATCCCGCTCGCCTCCGCGCCCGCGACCGTGACCACCGGCCCCCGGATCCCTAGCGTGCGCGCCACCAGGTGGCCGTAGGGCACGAACATCGCGCCCTGGCCCGGCGCCCGGTACGGCAGCCCATCCGCGACCGCGAAGCGCCGGGCGTCGCCGGCGCCGCTCCCCAGTCCGGCCGCGTCGAGCGCGCGCAGCGCCGCATCCAGGGCCAGCAGCGACCCCTGGTCGAGGAAATGCACCACGTTCCGCGGGATGCCCGGGTGGGGCCGGAACTCGTCCGCCATCCCGATGCCCGTCAGCGGCGCGCCCTCGCCCCCGGGCGCATACTGCCCTGCCGCAGGCTCAGCCCGCAGCAGCCGCTCCCACGCGTCGCCGCCCGCCGCCGCGGCCGCGGTGACGCCGAACCCGGTGATGACCGGGCGTATCCCTTCGAGGCTGGCCCCGTCGGTCAGCTAGTCGAGCTCCTCGTCGAGGAATTCGTCGTCGCTCTGCCGGCGGCGCCAGAACATGACCGCACCGACCAGCGCCCCGAGCAGCGCGAAAATCCCGAGCACCTTCTTCATGGCGGAGTACCTCCTTGGCCTGCTCGCGCCGCTCCCGGGGGGAGTCGAGCCGCCGGCCAGTGGAAAGTATAGGCGCCGCCCGCCCCTTCCGGCCATGCCGCAGCGCCCGCCGCCCCGGAGACCCGTTCCAGTCGGCGACCGCGCCGCAATCCGGAGCTGCTCCAGTCTGCGCCCTGCCCAAAAGTTGAATCGACTCTCCCCCGGCGCGAAACTGGATGCTGGATGAAGTCGTCCCGCCCCGCCAGCGAACTGCTCGAGCTCCTCGCCAGCCGCGGACTCGCCGCCACCACCCAGCGGGTGGCGCTCCTTGCGGCCGTCCTCGATTCGCACGACCGCCACCTCTCCGCCGAGGACCTCTACCGCGAACTCTCCCGCGAACTCCCTACCCTCAGCCGCGCAACCGTCTACAACAACCTCGCCGCCCTCGGCAACGCCGGCCTCATTGAAAAGCTCGAAACCCCCGACGGGTCCCGCTACGGGCCCGTCGCCCGCCCCCACGTCAACCTCGTCTGCACCGCCTGCGGCAGCATCGCCGATGTCCTCGTCGGCGACCCCGACCTCGAAGCCCTGATCGCCCGCGCCGCCGGCACCGGCGGCTTCCAGGCGCGCTCCGTCTCCCTCAGCGTCAACGGCCTCTGCAGCGCTTGCGCCGCCGCGCCCGCCTGACCTCCCGCGCCTGTACCTTCGCCCCGCCGCGGGCTACGCTGGAGCCGCCATGCCTGCCGCCTTCATCTACGATGCGACCCGCACCCCGTGGGGCAAGTTCGGCGGCGCCCTGAAAGAATACCCGGCGAGCGAACTCGCCGCTCTCCTCATCCGCACCCTCGTCCAGCGCAACCGCCTCGACCCGGCCGCCATCGACAACGTCATCCTCGGCCAGGTCCTCCAGGCCGGGGCCGGCCAGCTCCCCTCCCGGCAGGCCCTCATCCATGCCGGCCTGCCCGTCACCACCCCCAGCACCCTCGTCAACAAGGTCTGCGGCAGCGGCATGCGCGCCGTCACCCTCGGCGCCTCCCTCATCCAGCTTGGCGACGCCGACCTCGTGCTCGCCGGCGGCATGGAATCCATGTCCAATGTCCCCTACTACGACGTCGATACCCGCTGGGGCGCCCGCATGGGCAACCGCACCCTCGTCGACGGCATGGTCTACGACGGCCTCTGGTGCGCCTTCGATGACGTCCACATGGCCAACCAGGCCGACGACATGGCGGCCCGCCGCGAAATCTCCCGCGAAGAGATGGATGCATGGTCGGTCCGCAGCCAGCGCCGCTGGGGCGCCGCCTTCGAGGCCGGCCACTTCGACCGCGAAATTACCCCCGTGCCCAACCGCCGCGACCCCAACCACATCGCCCTCGCCCGCGACGAAAGCCCCCGCCCGAACTCCACCGTCGAGCGCCTCGCCCGCATCCCGACCGTCTACGGCACGCGCGCCATCACCGCCGGCAACGCACCCGGCACGAACGACGGCGCCGCCGTCCTGCTGATCGGTTCCGAAGCGGCCGGGCGCCGCCACGGGCTCACCCCGCTCGCCCGCATCGCCGGCTGGGCCGAATCCGCCACGCGCCCCGCCGAATACCCTGTCGCCTCTGCCCTCGCGCTCCGCCGCCTCGCCGAAAAGACCCGCCTCGCCATCGACGACTTCGACATCATCGAGGTCAACGAGGCCTTCGCCTGTGTCCCCCTCATCTGCGGGCAGGAGCTCGGCTGGGACCCCGACCGCGTGAACCGCTGGGGCGGCTCCGTCGCCATGGGCCACCCGATCGGCGCGAGCGGCGCCCGCCTCGTGCTCACCGCCGCCTACCAGCTCCAGGAGTCCGGCGCCCGCTACGCCGCCGCCGCCATCTGCTCCGGTACGGGCCAGGGCGACGCAATCCTTCTCGAACGGGTCTGACGCGCCGCCGGGGCGGGGCGCCCGGCCCTCACCGCTCCGTGCCGGCAGATTCCCGGTCCGCAACGCTGAACGCAGCTTCCATCAGTGCCTGGAGCGCCTCCAGCTGCCGCGTCGGCGCCACCGCATCCGGGGCCATCAGCCGCACAAACCGCGCACCCCAGTAGAAGGAATAGAGCGCCTGCGCCAGCGCCTCCACATCCAGCCCCTCCAGCCGCGCGCCGAAGTCACGCCGGAGGAGGAACGCCACGCCCCGGACAATCCGCTGCAGCTCCGCCCCGAACTCCTCGACCAGCGCCGCATCGGCATCGCGCACCGCCACGAGCGCCCGCTCCAGCAGCAGCCGCGTGTCCGCATCGGCGCCGGACCTCTCCAGCTCCGCAAACGTCGCCCGGGAGAGCGTCCGGAAATCCGTCTCCACCTGCTCGGGGTGCTGCCAGGCCGCCTTCACGGCCTCGGCCGAACCCTCCATGCAGCCCCGGGCAAGGTCCTCCTTGCTCGGGAAGTACCGGTAGATCGCGCCCGGCGAAATCCCCGCCTCGTGCGCAATCTCCGCCATCGTCGCCGCCGCGACGCCCTTCTCTGCAAATACCTTCGCGGCGGCGTCGAGGATGCTCCGCCGCCGCGCGTCGAGGTGTGCCTGCGATACCTTCGCCATGCTGCCCCCGCTCCCGCGCCCTGGCGTCAGTTCGCCGTTGCCAGGTCCGGGAACGCCTGCAGTTTAGCGCGCACGCGCTTCAGCGCACGCTCCAGCCGCTCCACCTGCAGCAGCCGCTCCAGCGTCTGCCGCTGCGCGATCTCCCGCTCCATCGCCTCGATCTCGCGCTGCCGGGCCACCATCAGTTCGTACAGCATCTCCGTGCCCTCCATCTGCGTGAATCTCCGTTCACTGAATGAATAATCGTTCAGTTATCCTCGACTGTCAACCCCCGTCCTGGCCCGGTCGGTGGAAATTTCGGAGCCCCGCCCGCTGCCGCCGCTGTGCCATACTCCTTCCCCCATGGCCCCCGCGCGCCGCCCCCTCCTCGCCGCCGCTCTCTTCGCCGCCGCGGTCCTCCTCCCCGGCGCCGCCCGGCACGGCGGCGCTGCGGCGCCGCCCGCCGTCCTGGCGCAAGCCCGCTTCGCCTTCCTCGTCCCCGGGCCGGGCGGCCCCCTCATCCTCGAGGTGGCCGCCGTCGCCCCTGCCGGCGCCCCTGCCGATGCCGCCGCGCTCGCCTCTGCCATCCGCGCCGCCAACCCGGGCGCCGTCCCCATCCCGCCCCGGTTCGTCTCTGCCGCCTATGTGCTCGATGGCGTCCGCTGGCGCGACCCCGTCGTGCCCTGGTACTACGCCCCCGCTGGCGCAACCCCATCGCTGCCGCCCGGCGACGCCCTCGAACGGATCCGCCGCGCCGCCGAAACCTGGAGCGGCGCCGGCGGCACCCCCGTCCGCTTCGACTACCGCGGCGAAACCGCCGATGGCCCCGGCTGCCGCGGCGACCCGGCCGCCATCACCTACACCGCCGACGGCCTCAACGTCCTCGGCTGGGACGCCATCCCCGGCAACTACCTCGGCTACACCTGCTGGATGCGCTCCGCCCCCCTCGTCGAAGGTACCCCCTACTTCGAACTCATCGAATTCGACATCGTCCTCGACCCCCGCTATCCCTACACGGGCGACATCCTCCAGGCGCTCGCCCTCCACGAGTTCGGCCACGCCCTCGGCCTCGGCCACAGCGACCGCTGCCCCGGCGCGGCCATGTGCGCCGGCGAACTCGCCCTCATCTTCACCGAACCCCAGCCCGACGACCTCGCCGCGCTCATCGCCCTCTACGGCCGCCGGCCCCCGCCGCCCCTGCCGCGCCGCGCCCTCGTCCCCGCCATCGCCCGCGACTGAACCGCCCGCCGCCGCGCTACACTCCCCGGCATGACATTCGTCCAGGTCGATGCCTGGCTGCGGCTCGCCGCCCTCGCCCCCTCGCCGCTCAATACCCAGCCGTGGCGCTTCCGCGTCACCCCGTCGCACATCGAGCTCTGGTCCGACCCCGCCCGCGGCCTGCCCGTCGCCGACCCTGCCGGCCGCGAGCGCACCATCGCCTGCGGCTGCGCGCTCCTCAACCTCCGCGCCGCCGGGGCCGCCTCCGGCTGCGACGAGGCTGTCGAGCTGCTGCCCGACCCTGCCAGTCCCGGCCTCCTCGCCCGGGTGCGCCTCACCGAGGGCCCGCCCGATGCCGGCCTCGCCGCCCTGGCCCCCGCCATCGAACGCCGCCGGAGCACCCGCCGCGCCCTCGAGCACACCCCGCTCCCCGGCGGCCTGCTCGATGCCCTCGCCGCCGAGGCCGCCGCCGAAGGCGCCGGGCTGCTCCCCGTCGACGGCCGCGCCGCCCGCGAAGCCCTCGCCGAACTGATCGCCGACGCCGACCGCCGCCTCCACCACGACCCCGCCTGGCGCCGCGAACAGGCCCGCTGGATCCACCCCGGCCGCACCGCCGACGGCCTCCCCGCCTCCCGCCTCGGCGGCCGCGCCCTTCGCTTCCTCCTCGGCCATTTCGATTTCGGCGGCACCTCCGCCGGCCGCGACGAAGTCTTCGTCCTCCACGCGCCCGCCGTCGTCCTCCTCGCCACTCCCGGCGACGAACCGCTCGACTGGCTCCGCGTCGGCCAGGCCCTCGAGCGGGTGCTCCTCCGCGCCGCCCTCCAGGACATCCACGCCGGCTACCTCCAGGGCCCCCTTCAGCTCCCGGACCTCCGCGAGCGCCTGGCGGCCGCCTTCACCCCCGGCCGGATGCCCCAGGTCTGCCTCCGCCTCGGCCGCCCCGTCGACCCGCCCGACCCGCGCCGGCGCCGCCCCGTCGCCGAGTTCGCCGAATTCGTCCCCGCCTGACTTTCACCACCGCCCGGCGAACGGCCCGCCGCCGGCGCACCACTCCGCCACCCGCCGCGCACACCCGGGATCGATGTCGGCCGGCAGCGCCGCCGCCTCGAACCACCGCACCTCCACGATCTCGCCGCCCGGGCGGGGCGGCTCCCACGCGAACCGCTCGCTCCCGAACACGGCGATGTAGTCATCCTTCCCGCCCGGGAAGTCCGCGTACACCCCCAGCAGCCGCACCTCGTCCAGCGTCGCGCCCGCCTCCTCCTTCGCTTCCCGGCGGGCCGCCTCCTCCAGCGTCTCCCCCTTGTCGACGCCGCCGCCGGGCAGGAACCACCCCGGCCGGTAGCCGTGCCGCACCAGCAGCACCTGCCCCTCCCGCATGAGAATCACCCGCGCGCCCACCGTCACCGGGTGGAACAGCCGCCAGCGCAGCCGCTCGCCCTCCCACATCCCCTTCCGGGCGGCCCGTTCCGCGGCGACCAGCACCCTGCGCAGCATGCCCCAAGCCTACCCCCGCGGCTCCCTGCGGCGAACCCCCGCCCGCTGCTACACTCAGAGCTGCCGGGCGACTGGCGTCACGCGGAGCACCGCGGGGGAGCCCGGCCTCGCGCATGGCCGCTCGCCTGGGCCGGCCCGGGCCGCTGTACCCGGCGCCACACCACCTCTCCCGGGAGCATCCCCATGCGCGCACTCCTCGGCGTCTACGACAAAACCGGCATCGAAGCCTTCGCCCGCGGCCTCGCCGACCTCGGCTGGGAGCTCGTCTCCACCGGCGGCACCTTCGCCGCACTCCAGGCCGCCGGCCTCCCCGTCCGGAAGGTCGAAGAGCTCACCGGCTTCCCCGAGATGCTCGACGGCCGCGTAAAGACCCTTCACCCCGCCATCCACGCCGGCATCCTCGCCCGCCGCGACCTCCCTGCCCACATGGCCGCCCTCGAAGCCCACGGCATCGGCCCCATCGACCTCGTCGCCTGCAACCTCTACCCCTTCTACGCCACCGTCACCCGCCCCGGAGGCGTTGCTTTCGCCGACGCCATCGAAAACATCGACATCGGCGGCCCGACCCTCCTCCGTGCCGCCGCCAAGAATCACGAGGCCGTCCTCCCGGTCGTCGACCCCGCCGACTACGGCCGCGTGCTCGACGCGCTCCGCACCGGCACCGCCGATGCCGCCCTCCGCCGCGAACTCGCCTGGAAGGCCTTCGCCCACGTCGCCGCCTACGACAGCGCCGTCGCCGAATGGCTCTGGCAGCAGCAGCACCCGGGCGACTTCCCGCCGAGCCTCACCGTCCCCCTCGAGCGCGCCCAGGCCCTCCGCTACGGCGAAAACCCCCACCAGCGCGCCGCCTTCTACCTCGACCGCTCCCTCGCCGGGCACGGTCGCGGCGGCATCGCCACCGCCGTCCAGCACCACGGCAAGGAGATGTCCTACAACAACTACCTCGATGCCGACGCCGCCTGGAACTGCGTCAACGAGTTCCCCGGCCCCACCTGCGTCATCGTCAAGCACACGAACCCCTGCGGCGTCGCCACCCGCGACGACCTCCTCGAGGCCTACCGTCTCGCCGTCCGCGCCGACGCCACCAGCGCCTTCGGCGGCATCGTCGCCTTCAACCGCGTCGTCGATGAGGCCCTCGCCCGCGAAATCCGCGAGTTCCGCAGCCCCAACGACGGCGAAACCCGCATGTTCTACGAAATCGTCATCGCCCCCGGGTACACCCCGGAGGGCCTCGCCACCCTCAAAGGCAAGTCGAAGGACCTCCGCATCCTCGAAGCGCAGCCCCGCGCCCGCGGCGGCCTCGCCCTCCGCCAGGTCGGCGGCGGCTGGCTCGTCCAGGACCCCGACGACCTCCCCGCCGACGAGGTCGAATTCCGCGTCGTCACCCAGCGGCAGCCGACCCCGCAGCAGCTCGAAGACCTCCGCTTCGCCTGGCGCGTCGTCAAGCACGTGAAGAGCAACGCCATCGTCGTCGCAAAGGACGGCCGTCTCCTCGGCATGGGCAGCGGCCAGCCGAACCGCGTCAAGAGCGTCGAAATCGCCATGGAGAAGGCTGGGGAGGAGGTCCGCGGCGCGGTCCTCGCCAGCGATGCCTTCTTCCCCTTCGCCTGGAACGACAGCATCGAGAAAGCCTGCCAGGCCGGCATCGCTGCCATCGCCCACCCCGGCGGCGCCCTCCGCGACCAGGACGGCATCGACTGCTGCAACCAGTACGGCGTCGCGATGGTCTTCACCGGCGTCCGCCACTTCCGCCACTAGCCGGCAGGGAGGTCTCCGTGCTGCTCCCGCCCTTCACCCTCCCCGACCAGGTCGGGCAGCCGCGCGCCTTCCCGTCCGGCCGCCACGCGCTGCTCATCTTCTGGTGGCACGAGTGCCCAACCTGCCAGCTCTCCCTCCCCGTCCTCGCCGCCGTCTGCGGCGCGTATGGCGCCGACCTCGACCTCTGGGTCGTCGCCCAGGACGCGCCTGCCGACCGCGCCGCTCTCGAAGCCGCGGGCTTCGCCTGCCCTGTGCTCGATGACGCCGCCCTCGAAACCGCCTGGCGCTACGGCATCGACGCCGTGCCCACGGTTATCCTCGCCGGCCCCGCCGGCGAGGAGCAGCTCCGCTTCGTCGGCTTCGCCCGGGCCGACTGGGAGGGCCTCTTCGGGCGCCTCCAGGCCGTCACCGGTGCCGCGCCGCCGCCGATTGACTGGGGCGCCTTCCCCGCCTGGCGGCCGGGCTGCGGCCCGCGCCACTTCCTCCCGGGTGCGTACGAACGGCTCGAAGCCGCGCACGGCCCCTTCGTCCCGCCGCCCGGCGGAAACGCCCGGTAAAGGCCCGCGCAGCCCGGTTCATCACCCCGCGCCTCCCCTGCGTAGTACCGGTCAGCTTTCGCAGCAAGGAGTCGATCCTGATGTCCGAATCCCGTTCCATCATCGCTCGCGGTGCCCAGAACCGCCGCGCCTTCCTCCGCAGCGCGGGGGCCGTCGCCGTCTTCGGCGGCGCCTTCCTCGTCGTCGGCTGCAGCGACGACGACAAGAAATCCATGCCCACGCCGGTCCCCACTGCGCCCGGCCAGGCCAAGCTCTACGACCGCCTCGGCGGAAAACCGGCCATCACCGCCGTCGTCGATGCCTTCGTCGCCAACGTCGCCGCCGATACCCGCATCAACAAATTCTTCGCCAACACCGACATCCCCACCCTCAAGATGCACCTCGTCAACCAGATCGGCCAGGCCACCGGCGGCCCCGAAAAGTACACCGGCCGCGACATGAAGACCGCCCACGCCGGCATGATGATTACGAAGGCCCACTTCGACGCCCTCGTCGAAGACCTCGTGAAGGCCCTCGACCAGTTCAAAGTCCCGGAGCGGGAGAAGAACGAGCTCCTCGGCCTTCTCGGCCCGATGGAGAAGGACATCGTCACCGCCTGACCCCGGCGGCGCCTACCCGCTGTGCCCGGCGAGGCGCTCCAGCAGCACCGCTGCCGAGCGTTTCGCCGGGCTGTTCCGTTCCGCCTGCGGTCCCACGCACGAGGGGCAGCCGTTCTCGCACCCGCACCCCCGCACCGCCTCCAGGCACGCGGCGACGATCCGGTCCCGCGCCTCGAACACCCGCTCCGCCAGCCCAATGCCGCCCGGGACCATGTCGTACAGGTACACCGTCGGCTTGCCCGTCGAGGGCGACCGCACCTGCGCATCCGCCCCCAGGTCCCGCGCATCGCACAGGCAGAACACGGGCGCCAGGTTCCGCAGCACATGCGCGACCCCTTCGAGCCCGAGCGCCAGCTCGTCCCGCCCCAGGCCCGCCGTCGCCCGCTCGTCGAAGGTCAGCCACGCCGACGCGGTGTGCATGTTCTCCTCGGGGATGGCGATCTGCCCCCAGCCGACGTTCTCGTGCGTGTGCAGCTTCACCTTCTTGAAAATCGTCGCAAGGAACGTCACCGCCACCTCGCCGAGCTCCCAGGCCCCCGCGGCGGCAGCTGCCTCTCGCTCCCGCGCAATCACTTTCAGCTCCACCGCCAGCTGCGCGTCCGTGTAGTAGTCCACCGCCACCGCCCGCACGTACGCCTTCTTGTCGTCCCAGTCCAGGTGCTCCACCTGGTACTGCTGGCCCCGGTGGATGTAGATCGCATCCTCGTGGATGAGCAGCGGCGCGCTCGGCCGGTCGCACTCGCCGATGACCCGCGGCTTCGGCCCCTGTTCGATGATGACGAAGTTGTCCGTGCTCGCCGTCCGCAGCGAAACCTCCTCCGCCGGGTACGCCTCCGACATCCAGTAGTACCGCCCGTTCGCCTGCTGCAGCACACCCTCCTCAGCGAGGATGTCGAGCATCACCTCGCCGTGCGCCCCGAACTGCTCCCCGTTCGCGAACGGCAGCTCGAAGGCCGCGCACTTCAGGTGGCTCGCGAGGATGTACGGGTTGTCCGGATCGATCGCTGCCGCCTCCACCCCGCGCTCGAAGAGGAACTCCGGGTGGTGCGCCACGTACTGGTCCAGCGGGTTCGACGAGGCCACCAGCACCGCCAGCGAACTCTCCCGCGCGCGCCCGGCCCGCCCGAACTGCTGCCACAGGCTCGCCAGCGACCCCGGGTAGCCGGTCACCACGGTTGCCCCCATCCCGCCGATATCGATGCCCAGTTCGAGCGCATTCGTTGCCACCACCCCGCGCACGGTCCCCTCCCGCAGCCCCCGCTCGATGGCGCGCCGCTCGTTCGGCAGGTAGCCGCCCCGGTAACCAGCGACCCGTTCGGGGTCGCCCGGCTTCTCGCGCAGCGCCTCCCGGAGGTAGGTCAGCAGGAGTTCGACCCGCACCCGGCTCGGCGCGAACACGATCGTCTGCACCCCCGAGCGGATGAGCTGCGCCGCGATATCCCGCGCTGCCTTGAGCGACGACTGCCGGATGCCCAGCTCCCGGTTCACCACCGGCGGGTTGTGCACCACCACGATGCGCTCGCCCCGCGGCGCTCCGTTCTCGTCGATAACCTCCACCGCGTCGCCGATCAGCCGCTCCGCCAGCTCGCCCGGGTTCGCAATCGTCGCCGAGCAGAGGATGAACGTCGGGTCGCTCCCGTAGAACTGGCAGATGCGCCGCAGCCGCCGGATGACGTTCGCCACGTGGCTCCCGAAGACCCCGCGGTAGGTGTGCAGCTCGTCGATCACCACGAATTCGAGGCTTTCGAACAGCTGCACCCACTTCGTGTGGTGCGGCAGGATCGCCGTGTGCAGCATGTCCGGGTTCGTCAGCACGATATGGCCGGCCTGCCGCACCGCCCGCCGCGCATCTGCCGGCGTGTCGCCGTCGTACGTGAACGTCCCGATCGCTGCCCCGACCGCGCCGATCAGCCCATGCAGCTCGTCCAGCTGGTCCTGCGCCAGCGCCTTCGTCGGGAACAGGTAGAGCGCCCGCGCCGAGCGGTCCTTCAGCACCCGGTCGAGCACCGGCACGTTGTAGCAGAGGGTTTTCCCGCTCGCGGTGGGGGTCACCACCACCGTGTTCCGCCCATCGAGCGCTGCCGCGATGGCCCGCGCCTGGTGGGCGTACGGCCGGGCGATGCCCCGCCCCGCCAGGGCCGCGGTCAGCCGCGGATCGAGCCCTTCCGGCCAGTCTGCGAACCGGGCCGGCTCCTCCGCCAGCCGGCGGACCCACGTCTCGGACCCCTTCTGCACGAGGTCGCCCACCAGCCGCTCCGCGACGACCGCAGGCGGGACCGGCCGGACGGCCGGGACGGGGTAGCTGGGCGGCGGCTTCGCCATCGCGTGCCCTCCTCGCACAGATGTTCGCATTCTGCCCGCAGGCCGCCGCCCGCGCAAGCAATTGTGTCGTGGAAGCAAAAGGCGTCAGGAGCTGTCGCATCCATATGCTAATATGCCGCGTCATCTTTGCCTGCAGGAGCGGACCGTGCCGCGACCCGCGCTCCTTCTCGTCGCCCTCCTGGCCTTCGCCGCGCTTGTCGCGGCGTCCGCCCTCGATAGCCCCGGGGCCGAAAGCCAGACCTTCGCGCCCCGCGCAGTCGTCCCCATGGTGGCCCGCGACGAAGGCGCCGCCCCGCCGCCTCCCACCCCGACGCCGCTCCCGCCGACCGCGACGCCGACGCCCCGCCCGTCCACGCCGACCCCAACCGCACCGGCCGCCACGCCCACTCCGCGGCCGCCTACGCCCACTCCGACGCCCCAGCCTTCAGGGGTGCGCCTCCAGGGCGTCAGCTGGTATGTCGACTCGTTGGGGAACATCTGGGTCGTTGGCCTGGTCATCAATGGGCTGTCAACGCCGGTCGAGTTCGTCGAAGTCTCGGCCCGCTTCTACGGCGCCTCTGGCCAGCTCCTGGCCACCGACTGGAGCTTCGCTGACGTCACAATCATCCCGGCCGGCGGAAGCTCCCCGTTCTCCGTGCTGCTTCTGAACCCGCCGCCCGGCATCGTCAGCGTCGAGGCCCTCATCTCCGATTACGACATCGCTTCCCGGCCGCCCATCACCGGCCTCAACGCCACCGTCACCAACGTCTACCGGGACAGCATCGGGGTCCTCCACGTCGTCGGCACGGTCCGCAACAACTCCCCCGTCACGTACAAGTTCGTCGAGGTCTACGGCGCCTACGTCAACTCGGCCGGACTCGTGGTGCGCGTCGACTTCGACTTCGCGACCCCGAGCACCCTCGCGCCCGGTCAGCAGGGGACGTTCGAAATGCTGTTCTTCAGTGCACCCGCAGGCATGGAGTCCATGAACCTCCTTATTTGGACTGATGCCGACCGCTAGCCCGCCCCTTACCCCCCACAACCCTCCGCGGTGCTACCCTCAACCTGCACCGCCATGTCCGAACCCCTCCCCGATGAACGGCCCCAGCGGCGCCGCGAATACTCCGGCCCCGCCTCCACCCTCGGCCTCGCCGCGCTCGTCATCGCGGTCGTTGGCCTCGGGCTCTGGTGGTTCGAATTCCGCGACGACCCCTCCGCAGGCACCGCCCACACCGCGGGCGGCCTCGGCGTCATCGCCCTCCCCGAGGACCGCAACCCCACCGGCCAGCCCCCCGCCGCCCGCGAAGGCCGCGCCGCCCCCAACTTCCGCCTCGCCGCCCTCGATGGCCAGCCCCGCGCCCTCGACGAGTTCCGCGGCCGGTACGTCCTCCTCAACTTCTGGGCCTCCTGGTGCGGCCCCTGCCGCGCCGAAACCCCTGACCTCCAGGACTTCTACTCCCGCAACCTCGACCGCAACATCGTCGTGGTCGGCGTCAACCAGCAGGAAGACGCCGTCACCGCCCGGCAGTTCACCGCCCAGTTCGGGGTCACCTACCCCATCCTCCTCGATACCTCCGGCGCCGTCTCCCAGGCCTATGCCACCGGCGTCGGCGGCCTTCCCCGCACCTACCTCATCGGCCCCGACGGCGTCATCCAGCGCGTCTACATCGGTCGCATCACCTTCGACCAGCTGCGCGAGCTGGAGGCTGCCCTCCCGTGAGCGCCGCACCCCGCACCACCTCCGCGTCCACCCTCCAGCCGTCCGGTCTCGACCCCCTGCGCTGGGCCTGGCAGCTCCTCACCAACGTCAAGTTCGCCCTCCTTCTCGTCGGCCTCGCCGGAATTGCCGGCCTCATCGGCACCATCCTTCCCCAGATGCCCGGGCCGATGCGCGCCAACCCTGCCGCCCGCTCCGCCTGGCTCGAACTCCGCCGCGCCGACTACGGCCCGCTCACCGGCCTCTTCGAACGCCTCGGCTTCTTCGAAGTCTTCCACACCGCCTGGTTCAACGGCCTCTGGTTCCTCATCATCGTCGCGGTCACGGTCTGCACCGTCTCCCGCCTCCGTCCCACCATCCGCGCCGTCCGCAATCCGCCGAAGCGCGTCCCCGACGCCTACTTCGAACGGGCCCATCACCGTGCCGCCTTCTCCCACCCCGGCGGCGCCGACGCCGTCGAACGGCTCCTCCGCCAGCGCCGCTACACCGTCCAGCGCGTTCGCGAAGAGCCGGGCGCCGTCTACCTCTTCGCCGACCGCTACCCCTGGAGCCAGTATGGCACCTTCCTCTCCCACCTCGCCCTCCTCGTGCTCCTCCTCGGCGGTCTGCTCACCGTCTTCGCCGGCTTCGACCGCACCATGGTCATCGCCGAATCCACCCCCGCCGCGCCTGTCTTCGCCGAGGCCGGCCCGAACCAGCTCTTCATCAAAATGATTGACGCCAACCGCGGCCTCGACGCCGACGGCAACATCATCGACTACCACTCGATCATCGAGGTCCGCCGCGGCGACGAAACGGTCCGCTGCAAAACCACCGTCAACCACCCGTGCAGCGCCTTCGGCTACAAAGTCCACCAGGCCGCCTGGTTCGACGATATCGCCCGCATCCGGATCACGGCTCCCAGCGGCCAGGTCCTCTACGACGACATCCTCGATTTCGAAGGGCGCACCGCCGCCATCCCGGTCCTCACCGTCACGAACGCCGCCGGCCAGGTGCTCTTCGCCCAGCAGCTCCCCCAGATGGCGACCGACGAAGGCGCCGACCCGAACGACCGCCGCGACGATACCGCCCTCTCGCTCCTCGTCTTCCCGTCCGAGCCCGGCGCCGGGCAGCTAATCAGCTACGCCGTCGCCTGGCAGTTCGTCGACGGCCGCATGGTCCTCACCGTGACCAGCCCCGACTTCGACCCGGTCGTCCTCCGCCCCGGCGAAGAGGCCCTGGCCGGCGACTTCCGCATCCGGTTCGAAGGCGCCGCGACGATCCCCGCAACCACCGTCCTCGACATGCCCGGCGCCACCACCGACGCCGGCGCCGTCGTCCAGATGCCCCTCGGCGGCGACGGGAAGCCGTACCTCATGGTCTCCGGCATCGACGACCGGAACGTGATCCTCCAGCAGGGCCAGGCCGTCACCACTGCCGCCGGCTACACCTACCTCTTCCAGGGCCGCGTCGAAGCCTCCGGCGTCAGCGTCCGCCGCGACCCCGGCGATACCTTCATCTGGGTCGCCGTCGCCATGGCCATGGTCGGCCTCGGCATCACCTTTTACGTCCCCCGGCGCCGCCTCTGGGTGAAGGTCACCCCCGCCCGCACGTACATGGCCGGCATCGCCGAGAAGACCACCCGCTTCTCCCGCGAACTCCGCCTGCTGGGCCGCGACCTCGGCGCCCGCGATGCCCTCCAGCCCGGCGACACCGACCCCGACCGCTAGCCCGGCCGCCCGCCTCGCCGCGTCAGGCCGTCTTCGCCGCCCGCCCGGCCACCCACTGCCGGTAGAGCGCCGCGTAGTAGCCGCCCCGCCGCACCAGCTCGTCGTGCCGCCCGTCCTCCACAATCCTGCCTCCGTCCACCACCAGCACCCGGTCGGCGTGCTCGGCCGTGCTCAGCCGGTGCGCGATGACCACGCTCGTCCGCCCCTCCAGCAGCGTCCGCAGCGCCTGCTCCACCTGCTCCTCGGTATGCGGGTCGAGGCTCGATGTCGCCTCGTCGAGCACGAGCACCGGCGGGTCCGCGAGGAACGCCCGCGCAATCGAGACCAGCTGCTTCTCCCCCGCGCTCAGCCGTGACCCCCGGAAGCTCACCATCGTCTCGTACCCGTTCGGCAGCGAGCGGATGAACCCGTCGATCCCCAGCCGCTCGCAGGCGGCCCGCACCTCCGCATCGCTGGCGCCCGGCTTCCCGAACAGGATGTTCTCCCGGATCGTCCCCGTGAACAGGAACCCCTCCTGCGGCACCATCGTCACCGTCCGGCGCAGGTCGGCCAGCCGCAGCGTCCGCAGGTCGTGCCCGCCGATTCGCACCGTCCCCGCCGTCGGGTCGTACATCCGCGTGATCAGCTTGGCCAGCGTCGACTTCCCCGCGCCCGTCGGTCCCACCAGCACCACGTGCTGCCCCGGTTCGATGACCAGGTCGATCTCCCGCAGCACCGGCCGCTCCGGGTCATACCCGAAGGTCACGCTCTCCAGCTCAATCCGCCCCTCGAGCGGCGGCTGCACCCTCGCCGGCCGCTCCGGTTCCGGCACATCCGGCTCCACCGCCAGCACCCCGAAGATCTTCCCGAGCGCGGCGTTCGCGCTCTGCACCATGTCGAACACCTGCGAAAGGTTTTGGATCGGCTGGAAGATGAATTCGAGGTAGAACACAAACGCCGCCACCGTGCCCACCGTCACGGCGTCGCCCGCCACCTGCCGCCCGCCGAAGTACAGGATCAGGCCGATCGCTGCGCCCCGCAGCCATTCCACGAATGGGAAGTACAGGGACGAGAGCTTCACGGTGTAGACGTTCGCCTCGAAGTTCCGCTCGTTGATCTCCCCGAACCGCTCGCGGTTCTTCTGCTCCCGGGCGAACGCCTGCACCACCCGAAGCCCCGAGAACGTCTCCTGCATGTGCACCATCACATCCGCAATCCGCTCCCGCACCCGGTTGTACGCCCTGTTCGAATACACCCGGAAGATCGCCGTCGCCACGATCAGCGGCGGCAGGATGAGCGCCACCGCCAGCGACAGGCGCACGCTCAACGTCAGCAGGATGACCGTCGCCCCGGCCAGCGTCAGCAGCGACTGCACCACCACCAGGAACCCGTTGTTCAGGACGTCGTTCACCGTCGTCACGTCGCTCGTCATCCGCGCGACCAGCCGTCCCGCGTTCTCCCGCCCGAAGAACGCCAGCGACATCCGCTGGTAGTGCTCGAACAGCCGCATCCGCAGGTCGTAGAGGAAATCCTGCCCCACCCGGTTCACAATCCAGGTGCTCAGTCCCTGGAAGACGTAGACGAGCAGCAGCAGCCCGCCGAAGGCGAGGCAGGCCTGCAGCAGCGCTGCCCGGTCGCCCTTTGCCACCCCCTCGTCGAGCGCGTGCTGGATCGCCAGCGGCCGCGCCAGGCTGGCCGCCGTGAAGGTCACGATCGTGGCGGTCGCGAGGAGCAGCATCGGCCACCGCGGCGCCAGCATCCGCAGCGCGCCCGCCAGGCCGTTCACCTTCGGTGCCGCCCGCGTCTCCTCGCTCACGATGCCATCGCCTCCACCTGCCCCAGCACCTCCCGGTACCGCGGGCAGCTCCGCAGCAGTTCCTCGTGCGTGCCCGTCGCGGCCACCCGCCCGCTGTCCACCAGCACCACCTGGTCCGCCAGCGCAATCGTCGAAAGCCGGTGGGAGATGATGAGCGTCGTCCGCCCGGCCATTACCTCCCGCAGCGCCGTCCGGATCTCCTCCTCCATCCGCGCGTCCACGCTCGAGGTCGCGTCGTCGAGGATCAGCACTCGCGGCTCCATCAGGATCGCCCGCGCGATCGCAATCCGCTGCCGCTGGCCGCCTGAAAGCGAGAACCCCTGCTCGCCGACCACGGTGTCGTAGCCGTGCTCCAGCTGTTCGATGAACTCGTGCGCGTGCGCCAGCTTCGCCGCCCGCACGATCTGCTCATCCGTCGCATCCAGCCGCCCGTAGGCGATGTTGTTCCGCACCGTATCGCTGAACAGGAACGTGTCTTCGAAGACGATGCCGATGCTCCGGCGCAGCTCCCGCAGCCGCAGCGTCCGGATGTCCGCCCCGTCGAGCAGGATCTGCCCGTCGTCCACGTCGTAGAACCGCGGCAACAGCCGCGCCACCGTCGATTTCCCGCTTCCCGTCGCACCGACCAGCGCCACCGACCGCCCGGCCGGCACCTCGAGCGAGAACTCCCGCAGCACCGGCAGCCCGGCCCGGTACCCGAAGGTCACCCGGTCGAACACGATCCGGCCGTTGCCGGGCGGCAGCGGCCGCGCGTGCGGCCGCTCCTTCACCGTCGGCTCCTCTTTCAGCACGTTCCAGACCCGCGCCGCCGAGACGATCGCCCGCTGCCCCGACGCGATCATTTCGCCGAGGCTCTGCACCGGCCACGCCAGCATCCCCAGGTACTGGAGCGCCGCCACCAGCGCGCCCAGCGTCATCTTCCCGTCGGTCACCAGCCAGCCGCCGTACGCCAGCACCACCAGCTGCCCCAGACCCGGCAGCAGGAAGAACAGCGGCCCGTACACCGTCCGCAGCCGGACCACCCCCATTGCGTCCTTCCGGACCCGCCCCGCGGCCTCGGCCATCCGCCCGATTTCGTGCTCCTCGCGCCCGAACGCCCGGACCAGCCGCGCCCCGGCGATCGTCTCCTCCGTCACGCTCGCCACGTCCGCGAGGTCCTGCTGCACGCGCTCCGTCCCCGGTTCCAGCCGGTTGAAGAACCGGACGCTCAGCCACGTCACCACCGGGAAGACCGCCATCGCCAGCACCGCCAGCGTGAAGCTCGTCATCACCAGCAGGACGAACGCCCCGACCGCCATCAGCAGGTAGGCCGAGTTGATCGGGATGTTGACCAGGAACGCCTGGATCTCCCGCAGGTCCGCGCTCCCCCGCGACATCAGCTGCCCGGTCGCCGTCCGGTCGTGGTAGTCGAACGAGAGCCGGTTCACCCGGTCGTACAGCTCGAGCCGGAGGTCGGTCTCGATCCGGTAGCTGGTCCGCATCGCCCAGTACCGCCGGGTGCCCGCGCAGGCCGCCAGCACCGCCGCCACGCCGATGAACGCGAGCACATACCGCGTCAGCCTGCCGAGGTCCCGCTCCACGATGGCATGGTCGATCGCCAGCCCAACGAGGTATGGCTCTACCAGCCGCAGCAGGCCCCAGCTCAGGCCCGCGCCGAAGGCCACGGCCAGCATCGGCCAGCGCGCGCGCAGGTGCCGCAGGATGAGGTCCCTGCCCGCGCGCAGATCTAAAGCTTCCTCGGTCACGCTGCCTCCCGGGGTGAGCGCCGGAGCGACCACGCAGCGGCCCGCCAGGCGCCGCCGCCTTCATTGTCGATACTTATCCAAACGCCCGCTCCGCTCAATAGTTAACCGCCATTCACCAATCCCGCTCCCCGCTCCCTGCTCCCCGCTCCCCGTTCCCTGCTCCCCGCTCCCTGCTCCCCGCTACGCCGCCCGCCCGAACCAGCTGAACGCCGTCACCGGCTCCGTCCCGCTCACCGGTCGCCGCGCCGGGAACCACAGCGGCGACAGTACGTTCTCCAGCCGGCTCACCTTCGGCAGCGCCGGCCGCCGCGTCACCCACGCCGGCACCCCCTCCGCCTGGTCCGTCCCCGGGGCCGGCGCGCCCGCGCCGCCCGGGGCCGCCTGCTGCCGCTCCCGCTCCGCCCGCACTCGCAGCCCCCAGGCCTCCAGCGCCGCCAGGATCACCTCGAGCGAGGCGTCGCCTTCGACGTACAGCACCCGGCGCCGCTCGCCCGCAACGAGCGTCACCCGCTCGCCCTCGGCGGGCAGCTCATCGGACCGCAGGACCGGCTGCAGGTGGCGCATCGTATTCGCAAAGACGGCACCCCGCCGCGGCCCCAACAGGCCCCCCAAAACCGGTTCGGTAACACGCCAGTGGAACCCCCGGAACAGGCCCGCCGAATTGCAAACGGCCCGTAAACCGCCTGCCAACGCCCCGAAAAACGGCCCCTCCGCATCCGCCCGGTGACGGTCCGTGACGCTCCGGTTACAGCCCTGCCGCGGCCGGCGCAACCTCCGCAGCGAGGAACTCCGGCACCGTATCGTCGTCGAACAGGAAGTGCTGGAACTGCACCTCCTGCAGCCCGTGCTCCGCGTACCGCCCGAGCGCCTCGAGAATCGCCTCCCTGCCGCCGACGATCATCCCCCGCGCCCGCAGTCCCTCCCGGTACTGCGCCGGCGTCGTTCCGGCCGGTGCGCCCCACATCCGCATCATCCGCTCCGTCGCGCGGTCCAGTGTGCGCTCATCCGGCCCGATGACCGCGAAGGTCATCATCGACCGCCGGATCGTCGCGGGGTCCCGTCCGACTGCCTCGCAGTGGCGCTCCAGCACCGCCGCCTTCTGCGCGTACGCCTCCGGCGAGAGATTCACCGCGTTCCATTCGTCCGCATACATCGCCACCAGGCGGAGCGTCTTCTTCTCGCCGCTCCCGCCGATGAGGATGGGCGGCCGGCCCGGCGAAGGCTTCGGCAGCAGGTTCGCGCCCTCCAGCCGGTAGAACCGCCCGTCGAAATCCGCCGGCCCCTCGCTCCAGAGCGTCTTCATCAGCCGGATCGCCTCCTCCAGCCGCGCGAACCGCTCCCCGATCGGCGGGAACGGGATGCCGTACGCCCGGTGCTCCGCCTCGTTCCACCCCGCGCCCAGCCCCATCACAAACCGGCCGCCGCTCAGCAGGTCGATCTGCGCCGCCATCCGCGCCACATCCACCGGCGTCCGGAACGTCACTGGCGAAACCAGCGGCCCGAACCGGATGCGCGAGGTCTCCCGCGCAGCCACCGCGAACGAAAGGTACGCCTCCAGCGAATCCTGCTGCGGCCCGATGAAGTAGTGGTCCGACCGGAACAGTGTCGGGAACCCAAGCCGTTCGGCCAGCCGCAGAATGTGCAGCCACCGCTCCCACGTCAGCCCGTTCTGGCCTTCGACCATCAGTCCAATCTGCATCGCAAACCTCCCCGTGGCGGTGCCGACCATCCTACCCTGCCCTTGCGGTTCGCTGTCGGCGCGCTACCATCCCGGCCAGCCAGCCCCGGAGCCCGCCCATGGATGCCAGCGCCCTCCTCGACCCCGAAATCGCCGAAGCCCTCGCCGGCATGCCGTCGTTCGATGGCTTCACGCCGGAACAGCTCCCGGCGCTCCGCGCCCAGCGCGAAGCCATGCTCGCCCAGGTCCAGCTCTCCGACGCCGTCGAACGGCGTGATCTCACCGTGCCCGGCCCGCCCGGCGCCCCCGACGTGGTCATCCGCGTCCACCGCCCGAAGGGCGCCGCCGGCCTGCTCCCGGCGCTCTACCACATGCACGGCGGCGGCTACGTCCTCGGCTCCCGCGCCATGGACGACCTCCGCTTCGACCGCTGGTGCCCGGCCCTCTCCTGCGTCGGCATCTCCGTCGAATACCGCCTCGCCCCCGAAACGCCGTACCCCGGGCCGCTCGAAGACTGCTACGCCGGCCTCCGCTGGGTGTATGAACACGCCGCCGACCTCGGCATCGACCGCGCCCGGCTCGGCATCGGCGGCGCCTCCGCCGGCGGCGGGCTCGCCTCCGCTCTCGCCCTCCTCGTCCGCGACCGCGCCGAATTCCCCATCGCCTTCCAGCTCCTCATCTACCCCATGCTCGATGACCGCATGACCACCCCCTCCAGCCGCTGGGAGGTCCCCGTCTGGACGCCCCGCTCGAACGAAGCCGGCTGGCGCGCCTACCTCGGTCCGCTCTTCGGCGGCGATGTCCCGCCGTACGCGGCCGCCGCCCGCGCCGCCGACCTCCGCGGCCTTCCCCCGGCGTACCTCATGGTCGGCAGCCTCGACGGCTTCCTCGACGAAGACGTCGATTACGCCATGCGGCTTACCCACGCCGGGGTCCCGGCCGACCTCCGCCTCTACGCCGGCGCCCCGCACGGCTTCGACGGCCTCACCCCCGGCACCCGCCTCGCCCGGCTCGCCCGCCGCGACATGGAGGAATGGCTCGCCCGCCAGTTCGCCGCCTGATCCGCTGGCTGCCCGCCGCGTCACACCCTGAAAGGTTGCGGCCCGAACCTTTCACCTTACCCGCCAGGGTGGCAACAACCTTTCATCCGATCACCGGGCTGAACAGTTTCTCGTCCCCTCAGCCCTCGCCCGTCCCCACTGCCAGCGGCGGCAGGCGGAACGGCCGTGCCAGCACCCGGTACGAGCACCCGAAAATGGCCGCGCCCACCAGCACCCCCGCCAGTGCCGCCAGCGCATACAGCTTCCCCTCGCCGACGTTCACCAGCACCGGCCCCGGGCACATCCCCGTGATCGACCACCCCACGCCGAACAGGATGCCTCCGTACACGTTCCCCCGGTGCCCCGCCTTCCGCTCGATGACCAGCGGCCGCCCCGTCAGCGTCTTCCCGTACCGCTTCAGCAGCCAGATGCCCGGCGCCGTCAGCGCCACCGCCGTGCCGATGATCCCGTAGAGCTGGAACTCCTCGAACAGGAACATCCCCTGGATGTAGTTGTAATCCGCCGCCCCCGAGCGGCTCAGGATGAAGCCGAACACCGTCCCCAGGACCAGGTAGAACACTGCCATCTCCGTCCCCCGTTACACCAGCACGCGGTAGATGAGGTTCGTCGTGACGGCCCCGGCCGCCATGAAGCTCACCGTCGACACCAGGCTCGGCAGCTCCAGGTTCGAAAGCCCGAAAATCCCGTGCCCGCTCGTGCACCCGCCGGCCAGCCGCGTCCCGAAGCCGATCAGCAGCCCGCCGACGAACATCCAGGCGAGCTTCCCGGCCGGGCCCCAGCCGATTTCGGTATCAAACATCCCGAGCGCCCACGTCGGCTCCCAGCCACCGCCCAGCACGGCGGAAAGGAATCCGCCGAGCACCAGCCCGCCCAGCAGCGGCAGCCGCCACCCGTTCGACCCCCGGATGGCGTCCCGCCCGAAGTACGGCGCCTTCACCACCAGCGCGCACACATTCTCGAACCCCGTCGACACCCCCAGCCGGTGGCTCGTCACCGACAGCAGCGCCAGCGTCACCAGCGCAATCCCCGCCCCGGCAACCGCCCAGTGCAGCGGCTCCAGGTCATGCAGTATCAGCGGCATTCCACGTCCTCCATGCGTCAGTGAGACTTCAGCATAGCCCCCGTCGCGCTTCCAAACCGGGCCTCAAGTTCCGCATCGTTTCGCCCGAAATAATCGGAGGAACCACCCGCCAGGCAACCGCAAAGGAGGAACCGAATGCCCGTCAGCACCGATGTCATCACCAAGGCCATCGCCGCCCACGGCCAGTGGAAGCAGCGCCTGCGCGACGCCTGCGCCACCGGCAAGAGCGACTTCCGCCCGGAAGTCGTCAAGACCGATAACGCCTGCGACCTCGGCAAGTGGATTTACAGCGAGGCGAAGGTCCAGATGCCCGGCCACCCCGGCGTCGAAGAGGTCCGCAGGCTCCACGCCGAGTTCCACCAGGAGGCCGCGAAAGTCCTCTCCCTCGCTCTCCTCGGGAAGCGCGCCGAAGCCGAGGCGGCGATGGCGATGGGCTCCCCCTACAGCAAGGTCTCGACCGCACTCGTCAACGCCCTGAAGAAGCTCCAGGCCGCCTGACCCCTGCTGCCGCCGGCCGGTCCCCCGACGCCCGGCCGGTCGGCCGCTGGCAGCCCCCGCCCGCCGTGCCACGCTCGAAGCGATGCTGACGCGGCGGGCGTTCCTGTTGCTGCTCCCCGGGCTCATATTGCCCCTCCTCCTCGCCTGCGCGAACGGCCCTGCCCCCGCGCGCCCGCCCGGCGCTGATTTCGGGGGCGACGCTGGCGACTCCGGCGCCATCGCCTATCTCGACGCCGATGGCTGCATCGCCTGGGTCCGCCTCCGCGACGACGCCCGCGGGACCCATTGCCCCGCGACCCGGGGCCGTGTCACCGCCCTCACCTGGCTCGACGCCGACACCATCGCCTACGTCACCCCCGAGCTTGCCCGCCTCGGCTGGCGCGGCCTGCGCATCTCCACCGGCGCTGAGTTCGCCCTCGACCCCGTCGCCGAATCGCCCCGCATCTACCAGGTCGGCGCACCCCAGTTCTATTCCGTCCTCGGCGAGCGCATCGATATCGTCGACGGGTCGGCCGCCTGGACCTCCGCCGACGGGTCCGAACGGCGCGTCCTCCTCGCCCCCGGCGCCGGGCGCGGCCCCCTCGCCATGGTCACCTGGTCGCCCGATGGCGCCGCCGTCCTCCTCGCCGAAGGCGCGCACAAGGCGCTCTGGGTGGTCGACCGGGCCGGCGCAGCCCGCCGCATCGCCGCCGCGAGCGCCGGCTTCGCCTCCTGGTTCGTCCCCGCGGCCGGTGCCATGCCGCACGCCGACCTCACCTGCACCCTGCCGACCGAGTTCACCTACCGCTGCCAGGCCGCCCCCTGGCAGCCCGCCGACGGCGCCCCGTCCGTCGCCGGGGACGAGATCCTCCTCAGCTGGTCCGCCTGCCCCGGCGTCACCGGCTACGAACTCGAAGTCGTCGGTCCCACCGGCGAGGTGGTCCACCGGCGCGTCTCCTCGGCCCAGGCCCAGCGCTTCACCCCGCCCGGCCCCGGCGACTACACCTGGCGCGTCCGCACCCGCATCGGCGCCGAACCCACCGCATGGAGCGCGCCGCGCACCCTGCGCGTCCGGTAGCGCCCCGCCTCACCCGCGCCGCAGCAGCTCCTCGATAAACTGCGCGACCCCTTCCTCCTCAGGCCCGGCGATCACCTCCCGCGCGGCTGACAGCGCAGCCGGCGTGCCCGTCGCGACCGCAACCGCCAGCCCCGCCGCTTCGAACATCGGCACATCCACCTCCGAATCGCCGATGGCGACGGCCTCCGCCGGGTCGATCCCCAGCGCCGCGCAGAGCGCCCGCAGCCCGGCCCCCTTATCGACGCCCTTCGCCGTCACGCTCACCATCCCGTCGCCCGTGAACGCCAGCGCATCGAACAGCTCCACCCGGTCGCGCCACGCCCGCAGCTCTGCGAGGTGCGGGTCCTCGGCCCCCGGCTCAGCCAGCACCGCCAGGGCCCCGCGCAGGTCGGCCTCCCGCAGCGAGGTCACCGGCCGCAGCCACTCCGGCGCGTTCGCCGCCCATGGCGGCAGCTCGTTCGCCCGCCGGTAGGCGAAATCCGGCAGCGCCACCGTCGCCGGCCATCCCGCCCGGTCGCACAGCTCCGCGATGAACCGCGCGAACTCCTCCGGCAGCGGCGCCTGCGCGACCGTCCGCCCGCCCGGCGCGCGCACATCGGCCCCCGCCGAGGCGATCGCGGCCACCTCCAGCCCCGCCGCCGCAAACGGCCGGACCGCCGCTTGGTACCAGCGTGCCGTCGCCGGCGCCACCACCAGTCCCGCCGCCGCCGCCCGGAGCAGCGCCTCCGCCGTCCGCGGCGTCAGCCCGCCCGCCCCGTTCAGCAGCGTGCCGTCGAGGTCGATAGCCAGCAGCCGATACCGCATGCCCCTACCCGCGCGGCAGACCGAGCCCGCGCGTCGCGATAATCCCGCGCTGGATCTCGCTCGTCCCTGCCGCAATCGTCGCGCTCACCGCCTGCAGGTAGCCCGTCGCCTGGTCGATCACCATGTGCGGGCTCCCGTCGCGGAGCTGACCCGCCATCCCCAGCAGGTGCATCCCCGTCAGCGCAATCCGCTGCGTGAGCTCGCTCCCGAACAGCTTCGAGGCCGACGCCTCCGTGTTCGGCACCAGCCCCCGCGCCTGCATCGTCGCCACCCGGTACGCCAGGAACGTTCCCACGTTCACCTCCACCGCCCGGTCAGCGAGCTCGTGCCGGATGCCCGGGCGCCGCCGCACCAGCTCCGGGCGCTCCTTCGCCAGCGCCACCAGCCGCTCCACCGAGCGCCGCCCGCCCGCATACGCCTGGATGCCGGAGCGTTCGAAATCAAGCGCCACCGCCATGTGGTACCAGCCCCGGTTCACCTCCCCCACCACCTGCGTCGCCGGCACCCGCACATCCTCGAAGAACACTTCGTTGAAGCCGTGCCGGTTCGCCATGTTGATGAGCGGGCGCACCGTAATCCCCGGGCTCTTCATGTTCACCATGAACATCGTGATCCCCTTGTGCTTCGGCGCATCCGGGTCTGTCCGCGCCGCCAGCCACCCCCAGTCGGCCAGGTGCCCGCCTGAGGTCCAAATCTTCTGGCCGTTAATGACATAATCGTCGCCGTCGCGGACCGCCCGCGTCTGCAGCGCCGCCAGGTCCGAACCCGCGCCCGGCTCGCTGTAGAGCGTGCACCACCAGTCCTGCGCCTGCGCAATCCGGGGGATGAACGTGCGCTTCTGCTCCTCCGTCCCGTAGAGCATCAGGCTCGGGCCCACCCAGGCGATACCCATGTTGCCGACCGGCGCCTGCGCGTAGGCCATCTCCTCGTTGTAGACGAGCTGCTTCATGTGCGAAGCGCCGCCGCCGCCGTACTCCTTCGGCCAGGCCATCGCCAGCCAGCCCCGCTCGGCGAGCTTCCGCTGGAAGCCCATCACGTAGGCCTTCTCCTCCTCGGGAGAGCGGAACCCGCCCTCGAAGCCCCGGCGGAGCCGCTCCTCCTCCGGCGGCAGGTGCTCACGGATGAACTGGCGAACCTCCTCGCGGAACGCCTCGGTTTCAGGGTCGTAGCGGAACCGCATCGTGCAGGGGCCTCCAAACCTTCGTGGGGCCCGAACTATACCGCCTTCCGCCCCGGCCCGCGGGTGCTCCCGTTCCTTCAGTGCGAAACCGGGAGGAGGACCGCCTCGACCTCGTCAGCGTGGACCGCGTCAAACGTTCCGACGAGCCATGCGTCGTCCGGGTCGGTCACTTCGAGGTAGCGCGCCAGGAACCAGCTGCCGTCCTCGGTCGGCGCAACCACCTCAGCCTTGTTTCCGCTGATGAGCACCACCACATCGCCCGCCTCCAGGTCCCAGATATCGACGGCCATGGCAATTCCCTCCATAGGTTACTGGTGCGGAGCCTACGGCCGATTCCGCGAAATGTCCAGGGCTACGGCTCGTATTTCGAGGGAACTTCGCGGAAGCCCAGGCCGCGGTTGACCTCGTCGAGCGACACGAACGTTCGCCGGTCGCCGGGGCGGCGAAATCGGCGGAGCTGGCCCTGCTGGACGAGGCGCTCCAGTGTGCGGCGGGAGACGCCGAACATGGCTGCAGCCTCCGCTATGGGCGTGAGGTCACGGGGGACGTTGACATCTGCGTCGCTATGCGCCAAAGTGCGACAAACTCCGACAAACAGATAGGCTGAGCAAGGTGCTGAAGTGAGTGCTAACGGGATGCAGGCGCGATTGTGGGCGAGGCAAACTCTTGACTCGCCGGGGGTGAGCGACGACATTACGCTCGGGCTTAATGCTCACGTACATAAGCGCTTGCATAATGTGAACACGGACCCAAACCTCACCTACGTCGACCTGTTTGCTGGATGCGGGGGGCTCTCCCTCGGTCTCGAGAAGGCCGGGTTCCGGGGCATCCTGGCCGTTGAGAAGTCCCCCATGGCCGCAGAGACGTACTACCACAACTTCATCCAGCGTCTCCCCGTGGGCGACGCCGGCGCCAGGCAATGGAAAGCTTACTGCGAGCAGCCGCTTCGCTCCCAGTTCGAAGCGGGTCTAATCGTCGACGAAGTCGCTGCGCTGCTCCGGGAGCCGACGTTGCTGGAGGAGCTCCGCAGGCGCGATGTCGACCTCGTCGCCGGTGGGCCGCCGTGCCAGGGATTTTCGATGGCTGGCCGTCGCGACCCGCATGATGCCCGGAACCAGCTTCCGTGGCAGTTTCTCGATGTTGTCGAGGCCATAGAACCTAAGGCGGTCCTGATTGAAAACGTCGTCGGTATCGGCCAAGACTTCGTCAAGAACGGCGCCAAGGCGCCCTTCCGGGAACTCGCGGAGGCGCTGGCTTCTACCGGTCCCAGGTACGTCGTGCAGCCCATGCGGTTGAACGCGATGCACTTCGGCGTCCCGCAGCATCGGCCACGGATGTTCCTCGTTGGTTTGCGGACCGATGTCGCTAGGGCCGCGGGGTTATCCGGTTCGCTCCCCTTCTATGTCTCCGGGCAGCTGCCGCCCTCGCCGCTTTGTCCCGTGCCCTCCGTCAATCGGCCGCTGACCGTACGACACGCTCTCTGGGACCTTGTGGACGTTGACGGCGAACTCCAGTACGCGGCCGATTGCGGCGACCTGTCCTATATGTGCTCGCCAGGGCGATACGCCTGGACGATGCGCTGTTCGCCGGAGTGGCTTCCCCCGGCCCTCCCGGAGGCTGCTCCTCCATCCCGCCCGCTGAACGCAACGCAACGTAAGCACTCGCCTCCCATCGAGCTGCGGTTCCGGCTGTACCAGTACTTCGACGCGGTCGGGATACGGCCTGGCCTCCTCAATGTCGCCGCCGACCCGGGCCTCGACGGAAACAGCCGCGTTGAAGTCGTCGAGCACTTCCTCAGGGCCGCGCCCGTTCCCGCCATTGCCCCAGACGGCACGGTGCTCGCGGAAAACAAGCAGGAGCTTGTTGCGCTCGTCGTCGCGGCTGCTACCAAGAAGCACTCGCAGCGCCCGATGCGCTGGGACGAGCCCTCACCGACGGTGATGAGCCTGCCCGACGACTTCGTCCACCCACGCTACCCGCGAACGTTTACCGTACGGGAACTCGCGCGCCTCCAGTCGTTCCCCGACAACTTTGAGTTCCGCTCGAAAGAGACGACCGGCTCCGAGCGGCGCAAATTTGAAGTGCCGCAGTACACCCAAGTGGGGAACGCCGTGCCGCCCTTGCTGGCCAAAGCTGTGGGCCAAACCCTTGCATCGCAAATTAGAAAGGCCAAGGATGCATAGTAGCTTCCTGACTCTCTTCTGACCACTTGCTACTTATCGTTGGTATTCCCCAGGTCGGGAAAAATCTGTCTATTGACTCAATGAAATCTACAGTCGGTCTTCCCCAGTAGACTCCTCCGCTCATAATTTGTCCTTTCACGACAGGTGCACTCGTCGCGTTAAAATCAACTTTGTTTTGTGAAGGGACGGTAAATAATGCTGTTCTCAGCTGTCCATCGTAGAATTGAGAGAGTTGCGCACGGCCACCTACGGCAATCCTTGCGTGATCTTGCTTGTATCTTCGATAAATCATGTCCCAGAATAGAGCAGCATTTATTTGATCATTAAAAGTAGTCTTGCAGGAGATGGCAAACAGCTGAATTTTTGAAGGATCGTTTAAGGCTCCATCAATCCGCTTCTTCGGAACCCTCTTCCAATTGTCGACTTTAATCTCTGGAACCTGTTCTCCTCTCCAAACGAGAACAATGATGTCATTATCTGGAACCAATTTCTTGCCAGAGATCGTAACTCTAAGAGCCTCACGTACCGAGGAAGGGAGTAGTAGCCGAGCGTGGCTTCTGTGGACAGCTGCTGCATCTGTTCCTTTAAAACATGCCGTTAGATAAAGCGCGCACAGTAGTTCCCAAGCAATACCTGCTTTCGAGACAGAACTTTGACTTCTATCGCCTGCATCATAAGAACGAAAGATTTCCCGCATATGTTGGCCTAACGAGACAGGAAAGTCGCGATCGGAACTGTGAGCCATTATTTGTGGTAGGTAGGCCTTGTTGAACGGCACCAGAAACTTATCATTGTTCAAAATCAAACGAGCAGAAAATAGATTAATTGCTTGGAGAACGCTAACTTTCATAAGGCAGGCTGGTTGACGAACAACTCATGACAATCGGGCACTGGCTGCACCGCGGCGCCCGCGCTCGGCAAATAGATGCCGCGAAGTCTAGCACAGCCCAGCCAAGGCGTGCACCTGGTGCCGCGGCTCGAGCCGTCTCCTGGAGCCATGGGTCGTCTCGGATATCTGCGAGGGTGCGCTCGCCGAAGTAGCGCTCGATGACGCGCGTCATGTTCACGTCAAGAAGCGGTTCGGGCTGTCCCGCGCACACGGCGAGGACGGCGCTTGCGACATACTGGCCGACCCCGGGGACCGCCTCCAGTTCCTCCCGGGTTGTCGGCAAGCTGTTACCGTGCTCGGCCATCCAACGTGCGAGCGCGCGAATGCGGCGCGTGCGTTGCTGGTGCAGGCCGAGATGTCCGATGGCCGAGGCAATCTCATCATCGGAAGCCGATGCGAGCGCCGAAGGCGTCGGGAAATGCTCGAAGAAATCGTGCCAGCATTTCGCCACTGCGGTAGCCGATGTCTGCTGCAGCAGCAGTTCGGTGATCGCCACCCGGTACGGGTCGGTGACATGCCGCCAAGGAAAATCCCGCCCGTGCTCCTGGGCCCACGCGAGGATGCGCGTTTGAAAGTCCTCGATGGCATCCCGAGGCGGTAACGGCCGCCCGGTCTCCCGCAGCGACCAGTGCTTCCTCGGCCTCTTCATGGTGGTGAGCCTAACAACCCCGCCGCCGGCCCCGCCACACCCCAGGCGGCCCCTCACCCTCCCGCCTTCAGCACCCGCAGCCAGATCTCCGCCTCCTCCATCCCAACCCAGTTCCCCCACCACCGCTCGCACACGTACAGCCACCGCTCATCCCGGTTCGCCAGCCGGTCGAACACCCACCCCAGCACCGCACGCACCCGCCCCGGGCGCACCGTGTCGAAATTCAAATTGAAGTGCAGCCGCCGACGCTCAATCTTGAACTTCGCCGGGTGGTAGTACCCCCACACCTGCCCGTCCAGCGTCGTCGGGTCGAAGTACTCGAACATCGCCAGGTACACCCCCCGCCGGTGCGTCGGGTCCTTCCACGTCAGAAACGGCGTCGAACCGTGCGGAAAGCGGAAGTACACCAGCGCACCCGGCCTGCACACCCGCCACACCTCCCCCATAAACGCCAGCAGGTCGTCCACGTGCTCAATAAGGTGCGAGGCGTACACCTCGTCGACCGAGCTGTCCTTCAGGGGCAGCGGACGCGTCACATCGGCGATGACATCGACGCCCGGCACCCGCGCGATATCGAGCCCGATGGCGCCCGGCTTCTTCCGCCGCCCGCAGCCGAGGTCGATCACCACCCGGCGCCGCGGCGCCGCCCCCGGCAGGGGCGGTTCCGAACCGGACGGCATCGGCGAAGCCGGCTGACGCACGCCGCGATTATCGCCGGAACCCGCCCCGCGCGCCCAACAACCCCCCCGCGCGCTCGCCCGGTAAAGGCGGGCCGCAGCCGTCACCTAACACTCACGTTCACGTGAGGGTATGCTCTTTCCATGCAGCGATCCCGGACCGCCCCCCGGCCCCGGCCCCGCGCCGAAGCCCCCGCACTTCCCCAGCCCCGCTCCCTCCGCGCCATCGCCGCCCGCCAGTTCGCTTCCCTCGCCGTCTACAACTACCGCGTCTACTTCATCGGCCAGCTCATCTCGCTCGTCGGCACCTGGATGCAGACCACTGCCCAGGCCTGGCTCGTCCTCAAGCTTACCGGCTCGCCGCTCGCCCTCGGCACCGTCACCACCCTCCAGTTCCTCCCCATCACCGTCTTTACCCTCTTCGGCGGCGCCTTCGCCGACCGCCTCCCCAAGCGCCGCGCCCTCGTCATCACCCAGTCGCTTGCGATGACCCAGGCCGCTGTCCTCGCCCTCCTCGTCGCCACCGGCCGCGTCCAGCTCTGGCACGTTTACGCCCTCGCGCTCTGGCTCGGCACCGTCAACGCCTTCGATGGCCCGGTGCGCCAGTCCTTCGTTGTCGAACTCGTCGGCCGCGAGCGCCTCGTCAATGCCGTGGCCCTCAATTCGAGCATCTTCAACCTTGCCCGCATCGCCGGCCCGGCCGTCGCCGGCGTCACGATCGCAGCGATCGGCCTCTCCTGGGCCTTCGCTGCGAACGCCGCAAGCTTCCTCGCTGTCCTCGCCGCGTACGCGCTGATGCGCCCGTCCGAATTCCGCGCCGTCCCGAAGTCGCCCGCCCGGGGCAACGTTCTCCGGCAGGTGCGCGACGGGCTCGCCTACTCCGCGCGGACCCCGGCCGTCGCCTTCTTCTTCATCCTCCTCGGCGTCATCGGCACCTTCGGATACAACTTCACCGTCATCGTGCCGCTCGTCGCCGAATTCGTGCTCCACGTCGGGCCGCAGAAGTTCGGCATGCTCACCTCCGCCATGGGGGCCGGCAGCCTCACCGCAGCGCTCATCATGGCCGCGACCGGCCGCCTGCGGCCTGCATGGCTCCTCCTCGCCTCCGCCGCCTTCTCCGGCCTGCTCGCAGCCGTCGCCTTCTCGCCCCTCTATGCCGTAACCGTCGCCCTCCTCTTTTTCCTCGGCATCGTCGGTGTCGCGTTTTCGACCACCATCAACACCTCGCTCCAGGTCATCGTCCCCGATGAGCTCCGCGGCCGCGTGATGAGCATCTTCTTCCTCCTCTTCGCCGGTTCCACGCCGATCGGCGGCTACATCACCGGCTTCCTCGCGGAGCACCTCGGCGTTCGCGTCGCCCTCACCGCCATGGCCTCCCTCTGCGCTGCCGGGACCATCCTCGCTGCCGCCTACTACATTCGTATCGGCCGGGATGCCTTCCGCGCGCTCGAAGCCGAGGACGACGCCGAAACGCCCGCCGCCGGCGCACCCGCCGTTGACGCCGCGGGCTGAGCCGCCCCTACACCTCCTGCAAACTCCAGCCGCTCGTCCCGATCATCACGCCAATCACCATGATCGCCAGGGTCAGCAGCAGCCCCAGCACGCTCAGCACCATCGACACCATCCGCGCCCGGCGGAGCGCACCCTCATCCACCGCCTCGCCCCGCGCCTTCGCCTCGTACAGCCGCAGCTGCTTCGGACCCGCCCAGAACGTGTGCAGCGCCACCACCGCCAGCATCACCAGCAGCACGTTCATCTTGATGATGAACCAGACCCCGAACCGCAGGCTCGTGAACTCCGCATCCGACGGAATCGCGTAGTAGTCCCGCCACGTGAACACCAGGTACGTCCCCGCGACGATGACCAGCGCCAGCCCGAGCCCGCCGAGGTAGCCGAACCGCCGCGTAATCGTCCGCATCGCGGCCACCCGCGTCGGGAGGTCCGCAATCTGCCGCGAGGCCGGCCCCCAAACCACCGCGAGGAACACCTGCGGCCCCACCCACAGGGCGATGCCGAGAATGTGGAGCCACAGGAAGGTCATGTGCAGAAAGGTGTCCACAGGCGCGCTCCCGCGTCAGGTCTGGTCCGATTACACCCGACCGCACCCTACCGGGGAAGCCTCTGGATGCCCGTCCAGCTTTCGGAATGCACACTGTCACGATGTGTAACGTATTACCTCACGTTGACTTAGCACGTGCTAAGCTTGCGCCATGAGCGATACCGCACACTGGCAGGGTGATGCCCGCCTGGCCTTTGGCGAGGGCTTCGAAACGCGCGTTGCCGCCTCGCTTTCCCGGAACGGCGGCCCCGCGCCGTGGACCGGTGAACTCGTTATCCACGGCGTCGCCGCCATCCTCCCCGGCGACCGGGTCGAGCTGACCGTCGGCCGTTCCACCCGCACCGCCATCGTCCGCGAAGCCGCGATCCGCGGCGGCGCCGGCCACCGGACCACCACGCTCCGGATCGACGGGGAAGGCACGCCCCCGGCTGCCCTCCGCGAACGCCAGGGGCCCTGACTCCGGCACACCTTCGCCCCCTTTTTGTGCCAGCGTCGGCGCTTGTTCTCCCGCCGCGCCCGGGGCACGATTCCCCGGTGCTCCCGCGCTTCCGCCACATTCCCCGGCCGGCCTGGCTCCTCGGCCTCACCTCCTTCTTCGCCGACCTCTCCTCCGAACTCGTCTACCCGCTCATCCCGATCTTCCTGACCGCCACGCTCGGCGCGCCTGTCGCTGCCGTCGGCCTGGTCGAGGGCGTCGCCGAGGCCACCGCCTACGCGACGCGCCCCCTCGCCGGCCGCTGGAGCGACGCCGCCGGCGCCCGCAAGCCGTTCGTCGTTGCCGGCTACGCCCTCGCCGCTGTCGGCAAGCTCATCCTCGCGCTTGCCCCCGCCTGGGGGGTCGCCCTCGCCGGCCGCGCCGTCGACCGCTTCGGCAAGGGCATCCGCACCCCCGCGCGCGACGCCATGCTCGCCGATGTCGCCACCCCCGAAAACCGCGGCCGTATCTTCGGCTTCCACCGGGCTTTCGATACCCTCGGCGCCGTCGTCGGGCCGCTGTTCGCGCTCCTCTTCCTCGCGGTTGTCGGCCAGCAGCACCTCCGCTGGGCCATCGCCATCGCCCTCGTCCCCGCCGCCATCTCGGTGCTCGTCGTCGCCCGCGTGCCCGAAGTTCGCGCCCCGGCCCGTCGCAGCAGCGATGACCCCCGCCCCGGCATCCGCAACCTCCCGGCCGCCTACTGGCTTTTCCTCGGCGTCACCGGGCTCTTCATGCTCGGCAACTCCTCGGATGCCTTCCTCATCCTCCGCGCGAAAGACCTCGGCCTTACGACCACCGCCGTCGTCCTCGCCTACGTCGTCTACAACGCCGTCTATGCGCTCCTGTCGTACCCCGCCGGCGCCCTCAGCGACCGCATCCCCCGGCCTGCCGTCATCGTCGGCGGCTATCTCGTCTTCGCCGCGGTCTACCTCGGGTTCGCGGTCGCCGGCAGCGGTGCGCTCGCCTGGGTGCTCTTCCCGCTCTACGGCGCCTACATCGCCGCCACCGAGGGCATCGGCAAAGCGTTCATCGCCGACCTCGCTCCTCCCGAGGCCCGAACCACTGCGCTCGGCCTCTTCCAGGGCGTCACCGGCGGGCTCGTCCTCGCCGCCAGCCTCCTCGCCGGCGTCCTCTGGGACGCCTTTGGGCCGAAGGCGACCTTCTCCTTCAGCGCCGCCGCAGCACTCCTCGCGGCGCTCCTCGCCGCAGCCCTCCTCGCTGCCGGCCGGCTCCGGCCCGCCTCCGTATAATCCCCGGTCATGACCCGCACCTACGAAAACCTCCTGATCGACCGCGTCGGGACCGACGGCCGCGTCGCCCGCATCACCCTCAACCGCCCCGAAAAGATGAACGCCCTCTCCCAGGAGCTCCTCTTCGAGTTCTGGGACGCCCTCCACGACCTCGAGGCCGATGACACCGCGCGCGTCATTATCGTCCGCGGCGCCGGCCGCACCTTTAGCGCCGGCTACGACCTCGCCCCGCCGCGCGGCGGCGCCGACGGCGTCGTCCGCCGCTACCGCACCACCGACGAAAAAGGCCGCCGGCTGCTCATGGGCATCCGCACCGGCATGCAGCAGATTACCGATATCCACCTCTACTTCTGGAACATGGCGAAGGTCACCATCGCCCAGGTCCACGGCTACGCCCTCGCCGGCGGCTGCGAGCTCGCCATGATGGCCGACCTCGTCGTCGCCGCCGAAGACGCCCAGCTCGGCCACCCGGGCCTCCGCGGGCTCGGCACCAGCCGCACCGGCGTCATCTGGCCGCTCGTCATCGGCATGCGCAAGGCCAAAGAGCTCTACTACACCGGCGACTCCATCTCCGGCCGCGAAGCCGAGCGGATCGGCATGATCAACTACGCCTGGCCGAAGGAGGAGCTCGAGGAGAACACCATCGCCCTCGCCGACCGGCTCGCCAACGCCACTGCCGACCACCTCGCCATCCTCAAGCTCAACATGAACCGCTTCTACGAGAACATGGGCATCTACTCGTCGGTGCGCAGCTCGACCGACATGGACGCCATGGCCCAGATGACGAGCTTCAGCTACGCCTGGCAGGACCGGATGCGCGAAAGCATGGAAGCCGGCACCGGCCTCAAGGGCGCCCTCGACTGGCGCGAAGGCATGTACCGCAACCTCCCGCCCGGCCTCAAGCGCTAGCCGTCACCGCCGCCGGAAGGCAATCGGCAGCTCCAGCACCCCGCGCATGAAGAACGTCGGCACCCGCGGCAGCGGCCCGTCCGTCGTCCGTTCGAACCCCGTCGCCCTACCGAGCAGCTCCTCGTAGGCGACCCGCGCCTCCAGCCGCGCCAGCGGCGCCCCAAGGCAGAAATGAATCCCCATACCGAACGCCAGGTGCCGGTTCGGCGAGCGCGTCACATCGAACCGCAGCGGCTCCGGGAACTGCGCCGGATCGCGGTTCGCCGCCGCCAGCCACACCAGCGTCACCATCCCGGCCGGGATCGTCCGGCCCCGCAGCTCCACATCCCGGGTCGGCCGACGGGCCGTCGCCTGCACCGGCGAATTGAACCGCAGCACCTCCTCCAGCGCCGAGGGGATGAGCGCCGGGTTCGCCTCCACCTTCGCCAGCTCGTCCCGGTGCTCCATGAAGCTCAGCATCGCATTGCTGATCAGGTTCGTCGTCGTCTCGTTCCCGGCCACCAGCAGCAAAATCAGCATCTGCAGCAGGTCCGGGAACGTCAGCCGCTCGCCGTCCTGCTCGGCCTCCACCAGCCCGGTGATCAGGTCGTTCCGCGGATGCCGGCGCCGCTCCTCCGTCATCCGGGTGAAGTACTCCCGCATCTCCTCGAAGACTTCCGCCCGGACCTGCCGCCCGCCGCCCAGCCCCGTGCCCAGGCTGGCGACCACCTCGTCCGACCACTCCTTGAACTGCGCCCGGTCCTCCGGCGGAATCCCGAGGATCTCGGCGATGACGATGACCGGCAGCGGGTACGCCAGCGCGGCCACCAGGTCGCACGCGCCCGCCTCCAGCGCCGGCTCCAGCAGCTCCCGCGTAATCTCCCGGATGCGCGGCTCCAGCTGCTCGACCATTCGCGGCGTGAAGGCCTGCGACACCAGCGACCGCAGCCGCGTATGCCGCGGCGGGTCCGAATTCAGCATCGTCGGCTCCGGCGGGTCCGTCACGTCCGGCGGCGGCGGGAACCGCGACGACCACGTCTCCCAGTCCTTCAGGATCGCGGCACAATCGTCGTAGCCGAAGACCATCGCAAGGCCCCGGTCCGGCAGGACCAGCGGGCTCATCGCCCGCCCCAGCTCATAGAACGGGAACGGGTTCTCCAGGAACGCCGGGTCGTTCACATTCGGCGCGGCAACCATCGACCACCTCCGCCGACCCAGTATACCCCAAAACCCGAACGCCGTTCGCGTTCACGCCGTGCTCCCCGCTCCCCGCTCCCCGCTCCCTGCTCCCTGCTCCCCGCTCCCCGCTCCCTGCTCCCCGCTCCCCGCTCCCTGCTCCCCGCTCCCCGCTCCCTGCTCCCCGCTCCCCGCTCCCCGCTCCCCTGGTGGGGCGGCGCGGCCGGGGCGGGTCCTCCCTCATCCCTCCTCCCTCCTCCCCCCGAAAAACAGGTACTCCTCCACCGGCGCCCGCCGGTCACCCCGCGAATTGATCGCCCGCGACATCTGCACCGTCAGCGGCCGCAGCCCCTCGTAGAGTGACCCAATCGCCGGGTGCGCCGAATTCGACAGCGCGAACCACGCCCCCCGCGCCGCCAGCCCCCGCACCGCTGCCGCGAGCCGCACCTGGTCGTCCCACCCGAAGGCCCGGTCCGTGTACGCCGTGAACCGCGCCGTCGTGCTCAACGGGTGGTAGGGCGGGTCGAGGTAGACGAAATCGCCCGGGCCGGCCTCCGCGCACACCTCGGCGAAGTCAGCGCAGCGCAGCTCCGCCCCCGCCAGCTCCTCCGCGCAGGCGCGCAGGTTCGCCTCGTCGCAGATGAGCGGCCGCACGTACCGCCCGTGGGGCACGTTGAACCGCCCCTGCCGGTTCACCCGGTACAGCCCGTTGTAGCACGTCCGGTTGAGAAAGATGAGCCGCGCCGCCCGCGCCGCCCGGCCCTCCGGTTCGCTCGCCCGCACCCGGTAGTAGAGCTCCCGCCGCTCCTCCCGCCCCGCCGCGAGGTACGCCTCGGCCAGCGGCCGCAGCGCCGAAATCACCGCCTCCGGGTCGTCGCGCACGGCGGCGAACGCCGCAATCAGCTCAGCGTTCGCGTCAGCGAGGATCGCCGGCACCCGCAGGCCGCGCGCCCGCAGCCCGAAGAACATCGCGCCCCCGCCCAGGAACGGCTCGATGTACCGCTCGACCGGCAGCCCCGCCACGCCCTCCGCAACCGTCGGCACGAGCCGCGATTTCCCGCCGGCCCACTTCAGGAAGGGCGTCGCCATCGGCCACCATCGTGGCCTACCCGGTCGCCCCCGGCAATTCCCCGGCCGCAGCGCGGACTGCTACCGTGAAACCATGAGCTACAAAGCGCCCGGCTCCGGCCGCGAAGGCTCCGCCGTCCTCCTCGTCGCGCCCGACGGCTCCATCCTCCTTCAGCAGCGCGACGACGACGTCTGGCCCGCCGGCATCGGCCGCTGGACCATCCCCGGCGGCGGCCGCGAGCCCGGCGAGTCGCCCCGCGAAACCGCCCTCCGCGAATTCGAAGAGGAGACCGGCGTCCGCCTCCAGCGCCTCCGCTACGTCGAAACGGTCACCACCGCCCAGGTCCCCGACCTCCTCCCCTCCTGCCTGCACCTCTTCGTGGCCGATGACCCGGTGCCCCGCACCGCAATCGACGTCCGCGAAGGCCTCGATTTCCAGTACCACCACCCGGCTGCCTTCCCCGGCCTGCCCATGAACCCCGGCACCCGCCAGCTCCTCGCCCGCTTTATCGCGAGCGATGCCTACCGCGGCACCGTCGGCATGCTCCAGCCCTACCGGGTCGGCGTCGGCGTCATCGCCCTCGACCGCTGGGGCCGCGCCCTCCTCCAGCTCCGCGACGCCGACCTCCCGCCCGAGCGCTTCCCCGGCCAGTGGTCGATCCCCGGCGGCCTCGTCGAACCCGACGAACCCCCCGATGCCGCCGCCTTCCGCGAGTTCGAAGAGGAGACCGGCGTCCTCCTCGAGACCCTCCGCCTTTTCCGCGTCTACCGCGCCGCTGAACTGCCCGGCTCCCTCACCCACGTCTACCACATCTACTACGACGACCCCGACCTGCCCGAGTCACTCATCGACGTCCGCGAAGGGCAGGCCTTCCGCTACTGGCACCCGTCCGAACTCGACGACCTGCACGTGGCCGGCCCCGCCGCCGCTGTCCTCCGCGAATTCTTCGCCAGCACCCACTACCGCCGCCTCTTCCATTGAGCCGCACTCTTCCGCGTCCGCTCGCGGACCCGCCGCGGCCCTCCGCCGCCTCCGGCCCGGGCCGCTAAACGCCAAAATGGTACAATGAACTGAACGATTTCCCCCGTTCGCGCCCGCCCCGGAGTCGCCCGTGTCCATCGAACCAACCTCACAGGTCCGCCCGGTCGAAATCGAACAGGAGATGCGCACGAGCTACCTCGATTACGCCATGAGCGTGATCGTCTCGCGCGCCCTCCCCGACGTCCGCGACGGCCTCAAGCCGGTCCAGCGCCGCATCCTCTGGGGCATGTACGAAGGCGGCGCCCGCGCCGGCACCCCCTACCGCAAGTCCGCCGCCACCGTCGGCGACGTCATGGGGAAGTACCACCCCCACGGCGACCAGGCCGTCTACGACACGCTGGTCCGCATGGCGCAGGACTTCTCCCTGCGCTACCCCCTCGTCGATGGCCAGGGCAACTTCGGCTCCGTCGATGGCGACCCCCCGGCCGCCATGCGCTACACCGAAGCGCGCATGTCCGCCATCGCCGAGGAGATGCTCGCCGACATCGACCAGAACACGGTCGATTTCGAACCGAACTACGACGGCCGCCACGAACAGCCCTCCATCCTCCCCTCCCGCATCCCGAATCTCCTGCTCAACGGCTCCTCCGGCATCGCCGTCGGCATGGCCACCAGCATCCCCCCGCACAACCTCGGCGAAATCGCCGACGCCATCTCGATGCTCATCGAGAACCCGGAAACCACCACCCTCGATGACCTCCTCACCGTCATCCAGGGGCCGGACTTCCCCACCTACGGCATCGCCCTCGTCGGCAAGAACAAAGAGCAGCTCCGCCTCGCCTACGGCGAAGGCCACGGGCGCATCACCATGCACGCCCGCACCACGGTCGAAGAATCGGGCAAGGGCCGCACCGCCATCATCGTCACCGAACTCCCCTACCAGGTGAACAAGGCCCAGCTCATCGAGAAGATCGCCGAGCTCGTCCGCGACCGCAAAATCGACGGCATCGCCGACCTCCGCGACGAATCCGACCGGAACGGCATGCGCATCGTCATCGAGCTGAAGAAGGAAGGCTCCGTCCAGCAGGTCAAGAACCTCCTCTTTAAGCACACCGCCATGCGCTCCACCTTCGCCATCAACATGATGGCGATCGTCGATGGCGCCCCCCGCCGGCTCGGCCTGAAGCGCGCCCTTGAGCTCTTTATCGACCACCGCCGCGAGGTCATCCGCCGCCGCACCGAGTACCAGCTCGAGAAAGCCCGCGAGCGCGAGCACATCCTCCAGGGCCTCCTCCGCGCCATCGACATGATCGACGCGGTCATCGCCACCATCCGCGCCGCCGAATCGGCCCAGGCCGCCCTCGACCTCCTCCAGGGCGTCGGCCTCGTCCAGCTCGAGCGGCTCCCTGCCAACAGCCCGGCCGCGATCCGCTCCCTGGCCCAGCGGAACCCCTTCAGCTTCACCGAGGTCCAGGCCCGCGCCATCCTCGACATGCAGCTCCGCCGCCTCGCCGCCCTCGAGCGCCAGGCCATCCTCAATGAGTACGAAGAGCTCATCAAGAAGATCGCCGAGCTCGAAGACCTCCTCGCCAACCCGCGGAAGATCGACTTCCTCATCCGCGACGACATGAAGGAGCTGAAGAAGAAGTACGGCGACCCCCGCCGCACCGAGATCGTCGAGGCCGACCCCGAAGACTTCCGCGAAGAAGACCTCGTCCCCCACCAGGACAGCGTCGTTACCCTCAGCATCCGCAACTACATCAAACGGATGCCGCTTGAGGAGTTCCGCCGCCAGAGCCGCGGCGGCAAGGGCGCCCGCGGCGCCCCCACCCGCGAAGAAGACGCCGTCATGAAGCTCGTCGTCTGCGACAGCCACGACAACCTCCTCTTCTTCACGGACCGCGGCAAGGTCTACCACCTCCGCGCCTTCGACGTCCCCGACACGAAGAAGCAGGCGAAGGGACTGCCCATCGTCAACCTCATCGACCTCGAGCCCGGCGAACGCGTCACCGCCATCCTCCCCGTCAGCTCCTACGACCGCGACTTCATCCTGCTCGCCACGCGGAACGGCGAAATCAAGAAGACCCGCCTCTCCGAGTTTGAAGAGGTCCGCCGGAACGGCAAGATCGCCTTCAATCTTGATGAGAACGACCAGCTCATCGCTGCACGCCTGGCCACCAATGAGACCAATGTCATCCTTGTCTCCAGCGATGGCCTTGCCATCCGCTTCAAAATCGACGATCTGCGCGATGCCAGCCGCGCCAGCGGCGGCGTCCGCGGCATGAAGCTGAAGCCCGGCGCCTACGTCGTCGGCGTCGAAACCACCGACGACGGCTCCGACCTCCTCATCATCTCCGAGCGCGGCTTTGGCAAGCGCACCGCCATCGACGAATACCCCCTCCAGGGCCGGGGCGGCCAGGGCGTCAAGACCCTCAACATCACCGAGAAAACCGGAAACGTCGCCGCCTGCCGCATGGTCGACCCCCGCCAGGACCTCCTCCTCGTCACGCGCGACGGCATCGTCGTCCGCACCCGCGTCGCCGAAATCAGCCGGATCGGCCGGAATACCCAGGGCGTCACCGTGATGCGCGTCGGCGAGGGCGACGCCGTCGCCAGCATCGCCGCCTTCATGATGGACGATGACGGCCAGGCACGGAGCCGCCGCCGGGCCCGCCCCTCGGACAACGGCGCCGCCTCCGATGCCGCCCTGAACGAAACGCTCCCCCTCGGCCTCGATGTTGACGACGCCGGGGACGGGAACGGCGGAGACGATGCGGCCAGCGGCGACTGACGGCGCCTGCCCCGCATGACCTCCATCCTCTTCGGCCTCGGCGCTGCCGTCGCCTGGGGCACGTCCGATTTCCTCGGGGGCCGGTTCACCAGCCGGCTCCCGGTCTTTACCGTCGGGCTCGCGTCACACCTGGCGGCGGTCCTCCTCCTCGGCATGGCCGTCCTCGTTTCGCGGCCCGATGCCTCCGCCGACGCCGTCCGCTGGGGGCTCACCGCCGGCCTCGCGACCAGCTTCGGCGGCCTCGCCCTCTACCGGGGCCTCTCCCTCGGCGAATCCGCCGTCGTCGCCCCGCTCTCTGCGTGCGGCGCCGTGATCCCGGTCGTCGCCGCCATCCTTACCGGGGACGCGCCGGGGCCCGCAGCCCTTGCCGGCATCGCCCTCGCCCTCTCGGGCATCATCCTCGTCTCGCTCCCCTCCGAGGGGCGCGTCTTCACCCATGGCCGCCACCTGCTGCCCGTCGCCCTCGGGCTCACGGCCGCCCTCGGCTTCGGCCTCTTCTTCCTCCTCATCGGCCGCGCTTCGGCCACCGACGGCGATGCCCTCGTCGCGGTGCTCAGCGCCCGGACCGGCGCTGCGCTCTTTACGGCCGCGGCCGGCGCCCTCGTCGGCGGGCTCCGCTGGCCCGGCGCCGGCCGCGGCCTCCGCCTCGCCTCCGTCGGCGCCATCGATAGCGCCGCCAACCTCTCCTTCGCCCTCGCCACCAGCCGGGGCAACGTCGCCGTCGCCTCCGTGCTCGGCTCCCTCTACCCGGTCCAGACCCTCATCCTCGCCCGGTTCGTCGCCGGCGAACGGTTCACCCACCTCCGCCTGGCGGGCGCCGCCCTCGCCCTGGCCGGGGTCGCCCTGATCTCCGCCTGACCTGCCCGGTCCCTACCCCTGCTTCTGCAGCACGAGCTGGACCTCCATGATCCCCTTGTCGTCGACGCTCAGCACAATCACCGCCCGCGGCTGGGCAATGTCGTAGTCGGCGAATCTGATCTCGAGCGAGCCCACCACCACGATCAGCCCGTTCTCCAGCTTCGCCTGCACAGGGATTTCGACGTCGCGGGTCACCCCGTGCAGTTCGAGGCTGCCCTTCAGCGTCGTCGTCAGCGCTTCCCCGTTCGCGAACGAGGCAGGCAGCGTGACTGCATCCTTCAGCGTGAAGGTCGCGGTCGGGAACCGGTTCGTCTCCAGCGCCTGGGTCCGGAGGGCGTTATCCCGCTGCGCACGGTCGCTCTTCAGCGCCTGCATATTCGCGGTGAAGGTGCTCCCGGGCTCCACCCGGTTTCCTTTAATGGTCACCGTGCCCTTCACGTCGCTCGTCCGGCCCACCGCCGTCGTCGCACCGACCTGCGCCAGCTCCTCCTGCACGCGGTAGCCCACGAACGTCTCGCCCGCCGCGGCCACCGTCCACGTCCCGTCGAGGCCGGCCGATGCGCCGGCCCCGGCCGGCTGCGTCGCCCCTGGGGCCGGTGTCGAACCGGCGCCCGCCGGGGCCGCCGCGGTCGGCGTCCGGACCGTTTCGAGCGCCCCTTCCAGCGAAACCTCCTCCGGCGCATCGCTCCGGAAGTAGAAGAACCAGGCCGCGAACGCTGCCACGGCGAACGCCGCCAGCCCGGCCCCGCCGAAAAGTAGCAGCTTCCGTTTCATGAGCAGTCCCCCGCTGAAGCGTCGCCGCGTATCTTCGCCGACGGCGCCTTGCGTGCAGGTCAGAACCCCTTACGAAGGTAAAGCTGAGGTCCAGAGCCGGGCCAGAGCACCGCGCAAACGAACGCGGCGCCGGGGGCAACCCCCGGCGCCGCGCGATGCTGCCTGTGCAGCGAAGGGGCGGTCTAGAGCGCCTCGATGATGGTGCTGATCCCCATCCCCGCGCCGATGCACTGCGTCGCCAGGCCGTACTTCTTGCCGCTGCGGCGCAGCTCGTGCGCCACCGTCAGGACAAGCCGTGCGCCGGTTGCACCGAGCGGGTGCCCGATCGCGATCGACCCGCCGTTCACGTTCACCTTCTCCAGCGGGATGCCCAGCTCCCGGCAGGAGGGGATGACCTGCGCCGCGAACGCCTCGTTGAACTCGACCCGGTCGATCTGGTCGGCTTCAATGCCCGCATACTTGAGCGCCTTCTTGGTCGAGGGGACCGGGCCGAGGCCCATCACCTGTGGCTTGATGCCCGCAATGCCGTACCCCTTGATCCGGGCGAGCGGCTCCAGCCCCAGCTCCAGCGCCTTCTTCTCGCTCATCAGCAGCACGGCGCTGATGCCGTCGTTCGTCGGGCAGCTGTTCCCGGCCGTAATCCGCAGCTCCTGCCCGGTCGGGCTCACGATGCCCTTCACCGGCGGGAGCTGGCTCAGCGTCTCGATGTTCGTCCCGGGCCGGATGCACTCGTCGCGGTCGAAGATGATCATCGGCCCGCGCTCCGACTCCACCCAGTTGCCCTCGGCGTCGAAGACCGGGTCCTCCACCTCGAGCGGGATGATCTCGTCCTTGTAGACGCCCTTCTCGTAGGCCGCCACCGCCTTCCGGTGGCTGTCGACCGCGAACTGGTCCAGCTCCTCGCGGCTCAGGTTGTACACCTCGGCCACGTTCTGGGCCGTCTGCACCATCGAAAGCACCGGCGAGTAATCGAGAATCTCGTCCGGGAACGGCACCGAGAAGTTCTCGAAGTGGTCCGGCGGCAGGTTCCGCTGTTCCGGCGTCTGCTCCAGCCGGCGCCGGTTGAACTCCGTGATCCGCGTCGTCGGGCCCCGCTGCCCGCCGCCGAGCTGCCGCCCCATCCGCTCCGCGCCCATCGCGATGCCGACCTCCGTCGCGCCCACCGCGATCGACTGCGCAATCCGGTGCAGCACCTCCATGCTCGAGCCGCACTGCCGGTTCGTATCGAAGGCCGAAATCTCCGACGGGAGCCCGGCGAGCCGCGCGATGGTGTCCGCGCCGATGCCAGCGAGCTCCCCGGCGCCCCCCACGTTCCCGAGGCCGATATCCTCGATCATCCGCGGCTGCACCTTCGGGTTCCGCTCAAGCAGCGCGCGCAGCACCTGGGCCCCGGCCTCATCGAGGCGCGTGGCGACCAGCTTTCCCCGTCCGCCGCGTGCAAACGCGGAGCGGACCCCATCGACGATGACGACGTTCTGAAGTTCCAAGGGCGTTCCTTCTTCCTGGGTTTCCCGGGCTGGGCCGGCATCCCCGGCCCGCAATGCTGTGCATGATAGGCCATTCGGCCTTGCAAGCGAATCGCCTTCGTTTGAACACGCCCGTCGCCAGGCACGCGACAGGGGCTGTCGCCGGGCTGTGCTACCATCCCCGGCCGTCATGCGCCCGGTCATCCGCCATGCGGCCCTTCTTGCTGCTGCGTTTGCCGCGCTCGGCGCGGCCGGCTGCGGATTCGTCAGCGACCCGGCCCCCACGCCCACGCCGACCGCTACCCCCACAGCCACCGCCACCCCGACCCGCACGCCGACGCCGACGCCCACCCCGACGTCAACGCCTACCCCGACCGCAACACCGACGCGGACGCCGACACCCACGCCACGGCCCCCGACGCCGACCCCGGTTCCGCCCACCCCGACGCCGGTTCCGCGCCCGCCGGCGCCCCCACCCGGGCCCGCCTACCCCCCGCCGTCCAGCGGCGGCGACGTCATCGAATCCTGCACCGGCTGGACTGACATCCCTGCCTCACGTGGATTCAAGGTCCGGGTGGAGTGCGTCCGGTGGCGCTGGAACACGCTCTTCACCATCACCGTGCAGACCGACTACTTCGCCGATTTCGACTACCCGCTCCGCATACGCGTCGAAGTCGACCCTCCAAACGGCTTCTCGCAGACCGCGTCCGGCTACCTCTACTGGGACGGCCATTCGCGGGAGTTCGCCTGGCCGGGAGACTTCCTCACCTTCGGTGACCCGGTGACCGGAACGTACAGCATCACCGTAAAGGCCACCAACGAGGTCTCCATCGGATTCGTCACCATCGCCGCCGGCTCCTTCACCATCCGCTGAACCGCCCCGCCGCAGCTGTCTCCGCTACACTCACGCCCATGGACCCCCGCGCCCGCGCCGTCGCCGACTGGCTCGCCGAACGCCTCGCCCGGCACCCCGCCGTCCGGCGCGTCATCCTCTTCGGCTCCCGCGCCCGCGGCGACCACCGCGAACGCTCCGACATCGACCTCGCCATCGACGCCCCCGGCGCCGACCCGGTCACCTGGGACGAGCTTCTCGCCCTCGTCGACGAAGCCCCCACCCTCCTCCACATCGACGTCGTACGGCTCGATACCGCGCCGCCTGCGCTCCGCGAGGCGATCGAACGGGAGGGCATCGAACTTGCCCGCGTCCATCCGTAGCCGCATCGCCGCCTCCGCAGCGAAATCGACGCCCCCTGACCCGGCCTACACCGCCGCCTTCGCGCCGCAGCGCGGGCAGAACTTCGCCTTTAGGGGCAGCTGCGTGTTGCAGCTCAGGCAGCGCAGCTCCTCCCCCGGGCTCGGCAGCAGGCTCCCGCACTCCATGCAGAAGCGGGCCCCGCCCTCATTCCGCACGCCGCAGTCCACGCAGAAAACGGGCGGCGCCGCCGGGACGCCGTCCCGCGCACCGCCGCCCTTCCCTTCCTTTTCCTTCTTTTTCTTCTTGTTGCGGCGCTCGAACAGCTCCTCGAAGACCTCGAACAGCTCATCAACCATCGACCGCCTCCTTTGCCGGGCCGCCCGGGATTAGCCCATCCGGGTCCATCAGCTTCCGCAGCTCCTCGATCGAGCAGTCGACGGGCGGCACGAACGCATCCGACGGCACCAGCTCGTCCTCCGGCACGGGCTCGCCCCGCTCCGCGATCAGCCGGTGCATCGCCGCGAGGTGCTCCCGGAACTCGGTTGCATCCCCCCGGTTGATATCATCATCCAGCGCCGCATCGATCCGGTTCAGCTCATCGATCAGCGCATCATCGAGCCGCCACTGGCCGCGTCCCATCAGCCGCACAATCATCGGTTCGCCTCCCCGGCGGCCATCGCCGCCCGCAGCCGCTCGAGTTCGGCATCGATGCTCGCCTGCCGGCCCAGCGCCTCCAGTTCGCGGTCGATGCCGGTCGTCCCGCCGAGCGAATCCTCCAGCACCCCGCTCTCCAGCAGCTCCTGGATCGCCTGGCCGCGACTCTTCAGCTGCGCGGTCCGGCCCTCCGCCCGCTGGATGGCGTAGCCCACGTCCGTCATCTCCTCCGAGAGACCGGTGACCGCCTCGCCGATCCGCACCGTCGCCTTCGCCGCCGTGTACTGTGCCGTCAGCACCTCCTTCCGGGTTCGGAACGCCTCAACCTTCGCCTGCAGCCGCTGCTCCGCCTGCACCAGCTGCTCCTGTTCGGCGCGCAGGTTCGCCACCTGCGCCTCGAAGCTCTCGATTTGCGCCTGCGTCGAAGCCTTCCGCTCCAGCGCAACCCGCGCGAGGTCCTCGCGCCCGTTCTTCAGCGCCTGCATCGCCTGCGCATCGAAGGTCGGCAGCTTCGCCCGCAGCTCTTCAGCCTGCAGCTCGAGCCGGCGCCGCGCAGCCGTCACCTCGACGATGCCCCGCTTCACGTCGCGCAGCATCTCGACCTGCTTCTCGTAGCTCAGGTCCAGCATCTCGCGCGGGTCCTCAAGCCGGTCGAGAGCCTTGTTCGCCTTCGCCTGGAAAATTGCGGCAAGCCGCTTCAACATCCGGTTCCTCCGTTCTCCGCCCGGGCTTCCCCGGGTGGTGTGCCCGCGTTCGGTGTCAAATGTGACACCTCTCGATCGTAGGTAATTGGCGGGGGGCGGCCGGTCAACGGCCCGCAGCGGGCTCGTGGACCGCGGCATGCGCCGGCTTCGGCCACCGCCACGAAGCGAACAGCGCCGCCGCAAGGACCCCGGCGATCACCGCCAGGCTCGCCAGCGACGGCACCTTGTACAGGTCGACGAGCAGCATCTTCGTGCCGACGAACGCGAGGATGGCCGCCAGGGCCGGCTTCAGGAACCGCAGCCCGCCCAGGTATCCGGCCAGCACGAAGTAGAGCGCCCTCAGCCCGAGAATCGCGAAAATATTCGACGTAAACACAATGAACGGGTCGCTCGTCACTGCGTAGATCGCCGGGATGCTGTCGACGGCGAACACAAGGTCCGTGCTCTCCACCAGCACCAGGACCAGGAACAGCGGCGTCGCATACAGGACCCCCTCCCGCCGGAGGAAGAACCGCTGCCCTTCGTACCGGGCCGTCACGGGAAAGAGCCGGCGCGTCAGCCGCACGAACCGGTTCTGTTCGAGGTCCGGCGCATGCTCCTGGTCCCGCAGGAATTTGATACCCGTGAAGATGAGGAACGCGCCGAACACGTAAATGACGAAGTGGAGCGTCGTGATGAGCAGCCCTGCGGCTGCAATCAGCACCGCCCGCATCACCAACGCCCCGAGAATCCCCCAGAAGAGCACGCGATGCTGGTACACCGGCGGCACCGCAAACGCCGAGAAGATCAGCAGGAAGACGAAGACGTTATCGACGCTTAGCGATTTCTCGATCAGGTAGCCCGTCAGCCACTCGACGCCCGCATCGCTGCCCCGGAAGAAGAACACGCCGGCATTGAAGGCGAGCGCCAGGGTAATCCACGCGGCGCTCCAGGCGAGCGCCTCGCGGCGCGACACAACATGGGCCTCGCGATGAAAGACGCCGAGGTCGAGCGCGAGCATCCCCGCCACGATGCCGCCGAAGATGAGCCACGGAAGCAGTTCGGTCATGCGACCCTTTCGCGGCCAGCAAAAAACCCTGGCCGCATCCCTGTTTGAGGATGTGCCAGGGTCTCACCGGGCGAAGGCTCGCCTCCGGGGCCGGCGCCGAAGCGCGTGGTGACGGCCCGCGGATGCACCCCGGGGGTGGGTGCCGGTTACTCCCCCTTGCACCATCGAGCGTAGCGGGCGCAGCCGGCTCGGGTCAAGCGAATCCCGAATTGCCGACCGTCCATCGCTGCCGCGCTGCTTCCGCTGCCCGTGCGGCACGCAACGGCGAGGCCGGGTTCGGGTTCGAGATTCGCAGCGCCGCCCAGGTGTTCAATTTGGGTTGTGGCCGCGGCACGCAACCGCAATCCCGGAGTCGGGGCTTAAGTTGTGGGAAGCGCTCGAGAAGCTCGGGCGCATGCTCGTCGCGAAAATCAAACGCAAGGGCGGAGTCGGGACCAGAAGTCGCACCCTGCCGGCGGCCGCCCGCGCGGCACGCAGGGAGAAAACTGGAGCCTCGACAGGGATTCGAACCCTGGACCTAGCGATTACGAATCGCTCGCTCTACCAGCTGAGCTATCGAGGCCCGCTGCCTTCAATCCTAGCGCCTCGCCCGCCTTCGGTGAACCTCCTGTACTGGTTCACGCCGTTCGTGACACGCCTTCGGACCGGATGTCGAAGCGCCGGGCGAGCAACTCGGCGGGGATGAGGTGGCCGAAAGCCCCGGGGGCGCACCGGGCGGAGCGGCGTCCGGACCGTCCGCCCCCGGCGGCCGGCCCCCTTCCCGCGTAACTTTCCCGCCGTCGGCCATCGACCCGGGCTCGACCGCTCGCGAAATCAGTTGCCGCCCCCCCCCCCGTGCCGTCGTGAAATGGCGACAGATTCCTGTCGCTATCGCGAGCCGGGAGCAAACACCCTATAATCGCGCGCCAACCGGGCTCCGCCTCCCGGTACGGTCGACTCTGGAGCTGGCAACGTGGCCACGTTGCTTGAATACGAACAGCGTCTGCGCGACGAAATCCCACGGCACCGGCTGATCGGCGAAATTCCGCTCGAAGAAGCTGAGCTCGACGACATCTGCAGTCATCTTCGAAGGCTTCCAACTCACATCATTCAGAGGCAATATCCCCATTGTCTCGCAGCCGTGCTCGTTAATGTCGCTAAATTTCGGTATGATGGGCATGAGTACTGGCCTAAAGTTCGAAGCCTGCTGGATACTCCCGGTTATGAGATAAATCAGCCGGAACTTGGTCAGTGGTTCGCAGATTATCTTGAGCGGAATCATCTGCCAACGTTCCGACAGCTCGTTGAGGAAGGTGCATTACCTTACGTCACGCCAATTCTCGCCCATGCCATGGTTCCGCGGGCGCTGGTTCCATCCTTCATGGAGCACGTCATCTGGCCAAGCATTACCGATCCGGAACGTTACGGATATGACATTTCGGAGATTCGCGAACGCCTTATCCGAAATCACGCCGGAATGCACCGTCCGGTCTACCGGTTCGTCGTCTATGGCGGGCGCGTTGCCGAAGATGTCATCCAGCGCACCATGGACCTTGTCCACGGAATCGACGATCCCGGCCTGCCCTCCTGGTTCGTCGACGAGGTGTCAGCATGGGTTGACGGCCGCGGGCAGCAGCGGTCGAGGGTTCGCCAAAGATGGACGGCGCCTGCCCTGGTGTTCGACCCCGAATTTGTCCGTATCCTGCTTCGGCTCCCGTATATCGACAGCCCGGTAGTCCGCTGGAAGGTACAGCTCTCCGGAGGTTCCTACTTCGATGTGCCCTGGAAGGAAAGCTGGAGGAGGCCAGCGCCGTACGAAGAGCTCCTGGTCGAAGAGCCCTTCTCGTCAATCCAGGTGTTCGGCTTTACTGAAAACGGGTTGCTGACATCGCGCAGCTTTGAGGGATTAACCCCGGAACGCCCGTTTCTGCTCTTCCATGGGAAATCATGCAAAGCCATCAGCGGGACTCGGACCCTTTCCACCCGGAGCTTCTTCCTCGTCGCCCCCGCTGGGGCATGCGTGCAGGGGGCCGACGGAGAAATCGGTCCGGTCGAAGACCTCGGCGAGCCGGCATCACGATGGCGTTCTATCGTCGCGAGGCATTTCGAGCTCCCCGACGGTCTGTCGCACATCAATCTAAGCGCAGGGAGAGCACAGCACCAGGTTTTCGTCGACGCGGATGCCGAGCCTGTCCTGGACTGCCCCGACGTTCCGGCTTACCTGGAACCCTATGGCGAAACCGCGCTCGCCTTTGAGACGAATCTCCCCTCGGTCATCCTTCCCGGCCCTCCCGGGCATCGTGACGCCGCCGACTACCTTGCCAGCTGGACCGTCTCGGTTCGGTCCGACGATGGCACGGAGCGGGGAAGAATGTCGGCTGCCGAGCTCTCTCCAGAGCTGTTGCCGGGCGGCCGGGTGCGCCTGCACCTGGAGGACCTGATCCCGGGCCGTGACGTCGGCAGGTGGCACGTGCGCGTCAATGGGCCGCTCGGGCGCAGCGCGGAATTCATCCTCGACCTGCTCCCCGCCATGGAATTCCAGGTCGACGAGCATCCCGGTGTCGCAGGGCCAGACCTGGCAGTTTCAACGGTCGACATCACTACCAGAGACGGCATCAGCGTCCTCGAAGAAGGTGATTTCGTCGAACCGCGCCCGGACGGATGGCGGCTCTACGACCGCAACCGGAACGGGCGCATCCCGTTCACTGTCCGCGACACCGCGACCGGCCGGGAGACCATGGCGGCCATCCGGCTGAACGTCGCCCAGTGGCGCTGGGTCGGCCGCGGCCTGGAGCAGCAAGAGGACAACACAGCTCTTCGGTTCAACATCGACGACCTGGAATCGGGGAGCGCAGGGGTCCTTTTGGCCAGGGTGCCGCCGAAGTATGACGTCGAACTGCGGCTGGTGCAGCGTCCCGGGAGAATCCTGCAACGCCTCCGGGCCAGGGCGAAACAGAAGAATCTTGCAAGATTCTCGATTAGCGAATTTTTGGACACGCTCCGCGGCAGCCACATTCCGAACTACGACTTCGAGCTTCAGCTGCTCTCGTCAAATGGGAACGAAGTCGGCAGTCCCATCACGGTAGCAACGGTCGATATCGCGGTAGATATTGAGCACGTATCCGCCGCGCACCCAGGGCATCGAACAACGCTCAGCTGGATCCAGAGGCGTCGGGTACCGGGTGCCCACGGAACAGTACGGTGTCTCACACGACCGTGGCAGGAGCCGCTCTCCAGCCCGGTCTCTTACGACAACACCACTGGCACCGCCAGCATCGAGGTTTCGAGGCTCCTCCCCGGTCGGTACAGCCTTGAGCTGCGGGTCGATGACGAATGGACCGGGCAAAGGACGGTAGGCCGCATTGTTCAGTTTCATATCGGAAGTGAAGATGACTTGCGAAAACGGGCGGATGTCCTGCCACCAACCGTCGCTGGCACCCTTGAACGCATTCTGCTCACCTCCCCGAACGCAGCGGCCGATGAAACTCGTGCATTCTTCAGAGACCTCGGCCCGTACCAGCTTCGGGAGCTGCTCGCGATCGTTGCGAAGTCAGTCGATTGCGGGGCGATGCGGGAAATCCTCCGGATCCCATGGTGGCTGGCAGCCGAAAGCCTGGCCAGCAGAAAGAGCGCCGATGCCCGGCAGGATTTCTGGCAGTGGCTGGTTGACCAGGATGGCACGTCCCGCCCTGGATGTCTCCTCGTCGGCCTCGGCATCGAACGCTGGCAGGGGCAGGTTCCTGGAGAAATGATCGAGGGGAGAGAGGATCGCCTCTGGCAGGCATGGCTGCCGCTCGGGGCATGGCATGACCTCGCTCTGGCGCGAAACGACCCCGGCGCAGTCGCCCGCTGCCACACGTACCTTGGCTGGCCTGACCTCGAAACCGATGACAGCGATGGTGATGCGTTCGAATCTCTCCCGGAGTGCGGTTCCATCAATGGGCCCGAGTTCCAACCGGACGACGACAGACTCGAGGCGATGGAGGCGGCGCTTTTGCCCGTCCCCGGGCGGATGTTCGACCGGGATGGCTGGCTCAACGCGGCCTTCGCGACCCTGAAACAGCTTTCGCGCCATACCGCCGATGGGGAGTTCGAGCAGAGACGTCGGCGGCTCGTTCGTGGATACCTGAGCTGTCGGGAGCCGTTAGAACGAATGGCCGACGAGCTCCTCGGTCCGGGAGGGCTCGACCGGCGATGGATGCTCCCTCAGCGCGTACTGCCCGAATCTTGGCCCGTCCTCGGGCGCATGTCCCTGGCCGTCGCCCTCGTGCGAAGGCAGATGGCCAGGGGAAAACGCGGGAGCCTCCCGCCGGAAGCCGTCCCCTGGCTCGATGAAGTCGCCGTGTGGCTCGAGAGGTACATGCCGAGGATCTATGAGCGCGACCTCTGTTACGCGGAAATTCTTTGCCTGCGAGTCCAACAATGAGCGCCACAAACAACCTGGACCCCCTGCGCGCGACCGGGGAGGTCGAGACCGCCTACCGTCGTTACCTGCGCACCTCGTTGCGTTCCAATGACCCGCAGCTCAACCGCGCCATCGAGGAAGCTTTTGACAGGGTGCGCACGCCGTGGCTGAAGGGCCCCTTCCTCGAGGCGTCCCAGAATTACCAGCACGGGGTCACCCCCAATGACCTTGTCCGAGAAGGGGTCCTCAGCCCGCGGTGGCTCGAAAGTAACGGCGGGTTTTCCATCCACCGGCCGCTCTACCGGCACCAGGAGACGGCCATCCGCAAGCTCGTCACCGAGCGTCGCAATGTGGTCGTGGCCACCGGGACCGGAAGCGGCAAGACCGAGAGCTTTCTACTCCCGATCATCAATCAAATATTCCGTGAGCAGGAACAGGGTAGCCTTCGCAGCGGTGTCCGTGCACTGCTGCTGTATCCCATGAACGCGCTGGCCAACGACCAGCTGAAGCGGCTCAGGGAGTTGCTGGAGGATTTCCCGGAGGTGACCTTTGGCCGGTACACCGGAGATACGCCCGAGACAAGAGCCGAAGGGATCGAAAAGGCGAAGAACAGCGGCGTCGAAACCATTCTGCCTAACGAGATGTTCGGCCGCCAAGAGATGCGCGAGCGTCCTCCTCATCTGCTGCTGACCAACTATGCAATGCTCGAGTACCTTCTGATCCGGCCGGACGACTCGCCGCTCTTCGCTGTCTCCGGAGACAACGAGTGGCGCTTTATCGTCCTCGATGAGGTCCACAGCTACGAGGGAACGATGGGCCTCGAGATCGGCATGCTCCTGCGCAGGCTGCTTGACCGGGTCGGCAGAGGGCCGGGCAAAACCCAGGCCATCGCGACCTCCGCCACCGCCGGCGGGCCGGAAGACCGGAAACAGATCGCCAAATTCGCCTCGGACCTCTTCGGGCTGCCTTTCGAATGCGATGACGACGACCCTGCGCGGCAGGACGTCATCGTCGCCTCCCGGGAAGCGCCGCGGCTCCCTGCCCCGGGTCCTCGGATCGACCTCGAACAGGCCGTTCGGACCGGGAACTCCGACGCGCTGCTCGCCGACCCGAGGGTGCAGGACCTCCTCACGTCGCTCGGGGCGAAGCAGCTCACTCTTGAGGAGGCAGCCGCAATGCTCGGCGACGCCGACCCCTTCGAACTGACGGCCTCCGTCGTCCGGGCGCTTTCATCGCTGCGCGACCCGCAGGGGCTCCCTCTGCTCCGCGCCAAGTATCACACCTTCGTCCGCTCCCCCGATGGCATGTTCGTCTGCCTGCGGGACCACGATGGCGGCCCCCGGGTCTTCCTCGAGTCGGCGCGCCACTGCGATATCTGTGGTCCGGCGGCCATGGTCATCGAAGTCGCAACCTGCCGCCGCTGCGGGCAGTGGCACCTTCGGGGCACTGTCTCGGGTGACGAACGTTCTGGGCGCCTCCAGGCGGCGCTCAACCTACCGGATTCCTCCCGGGAGGTGCTGTTCCTCGGCCCGAAAGTCGCTGAGGACCCGGTCGACGAACCCGAAGAGCCGGGTCAACTCGTCGAGCTCGTGCTCCAGGGGGAAAAAAGGACGAACAGCAGCTCTCCCTGTGTTTCTCCTGCCTGCGGGCCGGCTCCAGCGGGGATTGCAACTGCCCGAACCCGCGGCCGACGCCGATGACAGTCGCTGCCCGCACCGAATCAGGAGCCGTGCGCTGCGTCAACTGCAAGGCGCCGTCGAGCCAGCGCGGGCCCCGGCGGTTGAGTCTCGGCTCCGATGCGCCCCCGGCGGTCATCGCCTCCGCGCTGTTCGATGCCCTGCCTCGCGGCGAGGAACGTCCGCGCTTCCTGGCGTTCTCCGACAGCCGGCAGGACGCCGCATTCTTCGCCGCTTACCTCGAGCGGACCTACAACCGGACCGCCCGGCGGAGGGTCATCTACCAGGTGCTGCGCGAGACCTGGGAAACGCCCGGCGGAGAGGGACTCAGGCTCGAAAGTCTCGGCAGCCGGCTCGCCAGCGCTATGGACCGGGCAGGCTTCTTCACCAGCGACACGTCCGCCCTTCGACGCAAAGATCTGGCCGTCGAATGGCTTATCGCGGAACTCACCGCCATGGACGAGCGCCAGTCGCTCGCAGGCGTTGGCCTGGCCGAACTCAGGCTCGCTCGCCCCGGCACGTGGACCCCGCCCCGGCCGCTCCTCAGCCCGCCCTGGTCGCTGACGCCGGAAGAGGCATGGGTCCTCCTCGAAGAGCTCCTGAAAACGCTGCTTGCCGCGCAGGTGGTCAGCATGCCGCAGGGGGTCGACGTCTCGAGCGAGATTTTCGAACCACGCAACAAGCGCTACGCGGTGCGGCAGGACGGGCCTGCCAGGACAGCCGAACTCGAAATCCTTAGCTGGGTCCCACAGCATCCTGCCATTAACCGGCGCCTCGACTACCTCGTTCGCATCCACCAGGCGAAGAACCCGACCGCCTCCGTCGGCGAGAGCAAAACCACCGCTCGCGCCTTGCTCCAGGACATCTGGCGATACCTGTCAGACCAGGATTCACCGTTCAGGAGCATCCTCCAGCCGTCAAACGAACCGAACCACGGCATCGTCTACAGGCTCAACCCGAACTCCTGGGAATTCCGTCCGCCCCGGGCGCTCCTCCAGTGCTCGTCCTGCGGAACGATCGAGCCGGCAGCCGTCGCCGGCGTCTGCCCGTCATTCCGCTGCAGCGGCCGCCTGGAGCCGGCCTCGGAGCTCCCGCTCGACCACTACCGGGCGATGTACCAGGAGCCTCCGCTCGGCCCCATGTATGCCGAGGAGCACACGGCCCAGTGGTCCACCCAAAAGGCATCCGAAATCCAGGGCGACTTCGTCTCGAAAAACGGCCGCGTCAATGTCCTGAGCTGCTCAACAACCTTCGAGCTGGGCGTCGACGTGGGCGAACTCGAGGTGGTCCTCCTGCGCAACGTGCCGCCCAGCGCCGCGAACTACGTCCAGCGCGCTGGCCGCGCCGGGCGCAGAGCCTCGTCCGCAGCGCTCATCGTCACGTTTGCCCAGCTCCGCCCCCACGACCGACAGGTTTTCGCCTACCCGCTTAACTATGTCGCCGGCAAAGTCCCGGCTCCGCAAATCCCGTCCGGCAACGTTCCCATCGTCCGCCGCCACGTCCACTCTGTCGCGCTCTCCCGCTTCCTCAGGACGAACTACGGGAAATCCCCGGAATGGCCCCGGGTCGTCGAGAAGTTTTTCGGCGACGGCGCAGGCAGTCCCTGCGAGGAGTTCCGCCAGTACCTCCTCTCGCGTGACGCGGGCCTTCGTGACGAACTCACGCGCATTGTCCCGCCCGAACTCCACGAGGAACTCGGCGTCCAGGACTGGGCCTGGGCGGCAGCCCTCGCCGACCCGGACCCCTTCCAGTCGCCGCTCGCCCGGGTTGAGCGGGAAAAGATCGCCGATATGCAGCAGTACCGCCGACTAATGGACGAGGCTGCGGCGAACCACCGCTTCCAGCAGGCCGACCGCTACCAGAAGGTGCTCAACACCATCAGCCGGGCCGAGCTCCTCGGCACCCTCGCCAGCGCCAACGTGCTGCCCAAGTACGGGTTCCCGGTGGATGTCGTGCCGCTCAAAACGGCCCACGTCTCCGCCGAGGTCGCCCGCGACATCGAACTCCAGCGCGACCTCAGGGTCGCCGTCTCTGAGTACGCGCCCGGCTCCGGGGTCGTCGCCGCCAAGCAATTCTGGAAATCCGCCGGTCTGCAGCTGCTCCCCAACCGGCAGCTCCCCGAACGGAAGTACGCGGTCTGCGAACGCTGCAACCGCATTTACCTCGACCCCGAGGCTGGCGGCTCCTGCCCCCAGTGCCACGGGCAGACCATGAACAGGACGTTCGTCGACCCGGTCTTCGGCTTCGTCGCTGCACCCCCGCCGCGGAAGGGCCTCGGCGAGGAACGCCCTCCCCGCATCTTCGCCTCCCGGATGCTCTTCTACGACTTCGGCCCCCAGCAGGACCGCACCTGTGTCCTCGGGCCGCCTTCGGCCCACCTCGTGCTCGGCCGCTTCACCAGGCAGGGCTCACTCGCCGTCATCAACAACGCCTACGGCAGGGGCTTCCGGCTCTGCCATACCTGCGGCTTCGCGACGGCCGGTGCTGCCGCGCCAACTCGCGAAGGCAACGGCAGCCATAAGCACCCCGTCACCGGGCAGAAGTGCACCAAAACGCTCGCGCGGGTCGACCTCGGCCACCTCTTCACCTCCGATATCGCCGAGTTCAAGTTCGTCGACCAGGACCTGGCGGCCGATTCGGCCAGGGCGTCCGTCCTCGCTGCACTCCGCGAGGGCGCCCGGCGGTTCCTCAAAGCCGGCGACGACGACCTCGGGGGTCTCACCTACCTCGAAGCCGGCCAGCCAGTCTTCGTCCTCTACGACAACGTGCCGGGCGGCGCCGGCCTCGCCCGCTCCGCCTTTGAACAGTTCGCGTGCGTGATGCGTGAGGCCCTTGAGGTCTGCAATTGCAGTGCATGCGGCGAGCACAGCTCCTGTTACGGCTGCCTTCGCACCTACCAGAATCAGCACCAGCACGACCAGCTCGACCGCACCATCGCCCAGGAGGTCATCACCTCAGCTCTCGAACGCGCCGGGTCCGCGGCCGCGGCTGCCTCCTGAGCCCGTTCCTGCCAGGGTGCTGCTCGCTTGGACCGCTGCTCGGGGTCGGCGCGGGCAGACGCGGATGCCCCCGGCCCGGGGCGGCCGCGTGCCGGGCACCCGCTCGTCCGCGCCTGCCGGCGTATCTCCTCCGTAAACCGCAGAATGGGCCGCCCGGGGCTGGTGCGCAATGCACTCGGCTCCACCGCTCTGGGTCGCGGCGGCTCCGCGCTCCGCGCAATTCTCCTCGGCCCCATCCCCCGCCCAAACGACAGGAGGTGTCGCCGCCGTATGCGAGAATGCTATCGGCTCATGCGCAGATGCCCCGCCGCGACCGCCCGCCCGGCGCATCCGCTCCGCCGACACATCCAGCCACCTGCGCCCGCAGGTCGAAAAGGGGGAAACGCGTGACTGTCAACGAAGGTGGCCTCTGGTTCGCCGTCCGCGCGCTCGAACGGGCCGCGCGCGGTGCCGTCGCTTACACCGCCGAGCCGTTCATCGAGGTCGACGACCAGAATCGGCTCACCGCCGCCGGCATCCGCTTCCGCGTGCCCGACTACGATGCCGTCTACACCCTCACCCTCCGCTACCCGGCCGGAACCTGCGCCACCGACATCACGGTAGAGGTCCGCGGCGGCTACCCGGCCCCGACTTGGTATGAACACCGCCCCGGCACGCAGCCAGGAGAGCCGTGGTTCCCGCAGCCCTCATCGGGCTGCATTCCCTGGGTCGAACGGATGCAGGCGACCGCCGCCCTCTCTGGCAAGAGGGATTTCTGAGGCGTTCGGCTCGACACCCGCCCGTAACGCCGGCCCGCCGCGAGGTCACCGGGACCCCCCCGCGGCAGTCAGCTCTCGCAGCAACGTTCCGTCCCGCTGCCCGTTTGCGGGCTCGTACCCCGCGAGGGCGTCGCGGGTAACCATGGAAGGGGAGGAAACAATGGACGCTGAGTTCCTCGAGTTCATCAGCCGACCGGTCCAGTGGCCGCGCGACGCCCCGCTCCTGGGAGGGGTCTACTCGCCAACCGTCGCCTTCACCGACACCGAGGGCATTGTGCCGAGCACCTACATCGGCTCCAGCGTTCCGGTCACCCTGCCGCACCTGTTCGCCTCGGTGCTGTCGGGCGGAAAACCGATACCCGAGCTTCGCGCCCCTCCCGGCGGCTACACCCTCTTCGAGGCAAGAAAGCCCTTCCGAAAGGTCCGCTTCCGCTACTACGAATGGGACCAGGGCGGGTTCACCTTTCGGGAGCCGGTTGCCATCCCCGGCGGCTGTGTCCTGCTCGGGGTCGAATACATGCCAGTCGAGCACTACAGACCGAGGACCCTGAAGTACCTCGTCGTTGATGAAAAGGCCACAAAGAACTGGATAGACGCCATCCGGGAAGCCCTCCGCCGCGCGTCGGACAGGAAGGGGTGAGCAGCGCCCCGTCCGACGCCAGCGGGTGTCCCGCCGCCCGGACGGAAGGCCCCTGTCCTCGCTCCCCCGGGCAGCCGGTTCCATCGTCCCTCAGCTCAGGAAGTTCCCGGCCGCTGTTCCCGCTCCGGAAACCGGCCCGCATCCCCCGGCGTGCCCGGGAGCCCTGAGCCGGCATTCTCCCGGCAGGCATCTCCCGCCGCCCCCATGCGTCAGCACTGACTCCGCCCGTCACGCACCGCCCATCAACAGCCCGTTCCGGCCCGCGTAGCCGCACGCTCCCCCTTCGGAGCCGTCCCCTCGAAGAGGTTTTGCGACATCGGGTCCACGCGCGTCTCCGCCCCGTCCGCCCGTCCCGCCGCCCACCGGCGCCCGTCCCGCGTTCGAAGTCCCGCGGCCACGGTCCCGCCGCCGGCTGCGCAGCCCTCGCCCAACCCCCGGCTGCAGCGCCGGCTGCCTCGGCAGGGCCTTCGTCCCATCGCACCTGGCCATGTGGCCCGCGTCCTCCGGGCGCCCCCCGGTTCGCCCGGGCCGGCCGCCTTCCCCACCCGTCCACGTCGGCATCCACAGAACAGCTTCGAAAGGAGGGTACGTTTGACGAATCCCATTTCCGGCGCCGGCCCGCTCCGCCGGGCCTGGGAGACGACCGACCTGCCGCGCAACCATCCGCCGCACGACTACGTCACCCACATCGAGACCGGCGAACTGGTGCTCATCTGGCCGTGCGGCCAGCACTACGCGGTCGGCCCAAACCAGCGCCCTCGGCGCCGGTTCCACCGCCTCCGCGCCGCGCTCGAACTCCAGTACGCCCGCTGGTTCGGCAGGGTGCCGGGCAAGTCCGCCCGGCTGCAGCTGCCCACCACCTGCACAGCATGCCAGGTGCTCGGCGCCGACGACCTCTTCACCTGGACCAGGCTCTTTAACCTCATGCCCGAAGAACACCTGGTCCCCATCGCCTTGCAGTACGCCGCCCAGGTCGACGACGACTTCAGGCGGGCCCTCGAAGAGGGCGGCACGAAGTTCATCCCCCTGCCCCGGCGCGGCCCGCTCGCCATCGCCTCGCTCACACGCAACGCCCGCTACGCCGGCATGCACGACGGGACCTTCTACCTCATCCACTTCGACCCGACCCCTTACGGCCCGGAGCTCATGGAGCGGATGCTCGCCGACCTCGAAACCGGCGCATTCAACTAAACAGCAGCACCCCTCCCGGCCGGCGGCCCCGCCCGCGGAGTCCGCCCGCCGGGCGCGCCCGCGACACCTGTTGTCGTCTTTGCGCAAAGGCCTTCCGGTGCTGCGGCCCGGCCGGGTAGACTGCCGCCGTCCGGCCCCGGCGACCCGCCGGCCTGGCCGGGAGTCTCGAAAGGATGGCCGTGCACATGGCGGATCTCGATGCACTGTACGAACGGCTCGCAGCGGCGGTGACGCTCCAGAGCGACGACGCGGCAATCCGCATCCGCGCAGAATACGAACCGCAGGCCGGTCCCGGCGCCAAGGTCTTCCCCCCGACCTACATGGAGAGCAACGGGACGCGCTACCACTTCGAGCGCCGCTGGTCGCCCGAAGGCACCCCGGTCGAGGTCGTCGTCCTCGACTCCTACCAGTCCCAGGCCAACCGGTGCGAAGCCGCCCTCGACCGCGTGGCCGACCGGCTCCGGCTGCCCCGCATCTTGTGGCGTTTCGAACTCGATGGCAACGTTCTTGAGCTCAGCAACCTCTCAGTGCCACACCGAAGCCGAGACGCCTACATAATCCATGGGATAGTGGGAGGAAAAAAATTTGGAGAAACAGAGGTCGGTAAGGCACTGAATGACGCTACGGACTCATCCTTGGATGCCTACCTTGCCTTCAGTCCGACCGATTTGATCTACGGCTTCTGGGACTCCTGGCAAGGAAAAAGGACGCAACTAAGGATAGCGCGTTCGTACACTTCCGAGATGATCGGCTGGCAACCTGAGCGTGGAAGAAGAGCTGCCATTAAGATTGATCCTCTAGTACTGCCAGCGGAGTACGAGGTTAATCGTTCAGACTGGCAAGGCATCGGTGAGTCGAAAAAGAGTAAATCACAGGTGACCACCCTGTCCAATTTGGGGTACGGTACCAATCCAAAGGCCGGTACTCCTCAAGATGAGTTCGGCGGCGTCGCCGTCCGCTCCATCTCCCGGCTCGGCGTCCTCTCGCTCACCGGCCTCGCGCGGCTCCGCTTCCGCGACGAAGCGGTGAACCGCGCTGGCCGCACAGCGCTTGCAGCACTCGCCCTCGCCGGCGACCGGCTCGCCTTCGGCGGCGCCGGCATCCACCTCCGCTCAGGCTCCGACCTCGTCCTGCGCAACGAATCCCTGGAGTGGGTCCAGCGCGGCGCCCGGACCGAGCCGCTCGAACTCTCGCGCGATGACGCCGTGCAGCTTGTCGACCTCGCTCGCGAGCGGCTCGCCGCGGCTGGCGTCGCCTGGCAGGCTGAACCCGTGGTCGTCTCGCCATCCGGGCCGCTCGCCGAGGTCATCCGCAACGTCCTCACTGCCCGGGGCCTCGACGACGCCGAGGGCTGACCATGCTCGCCATCCGGTGCCAGCTCCTCGGCGAAACCTTCGAGGGCGGCGCGCCCGAGGACCCGGGCGCTGCGGAGTGGCCGCCCTCGTGGATGCGGCTCTTCTCCGCCCTCGTCGCCGTGGCCGACCACACCGACCCGCCCGAAGTCGAGCTCCTCGAAAAGCTTGAACAGCTCCAGCCGCCCGCCATCGTCGCCGATCCCCCGGCCCTCGCCGATGCCCCGGAGATGGCGTTCGAACGCCAGGCCTGGGTCCCGATCAATAAGACCGCGAAAAAAGTCGAAGAGGCGAAGTCGACCAGCCTGCCCGGCAGGTTAGCAAACGGCGCCCGCGGCTGGGCGCGCTTCGTGCCCCGCTCGCCCGACATCCTCTATAGCTGGGAGGACGACCCGCTCACCGACGCCGAGCGCGCCCTCCTGGCGTCACTCTGCCGTCGCGTTCCCTACCTCGGACGTTCGACCTCCCCGGTCATCGTCGAGGTCGTCGACGCGGGGGTCCTCGAAGAAGGTGTCCTCGTCCCGGCCAGCTCCCGGGAAGAAGACCCGGAGAGCACGGACCTTCCCACCTACCCGGTCCGCGTGCCCTTCAGCGGCGCCCTGGCAGCACTCCGGGATGCCCACGAGCGGAAAAACGCCGGGAAACCGGGCGACCCCTGGGCAGTGGGCGCCTACGTCGACTACCGGCCCCGTGTCCGCCGCTCGCATCCTCCCACAATCCGCGGCCCGTTCCGCGAACTCGTCATCTTCGCCCTCGGCGGCCCACAGCGCGACGGTCGCCATGCCGTCGAGTTCACCGACCTCCTCCGCAAGGCGGTCATGGCGAACCTCCCCCGGCCCCTCCCTGCCGTGCACGGGCACGGCCCGTCCGAATCACCGCGCTGCGCATTCCTCGCGCTGCCGTTCGTCGGCCACCCCCACGCCGATGGCCACATCATCGGCCTGGCTGTCGCCGTCCCGGAACTGGAACCGGCCGACCTCCGCGACCTCTGGTGGGCGCTGGGCGCCACCGCCGAGCGCGGCCTCTCTTCGCCCGTACTGGGACAGTTCACGCTGCAGCGGCTTGCGCCCGTGGAACAGCGGCGCGCCCCGCTGGCGCTCCAGGCCTGGCGGTGGACCCGGCCGTCCGATACCTGGGTCACGGCCTACCCCGCCGTCCTCGACCGGTTCGTAAAGGACCGGACGGAGATACCTGCCCTCATCCGGCAAACCATCCTGAACTCCGGTCTCCCCGAGCCCGTCGAAATCACCTCCGCGCTGCGGCCCTTTTCCGGCACGCTGCCCGGCGCCCTCGACCTTCACCCGCGGGAGACCACCCGCCCCGGCCACCGCGAGGGGTTCCGGCCCTACCGGCACCTCTACCTCCGATTCGCCGCGCCGGTCAGGGGGCCGGTCGTGATCGGGTCGATGCGCCACTACGGCCTTGGCCTCTGCGTTCCCGTCACCTCACCCGCCACCTCCGCAGCACGTGAGGCCGAACCGCGCGATGCTTGAGCCAGCGGCCTTTCCGGCATTCTTCCGCGAGGTGACCGGCCGGGAGCCGTTCCCCTGGCAGGTGCGGCTCGCTGAACGGCTCTGCGGCGGCGAGGTCCCGGACCTCGTCGACGTGCCCACCGGCCTCGGCAAAACGTCGGTCATCATCGCATGGGCGTTCGCCCTTGCCGCCTCGCTCGAAGACCGCGGGCCGGCTGCGCGCACCCTCCCCCTGCGCCTCATCTACGTCGTTGACCGCCGCGTCATCGTCGATAGCAGCTACGAGCTCGCTCGCCAGCTCGTCGAGCGGCTCGACCCGGCCGCACCGGCCGGCCCGGTTGCTGCCCGCGTCGCCGCCGCCCTGCAGGGCCTGGCCGGCGCCGATGCCCGGCCCCTCGAAGCCGTCCGCATGCGCGGCGGCGTGACGTGGGACGCCCGCTGGCTCGACCGCCCGCACCAGCCCGCCGTTGTCGTCAGCACCGTCGACCAGTTCGGCTCCCGGCTGCTCTTCCGCGGCTATGGCGTCACCCCGTCGATGGCGCCCATCAACGCCGCCCTCTGCGGTCTCGACGCCTGGGTCGTCGTCGACGAAGCCCACATCGCCGAGCCCCTGGCCGAAACGCTCGACCGGGTCCGCCGGCTCCAGCGCGCCTCCGCCGAAGCTGCCCTGCCGCATCTGCGGCACACCCTCATGAGCGCAACAGCCCGGACCGCCGGCAGCGCCAACGACCGGCTGACCGCCACTCTGGAAACTGAAACGGCCGCCGTTTCGCCGGCCGCGCAGGTCGCGCAGCGGCGCCTCACGGTCCCGAAGCCGACGGAATTGGAGGAGGTCAACGTCCGCGGCAAGGGCGTCGAGCGCTACCGGGCGCTTGGCGCCGAACTCGCGCAGCGGCTCGCCGGGTTCGCCGAGGCGCCCGGCCGCTACGCCGTCCTGTGCAACACCGTCCAGGCCGCCCGGGCTGCCTTCGAGCACCTCGAAAAGCGCCGACCCGGCGCTGCCTGGCTCCTGACCGGCCGGGTCCGCGAGTTCGAACGCGAACGCCTCGTCCCCGCAATCCTCGACCAGTTCCGCAGCGGCAGCCCGCCCCCCGGCGCGGCGCTCAGCCTCGTCGCCACGCAGACGGTCGAAGTCGGCGCCGACCTCGATTTTGACGCCATCGTCACCGAGTGCGCCCCGCTCGCATCCCTCGTCCAGCGCTTCGGCCGCGTCCGACGCATGGGCAATCCCCACGAGGCGGTCTCGCGCATCGTCTACTGCCCGCAGACCCACGACGAAGACCCCATCTACGGCAGGGCCACGCAGACGACCTGGAAATTCCTCGAGCAGGCCTCCCCCGGCGCCAGCCTCGACTTCTCCTACCGCGGTGTCCTCCAGCTCCGCCGGCAAGCCCCGCCCGACGCCGATGTCGACCCGACCTTCACCCCGGTCCTCCTCGGCGCCCACGTCGAGCGCTGGGCCCAAACCTCGCCCCTCCCTGCCGTCGACCAGCCCGTGGCCCCGTTCCTGCACGGCTTCCAGCGCGGCGGTGCCCCGCAGGTCTACGTCGCATGGCGGGCCTTCCCCCGGGACGTCGACCCGCAAGACTGGGCGGGCTGGCTCGACCTCGCCCCCGTCAGCGACTGGGAGACCGTTGCCGTCCCCCTCGCCGAGGCGCGCGCCTTTCTTGCGGGCACACCATCCGAGTCGATCGATGCCGACATCGAATCCGCCGCCAGCGAGCAGGCCGGGGCCGAGGACCGGTCGAACGGCCGCGTTGCCCGCGCTGTCCTCTACGCCGGGCCCGACGAACCGCCTGCCCCGGTCCAGTCCCCCAGTACACTCCAGCCGAACGCCACCATCATCGTCGATAGCTTCGAGGGCGGGCACGACCGCTGGGGATGGACCGGCCGCCGCAGCGACCCTGCCGCCCCCCGGCCCGTGCCCGATGTCGCCGACCTCGCGCCCTCCCGCCGCCGGCGTTCCCTTCGCCTCGCGCCGTCCATCGCCCTCTCCCACGCCACCGAACCGGAGGCCGAAGCCCGTATCCTCGACGCCTGGGCCCGCCTCGACCCGGAGGACCTCGACGGTACCCTTCCCGCCATCTGCGAGGCCTTCGCGTCCCTCGTCCCCGAGCCCCTCGCCGGACTCTACCGCGACGCCGCCGAGGGCATCCGCCAGCGCCGGTGGGATGCGTACCTCCCCGAACGGGAACCGGAGACCGGCCGCTGGCGCGTCGCCGAAGCCGGCAGGCCCGTCGTCCGCCTCGTTGAGCAGCGCGAGGTGTCCGCCACCAGCGCGGACCGCTCCGACGACGACGCGCTCTCGACATCCCTCTCCGCCGGCACGCCCGTGCCGCTCATCGACCACTCCACCCGCGTCGGTGACCTCGCCCGCGACTTCGCCGAGCGCCTCGGCCTCGCCCCGGACCTTGTCCGCGCCGTCGAACTTGCCGGCCGCTTCCACGACATCGGCAAGGCCGAACCGCGCTTCCAGGCCGCTCTGTACGACGGCGATGCCCTGGCCGCCCTTGCCGGCACCCCCCGCGCCAAGTCCGGCCGCGACCCCCGCGACCCAGTCGCCCGCAACGCCCACCGCCTCGCCCAGCTCCCTCCCGGCTTCCGTCACGAAGCCGTCTCCGCCCGCCTCGTCCGCGCCCTCGCCCGGGCCCGCCCCGACCTCTTCGACGGCGTCGACCTCGACCTCGTCCACTACCTCGTCGTCGCCCACCACGGCCGCGGCCGGCCCCTCCTCCCGCCCATCGACGATGCCAACGCGCCCGAGACCACCCTCGACATCGAAGGCGTCACCGTCAGCGTCCCCGGCGAACGATACCAGGTTGACTGGGAGCACCCCGCCCGCTTCGAACAGCTCAACGACCGGTACGGCTGGTGGGGCCTCGCTCTCCTCGAAACCATCGTCCGCCTCGCCGACATGAAGGACTCCGAGCTCGCCGCCGCCCGGGGCTCCGGGGCCGACGCCGGCGAGGTGCCGCCCCTCTCGGCCAGCCCGCTGCCACCCGGAGGCTCCCATGCCTGAAATCCCGGCCCCCGCCCTGCGAGGCAACGACCCCCTCGGCTTCCTCGCCGCACTCGGCGTCCTCGCCCTCGCGGAACAGGGCGAAATCCAGCCCGTGCGCCTCCGCTGGGAGGGCGGAACCGCACCCCACGCCGTCTTCGTCTCCGACGCCTACACCGGCACCCGCGACCTCGCCGACGCCCTCCGCGAGGTTGCCAGGCGCCTGCTCAATGCCGACGCCGCCATCCCCGGCTGCCCGCCCGAATTCCCGTACCGAAACCGCCACCCCGCAGACACCGCCAAAGGCGCCGACCCCATGCGCATGTCCCGCGAAGCCGCACGCGCCACCTGCGAAGACGCCGCCCGCCGCTGGGAATCCGGAGAGCGCTGGTTTGCGCGCTGGGTCGCCGCACTTGTCGCCCCCTATACCCTGGATAAAGACGGCCCCGAGGGGCGCATCCGCCTCACCCCCTTCAACGCCCCCTTCGGCCAGATGAAGTTCCGCGATTCCTACTACGACCAGGCCTGCAGGTACGTCGCCGCCACCCCGGGCATGCCCGAGGACGCCTTCGTCGGCTGGATCCGCCTCGAGGGCTACACCGGCGCCAACCTCGATGCCCGCGCAATCCGCGAAGCCCAGGTCAGCACCGCCGGCGTCCCCAGCAACGCCGGCGCCCCCTCCCCCACCTGGCTCGCCGTCATGGCCATCCGCTTCTTCCCCCTCGCAGATGACGGCCGCCTCCGCACCGCAGGCTGGCAGGAAGTCCAGCTCTACTCCGGCGCCACCCGCCGCTCCCTGGTCTGGCCCGTCTGGCGCCCCCCGCTCAACGCGCCTTCGGTCCGCGTCCTCCTCAACCATCCCGACCTCGCCGTCCAGGTCCCAAACCGCGGAACGCCCCGGGTCGCCGGCGGTGCCCGCCTGAGGGCCCTCGGCATCACCGGCGTCTACGGCTCCTCACGCCGCACCCGCACCCAGGGCGACGGCCCCCTCGGCCCCGCCGTCCTCCTCTGGCCCGCCCCCCGCTAGCCCGCCGCACCGCCCCGCTGTCCCTCGGTCTTAACCGGCCGAACATCTTTATGTGATCAGTCGCGAAGACCGCACGATCCCCCGAGAGGCCGCCGCCGAACCCGGCCCCGAACCCGAACCTGCGCCCCTCCTCCCCGCGCGCATGGTCAACGAATTCGTCTACTGCCCGCGCCTCTTCTACCTCGAATGGGTCCGCGGCCTCTGGGCCGACAACGACGACACCGCCGAAGGCACCGACCTCCACCGCCGCGTCGATACCCCCGCCGGGACCGCCCCCGAGCCCGGCCCCGGCGTCCGCCAGGTAGCCCGCGCCTTCGAACTCAGCTCCGAAACCCTCGGCGTCACCGCCAAAATCGACCTCGTCGAATTCCTCGACGATGCCGCCCGCCCCGTCGACTACAAACGCGGCCGCCCCGCGCCCACCCCCGCCCGCGTCTGGGAGCCCGAGCAGGTCCAGCTCGCCATCCAGGCCCTCCTCCTCCGCGAAGCCGGCTACCAGTGCCGCGAAGGCGTCATCTACTTCGCCGAAACCGGCGAACGCGTCACCGTCCCCATCACCCCGGAGCTCGAACAGCAGACCCTCGCCGCCATCGCCCGCGCCCGCGAAACCGCCGGCCAGCCCGACGCGCCCCCGCCCCTCGTCGATAGCCCCAAATGCCCCGCCTGCGCCCTCGTCGGCTACTGCATGCCCGATGAACTCAACCTCCTCCTCCACCGCAGAACCGCCCGCCCCCGCACCCTCATCACCCGCGAGCCCGCCGCCCGCCCCCTCTACCTCATCGGCTACGGCACCCAGCTCAGAAAAGACGGCAACCACTTCATCGTCGCCCCCAGGGACGGCGAACCAACGCGCATCCGCCCCATCGATATCAGCCACGTCGCCGCCTTCGGCACCGTCACCATCTCAACCAGCGCCCTCCACGCCCTCCTCGCACAGGAAACCCCCATCGCCTGGCTCACCCGCGGCGGGCGCTTCCTCGGCCTCACCAGCGGCCTCATGGGCAAAAACATCCAGCTCCGGCGCCGCCAGTTCACCCTCACCGAACCCGAAGCCCTCGAACTCGCCCGCACCTTCGTCATCGCCAAGATCCGCAACCAGCGCACCCTCCTCCGCCGCAACAGCCGCTTCGAAATCGGCCGCACCCTCGAAGGCCTCGCCGACGCCGTCGCCCGAGCACGCCTCGCCCCCGATAGCGACACCCTCCGCGGCATCGAAGGCTACGCCGCCCGCCTCTACTTCAACGCCTTCCCCGCCATGCTCCGCCGCGACCTCCCCTTCACCCCCGGAGACCTCTTCCGCGGGCGCAACCGGCGCCCCCCGCGCGACCCCGTCAACGCCCTCCTCTCCTTCGCCTACACCCTTCTCACCAAAGACCTCACCGTCCAGGCCCAGCTCATCGGCTTCGACCCCTACTGGGGCTTCTACCACAGACCCAAATTCGGTCGCCCCGCCCTCGCACTCGACCTCGCCGAAGAATTCCGGCCCCTCATCGCCGACTCCGTCGTCATCACCGCCCTCAACAACGGCGAAATCACCTCCGCCCACGTCCGCCGCATCGGCGCCGGCTACACCCTCACCGACGACGGCCGCCGCACCTTCCTCCGCGTCTACGAACGCAGGCTCGAACAGGAAATCACCCACCCCCGCTTCCGCTACCGCCTCAGCTACCGGCGCCTCCTCGACCTCCAGCCCCGCTTCCTCGCCGCAGTCCTCCTCGGCGAACTCCCCGCCTACCAGGGATTCGAAACCCGCTGACACACCCCCCATGGAACGCCGACGCTACCTCGTCGCCTACGACATCACCAATGACCGCCGCCTCCGCGAAGTCTACCGCGAAATGCTCGGCTGGGGCACCCGCCTCCAGTACTCCGTCTACCTCTGCGACCTCACCCGGCCCGAACTCATCAAACTCCGCCGCAAACTCCTCGAACTCATCGACCGCGACGACGACAGCGTCGCCATCTTCGACCTCGGCGTCCCCGCCAGCAGCCGCGCCGTCGTCCCCGAAATCCTCGGCCGGCCGCCCACCCTCCCCCGGCAGGGCCCAGCCATCTACTGAGCCGCCGCTGGTCCCCTTCGAGCGCCCCCTTGACCAGCCCGGTAGACTCAAACCGCTCGAAGGAGCGCCAGACCTTAACAACCCTCGAAAACGAACCTGTACAGAAGCCCGGCGGCGCATGCTATCCTTCCGAGGCGGCCTGGCAGGGCCCCTGCAGCACCAGGTTGCTGGGAGGCGCTCGAAACCCCCGGCGTGAGCCGCTCCCGGGTGCCCGTTGCAGATTCAAAAGAGGTATCCCGGCGGGCCTGGTCGGGGCCAGCGGTTTCCACCATCTCCAGATGGTGGCTTCATTGAGGGCAGTTGGGCTCCTGCAGGCGGAGAACGAACTCCAAGTAGTTTCCACCATCTCCAGATGGTGGCTTCATTGAGGGGCGTGCAACGACCGCACAAGCTTCGGCCTCTGGCAAATCGTTTCCACCATCTCCAGATGGTGGCTTCATTGAGGGACCTGGACAATCCGCGCCTGGAACGTCCTTCCGTCGAGTTTCCACCATCTCCAGATGGTGGCTTCATTGAGGGACATGGCGCGCAACCCCTGCCATCATCGGCACCATGAGTTTCCACCATCTCCAGATGGTGGCTTCATTGAGGGGAGCGTCAGTTGAACATCGTCGCCTCGGTTGCCGGCGCGTTTCCACCATCTCCAGATGGTGGCTTCATTGAGGGACCTGGCGGCGGCGGCGGCGGCGGTAACGCCAGCACAGGTTTCCACCATCTCCAGATGGTGGCTTCATTGAGGGAGTATCATCGTCAACTCCGGCGCCGACGTGTACGCCATGTTTCCACCATCTCCAGATGGTGGCTTCATTGAGGGTCGGCGGGCGAGGTGACGCAGGCGATGGAGGTCCTCGCGTTTCCACCATCTCCAGATGGTGGCTTCATTGAGGGGCGGACGAGGGTGACGGTGACCTCCTGGCGGTCGGCGTCGGTTTCCACCATCTCCAGATGGTGGCTTCATTGAGGGGTGCCCACGCTCAAGGAGGGCATCCTCGGCGCGATGGAGTTTCCACCATCTCCAGATGGTGGCTTCATTGAGGGGGTCCGCGCTGGCGCATCACGGGGCTGCGCGCCTCGGCGTTTCCACCATCTCCAGATGGTGGCTTCATTGAGGGATCGACATCATCCGCGGCCTCATCGGCGGCATCCTCGAGTTTCCACCATCTCCAGATGGTGGCTTCATTGAGGGAGCAGCATCCGCGACGGCAGCTACCCCGCTGCCGGGTTTCCACCATCTCCAGATGGTGGCTTCATTGAGGGCTGCTCGGTCAGCTCGCGCGGCGGGGGATGGTCGAGCAGGTTTCCACCATCTCCAGATGGTGGCTTCATTGAGGGTTGGGCTCCCGGCGGAGTGTTGCCGGGAACTCGAGGTTTCCACCATCTCCAGATGGTGGCTTCATTGAGGGGTGGTCACGTTCAGCCGCTCGCCGGTGGATGTCTGATGGTTTCCACCATCTCCAGATGGTGGCTTCATTGAGGGGTGTATCGGCGTCGTCAGCAGCGTCTCGAGGTCGAGGGTTTCCACCATCTCCAGATGGTGGCTTCATTGAGGGGTTGCGGTCGAGGTGAAGGCTCCGGGTGGCCGCCTGTCGTTTCCACCATCTCCAGATGGTGGCTTCATTGAGGGAGCTGGCGGCCCGCCTCCTGCGCCGCGAGGAGCTGCTGGTTTCCACCATCTCCAGATGGTGGCTTCATTGAGGGCCATGGAATCCCGGGTTCGGGACGAAGTACAGTGACGTTTCCACCATCTCCAGATGGTGGCTTCATTGAGGGGAGCTCTCCACCCGCTACAACGGCTGGGAGTTCACCATGTTTCCACCATCTCCAGATGGTGGCTTCATTGAGGGGCCCGGGCCTGATAGATCAGGGCCGCGGAGATGGCGCCGGGTTTCCACCATCTCCAGATGGTGGCTTCATTGAGGGGATAGGACGGCCAGCGCCAGCTAGCACGGGCCCGGCCGTTTCCACCATCTCCAGATGGTGGCTTCATTGAGGGCCCCCGAACCACCGACGCCTCGGACGAGCGAGGTGCGCGTTTCCACCATCTCCAGATGGTGGCTTCATTGAGGGCATCAAAGGTGCCAGTGATCAGCATCGCTGGACTCCTGCGTTTCCACCATCTCCAGATGGTGGCTTCATTGAGGGACATGCTGACCCTGCCTGTTCGCCGGGGACTGCCGCCGTTTCCACCATCTCCAGATGGTGGCTTCATTGAGGGCGCTCCCGCAGCAGCCGCAACAGTCGCCTCGCGCGCGCGTTTCCACCATCTCCAGATGGTGGCTTCATTGAGGGCGACGCCGCCGCGTCGACCAGTTCGGCGAACTCGGGGTGTTTCCACCATCTCCAGATGGTGGCTTCATTGAGGGGACCGCCTTCAAGGCGGGCGTCACGCCCGCCGAACCTGCGCGTTTCCACCATCTCCAGATGGTGGCTTCATTGAGGGTGGTGGCTCGTCGAGACACTCCGCGACGCGGGGTGGGCCGTTTCCACCATCTCCAGATGGTGGCTTCATTGAGGGTACCTTCACCGGGACATCGCCCATGACCTCGTGGCTGTTTCCACCATCTCCAGATGGTGGCTTCATTGAGGGTTGTCGAGCCAGCTGGTCTGGCCCTCAGGCCCCGTCACGTTTCCACCATCTCCAGATGGTGGCTTCATTGAGGGATCGTGGCCACCGGCAAGAAAGACGCGCGGCGGGCCCTTCGTTTCCACCATCTCCAGATGGTGGCTTCATTGAGGGAGGGTAAGCGGGCGGGCAATGCCAAAGACGAGATCGTGTTTCCACCATCTCCAGATGGTGGCTTCATTGAGGGCTTCAACGCGCCGCCGGGCTCCACAGCTGCACTTCTCGAGTTTCCACCATCTCCAGATGGTGGCTTCATTGAGGGGGCATCGGCCGATGCCGCGCGCGCGGCTGACCCGCGCGCGTTTCCACCATCTCCAGATGGTGGCTTCATTGAGGGGTTCCGCCACCGCTCACTTTCTGCGCATGCGTCACGGAGTTTCCACCATCTCCAGATGGTGGCTTCATTGAGGGCACGCGTGCGTGGCGGCGGCGTATGCGGCGCGGCGCGTGCGTTTCCACCATCTCCAGATGGTGGCTTCATTGAGGGTGCCGTCGCGGCCGCACCTGGTCCCCGCCGCCGCCGAGTTTCCACCATCTCCAGATGGTGGCTTCATTGAGGGAGCGCGGCGACCGCGCTGGACGACCCGGTCGGCACAGGTTTCCACCATCTCCAGATGGTGGCTTCATTGAGGGGCGCCGGAGCCGCGGCCCGTAGTCATTGTCACGAGCCGCCGGTTTCCACCATCTCCAGATGGTGGCTTCATTGAGGGGTCGTAGCCCCAGCCTCCCTCAGGTGGGCGCAGCTGTTGTTTCCACCATCTCCAGATGGTGGCTTCATTGAGGGATCGCCACCGGCACGTGGCAGTCCCGGGACGCTATGCTGTTTCCACCATCTCCAGATGGTGGCTTCATTGAGGGCGATTGAGAGGGCTCAATCCGCCCGGCAAGATGCTGTTTCCACCATCTCCAGATGGTGGCTTCATTGAGGGGACTACGGCTCGCTCGCGATCTCGAACGAGGAGCTGTTCGTTTCCACCATCTCCAGATGGTGGCTTCATTGAGGGGAGCTCTCCACCCGCTACAACGGCTGGGAGTTCACCATGTTTCCACCATCTCCAGATGGTGGCTTCATTGAGGGGAGGGTGGAGTCGATACGTCCTTATCGTGGCTAGGTTGGTTTCCACCATCTCCAGATGGTGGCTTCATTGAGGGTCGCCGCCCTCGCCGTTGGCCCAGTGGCATGCCCTATGGTTTCCACCATCTCCAGATGGTGGCTTCATTGAGGGGCCGCGCGGCGTGATCGTCTCCTCCTGCCGCACGGCAAGTTTCCACCATCTCCAGATGGTGGCTTCATTGAGGGCGGAATGCGCCGGAGGAGGGCGAGGTGGCCGTCGTGGTTTCCACCATCTCCAGATGGTGGCTTCATTGAGGGGGCTGTCTCTGCGCGGCAGTCCCCGCAGGCCGCACGCCGGCGGTTTCCACCATCTCCAGATGGTGGCTTCATTGAGGGGGCTGTCTCTGCGCGGCAGTCCCCGCAGGCCGCACGCCGGCGGTTTCCACCATCTCCAGATGGTGGCTTCATTGAGGGCCATCCGTCTATCGGAGCAGCTCAGGAAGCAGCTGGAGTTTCCACCATCTCCAGATGGTGGCTTCATTGAGGGATCCTGACTAATCGTGACTATCGATGCGGGCCATCCGTGTTTCCACCATCTCCAGATGGTGGCTTCATTGAGGGAAAAAAGAAGATCACATACGCGTAGCTGCCCTTGGGCGTTTCCACCATCTCCAGATGGTGGCTTCATTGAGGGGAGCGCCGACCCGTACAGCTACCTCCAGCGCCTGACGTTTCCACCATCTCCAGATGGTGGCTTCATTGAGGGGCGCATAACCTTTGCAAGCTGGTTCACGATCTCCGGGTTTCCATCGTCTCCAGATGGTGGCTTCATTGAGGGGCCGGCAAGGTCCGCCGGGTGGCCGCTACGTCCCTCCTGTTTCCACCATCTCCAGATGGTGGCTTCATTGAGGGCCTCGGGGTTTCGCCCGGGGCCGATTCCCGCGGGCGCCCGTTTCCACCATCTCCAGATGGTGGCTTCATTGAGGGGAGCGCCGACCCGTACAGCTACCTCCAGCGCCTGACGTTTCCACCATCTCCAGATGGTGGCTTCATTGAGGGGCGATACGTATCTCGGGAGCGTGTGGTGAATGGCCTTGTTTCCACCATCTCCAGATGGTGGCTTCATTGAGGGGCCTGGTGGCCGAGCGCAATCCACGTCGGGCAGATCCATGGTTTCCACCATCTCCAGATGGTGGCTTCATTGAGGGCCCAGTCGATGTTGTCGATGGTGTTGACCGAGTTGTTGGTTTCCACCATCTCCAGATGGTGGCTGCATTGAGGGTAGATGGCAATACCCCACTGGGACACGAGCGAGGGCGCGTTTCCACCATCTCCAGATGGTGGCTTCATTGAGGGGACAATGTCTATTCTGCGGCAAAAAATCATGGATATAGTTTCCACCATCTCCAGATGGTGGCTTCATTGAGGGGCCGCCGGCCTTCCGGAAGAGGTCCGGCACCATCGTGAGATTTCCACCATCTCCAGATGGTGGCTTCATTGAGGGCAGCGAGCCGTCATCGTTCCTCGCAGGGTTTTCCACCGGTTTCCACCATCTCCAGATGGTGGCTTCATTGAGGGATGGTTGCATCCAACGGTGCTGTCGGCTTCAAGGCTGGCGTTTCCACCATCTCCAGATGGTGGCTTCATTGAGGGGCGGCCCGGGCGTATGCCCAACGCCGCTCGCCGAGGTTTCCACCATCTCCAGATGGTGGCTTCATTGAGGGTGGATGGCGTTGCCGTTAACTGCGGGGCGCCAAACGAGTTTCCACCATCTCCAGATGGTGGCTTCATTGAGGGCCCTCATCCGAGGGCAGCCAGCCGCCAGTCAGCTGTGTTTCCACCATCTCCAGATGGTGGCTTCATTGAGGGCGTAGTCGTGGCAACGCGGGCGATATTTGCAAACGGCAGTTTCCACCATCTCCAGATGGTGGCTTCATTGAGGGTGACGACGCGCTCGCCGGGCTCACGCCGTTCAAGGACGCGTTTCCACCATCTCCAGATGGTGGCTTCATTGAGGGCGCGACTATCTGCTCGAAAACCTCATCACCAACCCAGCTTCCACCATCTCCAGATGGTGGCTTCATTGAGGGTTGGCTGTCTGCATCATTCCAGCGAATCTGCTGGTTGTTGAGACCATCTCCAGATGGTGGTTTCATTGAGGGCCCCGGGATGGGGGGTCGAGGCGACCCAAGGGGGGGAGTATGTTTCCACCATCTCCAGATGGTGGCTTCATTGAGGGGCGACGAGATTGAAAACGCTTGCGTTGGCTGTGCCCGTTTCCACCATCTCCAGATGGTCGCTTCATTGAGGGTGCTCCTGCACGTCGTCGAGCGATTCGGTCGCGCGGTGTTTCCACCACTCCAGATGGTGGCTTCATTGAGGGCGTTCTGAGGATCAGCGCAGGTGGGTCCACACTCCCGAGGTTTCCACCATCTCCAGATGGTGTCTTGATTGAGGGACTGATGGTTCATGTTCACGAATCCTTCTGGGCGTCCGTTTCCAACATCTCGAGATGGTGGCTTCATTTTGGGGGAGAGCGTTCCCCAGTTTGGGCGCCGACCGCCCAGGTTCCCACGGAACGCGATGCCCGCTGCGCGGCTGCGCACGAACGAACCCCGCCACTCATCGAGAGCCCCTTAATTCGGCACACGCGCCATCCCCCGTCCGCCTGGCAGCTATTCCGCGCGGTGGAAGCAGGCCCGCTGTACCGCCGGCCGGCGCGTCGCCCGGCTCAGACCCGGGCCACCCTAACCGACCCCGGAGATACAGAATCGCAATGCCGGGAATGCCAGTTCCTGTCCACCCTCCCGCAGCCCCCTTGACACCCTCCTGACCGCCTCCCCACAATCCCGCCGCTTCCGGGTTGGCGTCCCGCAGGCTGGGAAACAGGCGGTGTCGTGAGCGGCGACCGGCTCGTGAGCGGACCCCTTGTCAGGAGTGCGCCCGGTGCTGCCGCGCCCCGCTTTGGTCGCCCTCTTCTTCGTCATTTTGCTCGCCGGCATCCTCACCGTCATGGCTGCCGGCGCCCGGGCCACGAACGCTACGCGCACCATTCGCGTCGAAAAGGTCATCGTGGATACGTATGGTATCGCCCCGCCGACGACCTTCACCGGGACCATCACCAACGGCGGCGGCAGTGGCATCAGTGCGTCGTGGTCGGCGTCCACGGCCCAGCTGTTCCAGGATTTCACCGTCCCGCAGAACCTCGAGCACATCGTTACCGAAAACACCCCGCCGTCCGGCTGGACCCTCGGCGGCTACAAGGTGCTTTCACGAACCACCGATCCCTGCCCGGCGAGCGGCTACATCGGCACCTCGGGCGCCATCCCTCCCGGGACCGGCAACCAGAAAGTCTGCGTCCGAAACACCTTCTCCGGCGGGGTGCTCATCGTCGGCGCTTCGCTCGACCCTGCATCAGCAAGTCCGCCGGGGTCCGCCACGATCTCGGGAACCTCCAATCAGGACGCGACCGCTGTTGCCAGCTGGAGCGTACAGGTCGGCTCGTTCGGCACGCCGGTTGGCCTGGCTGCGGGAAACTACACGCTGGCGGCGTCGACACTGCCGGCTGGCTGGAGCGTGACTGGCTGGGCCGCCGGGTCGTACGGCACCTCGGCTGCCTGCCCGCCTGGGGACGCCGCCTCCTGGAACGCAGTCCCGCCGACCGTCGCAATTGTGGCCGGACAGCGGACGGTCGTCTGCGTCCGGGTCGCCTACGAATCCCCGACCCCGACCGCCACGCCAACCGCCACGCCAACCGCCACGCCAACCGCCACGCCGACCCCGACGGCCACGCCGACCCCGACGGCCACCCCGACCCCCACCGCCACCCCGACGGCCACCCCGACCGCCACGCCAACCGCCACCCCGACCGCCACGCCGACCGCCACCCCAACCGCCACCGCGACGCCCACGGCCACGCCGACGCCCACCGCCACCGCGACGCCCACCGCGACCCTGACGCCTACCCCGACGCCGACCGCCACGGCCACCCCGTCCGCTGCGGCCGGCTCCAGCCCGGCGCCGGTCCGCGCAGCCCCCGTCACCATCCGCGTCCATAAGACCCTGAATGTCGTCGGCTTCACCTCCAACGGCCCGGGCTGGCAGTTCACCCTCGAAGGCTGCGGCGTCGGACCGCTGACCGGCACGACCGGCGCGGACGGCGTCGTCGATTTCCCGGACCTGCCGCCAGCGGTCGGCTGCAGCTATACCATCACCGAGACGGTGCAGCCCGGCTGGACGCCGCAGTTCGTGACCCAGGCGGTCCAGCCGCAGCAGGGCGGCGAAACCGTGACGGTGGAGTTCCTGAACATCCGCAACTTCAACCCGCCGTGTGTCGACCCCGCCGACCCGCGCTGCGCGCCCCCGCCGCCGCCTCCGACCTCGCCCGACCAGGCGTCTCCCGACCCGCCGGCACCGCCACCAGGCCCTTCGTTCGTGGCCCCCTCCGCCACTGCGGACCCGGAGCAGCAGGCGACGGCTTCACCCGCATCCTCGCCGCCCCCCTCAGTGACCACAGTTGCAGGCGTCGCCGTCCCCGGGACCACTCCCCGGCCGCCCGCAGCGGGCACGGGCGCGCCCGCTGCCGGGCTCCCCGGCTGGCCGCTCACGGCCGGCCTGTTCCTCTTCGCATCCGGCCTCGGCCTCCTCGCCCTCGCCCGCCGCCGCTGACCCGCAAATTTTCACGGAATTTCTATAAATTCCGGCCCCCCGGAACCCACCAAACTTTCGCTGTACGGCAACGGATGTCGCGATTGGGTGTAAGACTCGGGGCGCACAGCGGTCCAGATCGAGTCAGCCCCGGTCCGGTCCGCTGGCACGGCACACCTATTCCCGTTCTCCCAGGAGGCAGGAACGCAGCGTGCGCTCCACGGTCAGAATTTGTCGTTCGCTCACCCGGCCCGCAGCCCTCGTCGGCATGGTGCTCCTTGCCCTTGCGGCGTTCGGCGCTACGGCCCGCGCCGTCGTCCTCGACGGTTCCGATGCAGCCCAGGTCCAGTCGCAGCAGGCCACGCTCGTCGTCTGCAAGCAGGTCGAAGGCGTCGAACGCCTTGAGTCCGAGGCGAAGTTCGCCATCAAGGTCGGCAGCAACAACTTCTGGCCGGTCATCACAACGCCCGGTCCCAATGGCGCTGTCTGCGAGAAGTTCACCTTCGACACGCCGACGAAGGTACTCATCTATGAAGAACCCCAGGCCCCCTGGACCGCCTTATTCACCTACCAGCCGCGCGGCGGCGGCGCCTCTTTGCCCGTGCCGCTCCCGGCCGGCGGCGCCGTCCTTTTCCTCTACCCCGGAACGTGTGCGCTCGAAGAACTCAAGGAGCCGAGTCCTGGCGCAGGCAATGCCCCCGACTGTACGGTCACGATCATCAACCGCACCGGCAGCGCCGCCCAGCTCGACGCCTTCTCGCTGACCAAGACGCCGGTCATCCCCGTCGTCGATGACCCGGCCGACATCGCCTTCGATATCGTCCTCTCCAGCAGCTACCGGCTCCGCACGCCCGACTCGCTCCACATCAACTTCTACGACCCCGGCGTGTCCGTCATCGATGGCCCGCACGCCGTTAAGGCCAGCTGCGGTACGCCCCCAATGCCCTGGTTCGAATACGGCCTCGCGTCGTTCGCCCTGCGCAACGACGAATGCAAGTCCTTCTCTGCCGACGTCAACGGCCTCGAAATCCGGTTCCGCGTCCGCCCGAAGCAGCTCCCGCAGCGCACCTGCGAGGACCAGGTCATCTCCAACACTGCCATGGTGCACCTCCTCGCCGAGACGATGCCGTACTCGACGTTCCCGAAGGTCGACGTCAAACTCCAGGACTCGGCCTCCGTCATCCTCAAGGGCGACCCGGCGCGCTGCCCCGTCACCATCCGCGTCCATAAGACCCTGAACGTCGTCGGCTTCACCTCCGACGGCCCGGGCTGGCAGTTCACGCTCGAAGGCTGCGGCGTGGGTCCGCTGACGGGGACAACCGGCGCGGACGGCGTCGTCGAATTCCCGGACCTGCCGCCAGCGGTCGGCTGCAGCTACACCATCACCGAGACGCTCCAGCCCGGCTGGACGCCGCAGTTCGTGACGCAGACGGTCCAGCCGCAGCAGGGCGGCGAGACGGTGACGGTGGACTTCCTGAACATCCGCGACTTCAACCCGCCGTGCGTCGACCCCGCCGACCCGCGCTGCGCGCCCCCGCCGCCGCCTCCCACCCCCCCCCCCCCCGCCCGCCCCGCCGGCAACCCCTGCCCCGCCCGCGACGCCCGCTCCGCCCGCGCCGATTGAGCAGCCGACCGCGTCGCCCAGCCCGTCGCCGACTCCGTCCGTGACCTCCGTGGCCGGCGAAGTCACCGCTCAGCCCACGCCCCGGCCGCCCGCCACGGGCACGGGCGCGCCCGCTGCCGGGCTCCCCGGCTGGCCGCTCGCCGCTGGGCTCGTCCTCCTTGCCTCCGGCCTCGGCCTCCTCGCGCTGAGCCGCCGCCGCGCCTGAGCCTCCGCACCCATCCTCCCGAGGGCGCCCGGGTATACCCCGGGCGCCCTCGGTCCGTCCCCCCACGGCCCGCGCCTTGCCAGACGGCCAGTCAGGTGGCACGATCCCGTGCCACCACGTGCACCGGAGGCCCGCGTGACCACCGACATCGATATCGCCTGCCTCGCCGATATCACCCGCACCCACGCCGCCGCGCGCCCCAACGCCGTCGCCCTCGTCTACCAGGGCCGCGAAACCACCTACCGCGAACTCGACGAGCGCGCCAGCCGCGTCGCCAACGGCCTCATCGCCGCGGGCCTCGGCCCCCAGGCCCGCGTGGCCTACCTCGATAAGAACTCCGACCGCTTCTTCGAAGTCCTCTTCGGCGCCGCCAAGGCGAACCAGGTCATGGTCGCCGTCAACTGGCGCCTCGCGCCGCCCGAAGTTGCCTACATTATTAATGACGCCATGGCCGAAGCCCTCTTCGTCGGCCAGGAGTTCTTCCCCGTCATCGAAAAGATCCTCCCCGAACTGCGGACCGTTAAAACCGTCATCGCCATCGATGCCCCGCACGAGGGCTGGCAGTACTACCCCGAATGGCGCGATGCCCGGTCCGCCGAAGACCCGCGCGTCCCCACCGGCGAAGACGACGTCGCCATCCAGATGTACACCAGCGGCACCACCGGCCACCCCAAGGGCGCCCAGCTCACCAACGGCAACTTCTTCGCCCTCCTCCCCGGCGCTGTCCGCAGCTGGGGGCCCCGCTGGTCCGACAACGATGTCAACCTTGTCGTCATGCCCCTCTTCCACATCGCCGGCAGCGGCTGGGGCATCGTCGGCCTCTACGCCGGCGCGAAGGACATCGTCCTCCGCGACGTCGTCCCCGCCGAAATCCTGAAGGTCATCCCCGAGTACCGCGTCACCCGCGCCATCTTCGTCCCCGCGGTCCTCCTCTTCCTCCTGCAGACGCCCGGCGTCCAGGAAACCGACTTCTCCAGCCTCCAGTTCATCGCCTACGGCGCCTCGCCCATCCCGCTCGACCTCCTGCGCAACGCCGTCGCCACCTTCAAGTGCCAGTTCGCCCAGCTCTACGGCCTCACCGAAACCACCGGCGCCGTCACCTACCTCCCGCCCGAAGACCACGACCCCAACGGCAACCCCCGCATGCGCTCCTGCGGAAAGCCGCTCCCCGGCGTCGAACTCCGCATCGTCGACCCCGAAGGCCGCGACCTCCCCGTCGGCGAGGTCGGCGAAATCATCTGCCGCTCGAAGCAGGTGATGAAGGGGTACTGGAACCTCCCGGAGGAGACCGCCAAAGCCATCCGCGACGGCTGGTTCTACACCGGCGACGCCGGCTACATGGACGCCGACGGCTACGTCTACATCTACGACCGCGTCAAAGACATGATCGTCTCCGGCGGCGAAAACGTGTACCCGGCTGAGGTCGAGTCCGCCCTCTTCGGCCACCCCGCAGTCGCCGACGTCGCAGTCATCGGCGTCCCCGACGACAAATGGGGCGAAGCCGTCAAGGCGATCGTCGTCAAGAAGCCCGGGATGGAGGTCACGCCCGAGGAGCTGATCGCCTTCGCCCGCGAACGGATCGCCGGCTACAAGGTGCCGAAGTCGATCGACTTCGCTGAAGCGCTCCCGCGCAACCCCTCCGGCAAGATCCTCAAGCGCGAACTCCGCGCACCCTACTGGGCCGGCCGCGAGCGCCAGGTCAACTGACGCCCCCGGCCTGAACGCCGGCGCAATCCCGTCCGAAACTCAGAGTATGGAGACCTTCAACGGCGTCGCCTCCCGCCGGCGTGCCCCGCGTGTGCCCGCCGACCTCCCCTGCCGCCTTCTCGCCGGCGGCAGCGTCATTGCCGATGGCGCGCTCATCGATATCTCGATCGCCGGCGCCGCTGTGACCGTCCGCCAGCCGGTCCCCGCCACCGAGACCGTCGTCCTCCGCCTCGAAACGCCCGGCGGCGAATGGCATGCCGAAATCCCTGCCCGTCTCGTGACGGTCGACCCCGACCCCTTCGGCGGGCTCATCGTCCGGCTCCGTTTCGAACGCGACCCGGAAGCCGCCCGCGCACTCGCGCCCCTGGTCTCGGCCCTCCGCCGCCGGTTCACCGCGCGCCAGGCCGACCTCGCCGGGGAGCGGCTTGGGCCGTACGGCCGCGCCTACGCCGGCCGCCGCGGCGCCTGAACGGCCCGCTGCTGCTACGCCAGCCCGAGCAGCCGGTCGAGCCCGACCACCAGCTCACGCCGCCCGAGCACCTCGCGGATTGCGAGCAGCACGCCCGGCATGAACGAATCCCTGCCGGTGCTGTCCTGCCGGATCGTCAGCAGCTGCCCCTGGCCGCCGAAGATCACCTCCTGGTGCGCGACCAGCCCCGGCAGCCGCACCGCGTGGATCGCCACCCCGCCCAGCTCCGCCCCGCGCGCGCCCGCCACCGTCTCCACCTCCGGCTCCGGGTGCACGAACGGCCGCCCCCGCGCCGCCACCATCCCCTCCGCCGTCGCCTTCGCCGTTCCCGAAGGGCTGTCCGCCTTCCCGTCGTGGTGCAGCTCGATGATCTCCGCGTGGTCGAAGAACTGCGCCGCCAGCTTCGCGAAGTGCATCATCAGCACCGCGCTGATCGCGAAGTTCGCCGCAACCACGGCGCCCACGCCGCGCGCCTTCGTTTCCGCCTCAAGCCACGCCATGAAATCGGCGCTCAGCCCGGTGGTCCCGATGACCAGCGGGATGCCCCGCTCCAGCGCCGCCTTGGCAATCACCGGAGTCCAGGCCGCGTTCGTAAAGTCGACCACCACGTGCGGCTTCGCTTCGTCCAGCCCGACTCCGGCCTCCCGGAACACCGGGATGCCGTCCATCGCCCCCCGTTCGGCCAGCCCGTCGATGTACGCCGCCGGCGTCATGCCCGGCTCCGCGAGCACCGCTGCCGCAACCTGCCGGCCCATCCGGCCCGTCCCGCTGATCACCACCGAAAGCTCAGTCACGGCCCGATTGTAGCCCCTTCTGCCCGGTCATTTCGCCGCCCCCGTGAGCAGCGCCAGCATCTCCCGCACCTGCCCCGCCACGAAGCCCGGGTCCTCCATCGGGATGAAGTGCGAATACTGCGGCACCGGCACGTCCTCCCCGCGGGCGAAATGCCGCGCGAGGTCCGGCGCCGTCGGCGAGCCGCTCATGTCCATCGGCGCATCCGCCGCACGCTGCCGCGCCCGCAGCACCCGCACCGGCACCGTCACCCGCGCAAGCGCGTCGTAGACGTCGTCGCCCTCCGGGTCCGAATAGGCGCCCGCGTAAACCGCCGCCTCGATCCGCGGCGGACACGCCAGCACGCAGCCCTCCCCCTCCGGGTTGGGCACCAGCCCGTACGTGCAGTAGTCGCGCAGCACCTCCGGGTCCCACCGCGAGAACGGCTCCCGTCCCCGGAACCGCTCGAACATCTCCTCCGGCGAACTCCACGCGTTCCGGCGCCGGGCGGCGAAGTGCTCGTCCTCGCCCATCTCCCGCCGGAAGCCGCGCGGTCCGATGACCGGGTCCACCAGCAGCAGCGCCCCGAACGCGCCCGGCTCCAGCGCCGCCGCCCGCGTCACCGCGTGCCCGCCCTTCGAATGGCCGACCGCCAGTGCGCCGCGCAGCCCCAGCGCCCGGACCGCCGCCGCCACGTCGCGGCCGAAGTGCGACCACCGGTAGGGCGGCTCCGGTTTGTCGCTCAGCCCATGGCCCCGCATGTCGACGGCGATCGCCCGGACGCCCGGCAGCCGCCGGATCACCTGGTCCCAGCACCGCGCATGGAAGCCCGTCGCGTGCGCGAAGAACACCGCCGGCTCCTCGCCGGCCCATTCGTACGCCTGCAGCTCCACCCCGTCGCCGGGCACCCGGAAGGCGCGGGGCGCATCGGTTCGCATTCCTTCGTTCATAGCGAACAGTCTAGCCCGGCGGTCCGCAGCGCACCTGCTACCCTCTCCCTATGACCCTCCCGCAGCCGCTCTCCGAAGCCCTCGCCGTCCTCGCCAGCACGCCCACGACCCTCGCCCACCTCGTCGCCGAAGCCGATGACGCCCGCCTCGACGATGCCGACCGGGAGGGCTGGACGCCCCGCCTCTGGCTCGCCTGGTTTCGCGACGAAGAGGTCCTCGCCCTCCGGCCGGGGCTCGAACGCATGCTCGCCGAGCCCGAGCCGGTCCTCCACGTCCTCGACCGCGCCGCCTGGCCGGCCGGCCGGCACCGCACCCGCGACCGCAAGGAGCACATCCTCGCCGACTTCGCCCTCCACCGCCAGGCAACCCTTGCCATCGTCCGCGCCCTCGAACCGCGCCAGCTCGAACGCCGCGGCTTGCTCGCCGGCGAACCGGTCACCGTCGCCGCCTACCTTGAACGCTGGGCCGCCCACGACCTCGCCCGCGTCCGCCGCCTCGAAGCCGCCCTCGGCGAAACCCTCGCCGACGTCCTCGAACGCCGCCGCCGCATGGTCGAAGAGTACCGCCGCGCCGAGCAGGGATGATGGAGCCCCCGCTTCCTCCGCCCTCCCGCCCCGGGTGACGAGAACGGGGGCGAAGCATGCACTGCCGCCCATAAACCCCCCTGCTCCCTGCTCCCTGCTCCCTGCTCCCCGCTCCTCCCTCGGGGCGGCGGCGAGGCCGGGCGGGGCTCCCTCCTCCCTTACTTCTACTTCCTCCGCGACAGCCACGCCCGCACCAGGTGCAGCTCGTCGTAGCTCACCGCATCCCCCAGCCGCTCCTTCAGCGGCCGCAGCGACCTGATCGGCTGCCCGCCGGCCGCAGCCCGCACCAGCTCCACCTTCTCCGGCGCCACCAGCCCCTCGAGCGACGGAATCGCCCCCGCCGCGATCAGCTCCGCCAGGTGACTCACGATCGTCGCCGGCGCCATCGCCCGCACCTTCGCCATCTCTCCGATGTCCCGCAGCCCGTCGGCATACAGCGAGAGCGTCTCCCGCACCGTCGGCGCGAAGGTCGCCGCCTCCCGCACCGCCGGCCGGGCAAGGCGCCCCGGCGCCGCCGGCCGCGGCCCGGCCGCGCCCGCAGCCGCCCGCGTCGCCGAAAGGAACTGCTCCCCGTACCGCTCGAACTTCACCCGGCCCATACCCGGCACGGCCAGCATCTCCGCCCGGTTCCGCGGCCGGCGCCGGGCCATCTCCCGCAGCACCGCATCCGAGGCCACGATGTACGGCGGCACGCCCTCCGCCTCCGCCAGCGCCCGGCGGATCGCCCGCAGCTCCTGGAAGAGCGCCTCCTCGGCCGCGGGCCGGCCCTCCGCCTCGCGGCCCCGCTCCCCCGCGAGGCACGGCCCGCAGTTCCCGCACGCTGCCGGCGGCGTCTCCCCGAAGTACTCCAGCACCCGTGCCCGCAGGCAGGTCCGCGACTGCGCGTACGCCTCCATCGCGTCGAGCTTCCTGAACGAGTGCTCCCGGTGCGCCTCCAGCATCGCCGTGTCGATCAGCGCTTCGCCGTCCGGGCGGGTCGCTGCCAGCATCCACCCCTGCTTGACCGCCACGCCCGATTCCACCAGCGTCTGCACCGCCGCGTTGAACCCCGGCTCGTCGTCCTCCCGCATCAGGTCGCGCACGTGCACCCGCCGTCCCTCGGCCGCCGCCAGCGCCCGGTAGATCTCGAGCACCCGCTCCGCCGAGGGGTGCGCCATGTCGATGAAGTACTCCCGCAGGCCCCGGTCCCGCGGACTGGAGATCAGCAGGCACCGCGCCGGGTCCCCGTCCCGTCCGGCCCGCCCCGCCTCCTGGTAGTACGACTCCAGCGAATCCGGCAGGTCGTGGTGGACCACCAGCCGCACGTCCGGCTTGTCGATGCCCATCCCGAACGCGTTCGTCGCCACGATCACCCGCACCGCATCCCGGGCGAACGCATCCTGCACCCGTCGCCGGTCGGTGTCTGCCATCCCCGCGTGGTAGGTCGCGCAGCGGATTCCGCGCCGCTGCAGCTCGGCGGCCAGGTCCTCCGTCCGCCGCCGCGTCGCGCAGTAGACAATCGCCGAAGCCCCCCGCAGGCCGGCCAGCTCCTCCGCCACCGCTTCCGCCTTCTCGCCGAGGCTGCTCACCCGGAGGGTTTCGAGCCGCAGGTTCGGGCGGTCGAACCCCGCCACGTGCACCGCCGGCTCGCGCAGCCGCAGCCGCTCCGTGATGTCCTGCTGCACCAGCGGGTCCGCAGTCGCCGTCAGCGCTACCGTCGGCGGGAAGCCGAGCCGCTCCCGCAGCGCCCCGAGGTCGCGATAGCTCGGCCGGAAATCGTGCCCCCACTGGCTGATGCAGTGCGCCTCGTCGACCGCCAGCCGCGCGACTTCCAGCCCGCGCAGCGCCGCAAGGAACGCGCCCGACTGGAACCGCTCCGGCGCCACGTAGAGCAGCCGCACCCGCCCCTGCGCACAGGCCGCCAGCACCGCCCGCTGCTCCTCCGGCTCCTGCATCGAGGTGATGGCTGCCGCCGGCACGCCCATCGCCCGCAGCGCATCCACCTGGTCCTTCATCAGCGCCAGCAGCGGCGAAACCACGAGCGTGAGCCCCCGCTCCAGCACCAGCGCCGGCACCTGGTAGCAGATGCTCTTCCCGCCGCCCGTGGGCATCACCACCAGCGTATCCCGCCCCGCCAGCACGTCGGCGATCACCGCCTCCTGCCCCGGCCGGAAGCTCCCGTACCCGAACACATCGCGGAGCACCGCCCGCGCCCTGCGCAACAGCTCACCCGGCACAGCGCCCCAGTATAGAACACCTGTGCGAAACCCGCCCTGCTCCCCGCTCCCCGCTCCCCGCTCCCTGCTCCCCGCTCCCCGCTCCCTGCTCCCTTCTCCCTCCACCCTCTTTCAGCTATCCTGCCCCCGGCACCGGGACCGCCACCAATGGCCCGAAGCCAGGACGGTAAACCCACCTCATGCTCCTCGCCTTCGATATCGGCAACACCTCCATCCACATCGGCCTCTGGGACGGCGAAACCCTCGTCGATACCTGGCGCATCGGCGTCGAACGCGAAAAGCTCCCCGACGAATACGGCGTCCTCATCCTCTCCCTCCTCGACTACAGCGACATCGACGCCCGCGCCATCACCGCCTGCATCATCGGCTGCGACGTCCCGCCGCTCATCCCTACGTTCGAGCAGGTCTGCCGCAAGTACTTCCGCGTCGAACCCCTCCTCGTCGGCCACGGGCTCCGCACCGGCGTCCGCATCCTCTACGACAACCCGCGCCAGCTCGGCGCCGACCGCATCATCGATGCCGTTGCCGCCAGCCGCCTCTACGGCACCCCCGTCATCGTCGTCGATTTCGGCACCGCCACCGTCTTCGATGCCGTCAACGAACAGGGCGACTATCTCGGCGGCGCCATCGCACCCGGCATCGGCATCGCAAGCGAGGCGCTCTTCTCACGCGCCGCCATGCTCTACCGCGTCCAGCTCGAACGGCCGCCCGCCGCCATCGGCAAAAATACCGTCCACGCGATGCAGTCCGGCATCCTCTTCGGCTACGTTGGTCTCGTCGAAGGCCTCGTCGCCCGGTTCAAGCGCGAACTCGGCGGCAACCCGCCCGTCGTCGCCACCGGCGGCCTCGCCTCCCTCGTCGCCTCCGAAACCGACTGCATCGACATCGTCAACGGCGACCTCACCCTCATCGGCCTCCGCCTCATCTACGAACTCAACCGCGACCGCGACTGACCACGGGGGTCCGCCCATGTCCGACTTCACCCCGCGCGAGCTCCCCCTGCAGGGGCGCCACATCGTCCTCGGCGTCACCGGCTCGATCTCCTGCTACAAGGCCGCCGACCTCGCGAGCAAACTCCGGCAGGCCGGCGCCGCCGTCGAAGTCGTCATGACCCCCGCAGCCACGCAGTTCATCGCGCCGCTCACCTTCAAATCGCTCACCGGCCGCGACGTCATCGTCGAGATGTTCGCCGCCGCCGAAACCGAAGCCCACGTGGAGGTCGCCCGCCGCGCCCACGCGATGGTCATCGCCCCGGCAACCGCCGATTGCCTCGCCAGCCTCGCCCACGGCTTCGCCGGCGACATGGTCGCCCTCACCGCACTTGCCACCGCCGCGCCCATCCTCGTCGCCCCCGCCATGGACAGCCAGATGTGGGAGCACCCCGCCACGCAGGACAACGTCGCCACCCTCCGCGAGCGCGGCGTCGAAGTCATTGGGCCGATGATCGGCCGCCTCGCCAGCGGGCGCACCGGCCCCGGCCGCCTCGCCGAAGTGCCCGAAATCCTCGGCGCGCTCCGCCAGCTCCTCGGCCAGCGCACCGGCGACCTCTCCGGCCGCCGCATCGTCGTCTCCGCCGGCGGCACCCACGAACCGATCGATCCCGTCCGCTTCGTCGGCAACCGCTCCACCGGCAAAATGGGCTTCGCCATCGCCGAAGCCGCCCGCGACCGCGGCGCCTTCGTCACCCTCGTCGCCGGTCCGGTCGCCCTCGATACCCCCTGGGGCGTCCACCGCGTCGATGTGCAGACCGTCCGCGAAATGCTCATCGCCCTCGAACAGGCAGCCGCCGATTCCGACGCCATCATCATGGCCGCCGCCCCCGCTGACTTCCGGCCCGCAAGCCCGGCTGATCACAAAATCAAAAAGGCGCCCGGCCAGGAGCGCCTCGTCATCGAACTCGAACAGAACCCCGACATCATCGCCAGCATCCCCGGCGGCGGCATCCGCGTCGGCTTCGCCGCCGAGACCCGCAACCTCGCCGAGTACGCCCGCCAGAAGCTCCCCGCCAAGCGCCTCCACTTCATCGTTGCCAACGACGTCAGCGCGCCCGGCTCCGGCTTCGGCACCGAAACCAACCAGGTCGTCATCTTCCACGACGACGGCCGCGTCGAAGAGTTCCCCCTCCTCTCCAAGTACGCCGTTGCCCACCTCATCCTCGACCGCGTCCTCGAGCGGCTCGAGGCCCGCGGAGGCGCCGCTACGCCCCCGGCGTAGGGTCGCCCGTGCTCAGCATCCGCCCCAGCCACTCCCGTGGCGGCGGCAGCTGCCGGCGGTAGCGCACGAAGAAGATCGTCGACGGCACGGCCAGCGCCACAAGGATCAGCGCCCCCGAGACCAGCTGCGCCTCCACTGACTTCCCGAACGAATCCCCGAACGCCACCACCACCGTCGTCGGCACAATCGAGCCGAGGAACACCAGCGTCGTGAACAGCCGGAACGACATCCCCGTGAGCCCGGCCGCATACGCCGCAAAATCGAACGACACCGGCATCATCCGCCACCAGAACACGAGGTGCGGCCCCATCTCCTTCGCCAGCCGGTCCACCTTCTCCGCCCCCTCCTCCCCGATCAGCTTCGGGATGAACCGCCGCCCGAACTTCCGCGAAATCCCGAAAATCACCACCGACCCGAGCAGCTGCCCGATGACCGCGTACACCACCCCGAGGAACGTCCCCCACGCAATCCCGGCCGCAATCATGAACGGCGGGTTCGGGATCGGTGCGATGATCATCGCGACCGCCAGCACCAGGATCAGCAGGACCGGCCCCCACGCCCCGAGGTCGCGAATCCACTCGCGCACCTTCTCCACGTCGATGTCGCCCGTCAGCAGCCCCAGCAGGATGACGCCGCTCGCCCCGCCCATCGCCAGCACCCCCAGCACCCGCCGCCGGAACTTCGGGTCCATCAGCAGCGGCGTCCCCGGCGGCAGCGGCGCATCGTTCCTGCTCGAGCCGAACAGGTCCATCAGCTCGCCCCACACCACATAGGCGACCACCACGCCCAGCCCCACCGACACCGACCGCGAGTGCAGGTACTCCAGCCCGAGCAGCGTCACCGCCGCTCCCAGCGCAAGCGCCAGCACCCCGATGATCCCGTCACGCATTCGTGCGCAATGGTACGCCACGCCTGTCATCGCACAATGAACGCCCCGCGTAATCCGTTCGAAATCTGTACCGGCTACCCTTCCCGCGTGTCCGAACTCTCCATCCGCCCGGCAGCCGAGGCCGATCTCGAGACCATCAACCGCATCTACAACCACGAAATCCTCCACGGCACCGCCACCTGGGATACCGAACCGTGGTCCATGGAGCGCCGCCGCACCTGGTGGGCCGGCCACAGCGACCCCCTCCAGCCCGTCCTCGTCGCCGAAACCGGCGCCGGCGTCGTCGGCTTCGCCTACCTCACCCTGGTGAGCCAGAAGCCCGGCTGGCGCTTCACCCGCGAAGACACCATCTACCTCGACCCCGCTGCCCGGGGCCGCGGCATCGGCCGCCTCCTGCTCGCCGCCCTCCTCGAGGAGGCCCGCCGCATCGGCGTCCGCACCGTCGTCGCCTCCATCACCTCCACCAACACCGCCAGCATTCGCCTCCACGAGGCCTTCGGCTTCACCTGCGTCGGCACCCTCCGCAACGCCGGCCATAAGTTCGGCGCCTGGCTCGACACCTGCTACTACCAGCTCGACCTCGGCGAACCGCCCCCGGGCGCCCCGGCCTGGACCGCAACATAACGGTTGCACCTCTGTGGAGAACGGCCGTCCGCGCCGCCCCTGCCCTGCTCCCCGGGAAAATCCGGGCGTATATTCCGGGAGAAACTGGTGAACTCCGGGGCCGCCCATGCGCTTCCCGCTGCGTAAGTCACCCGCCCAGGAGCCGGCCGGCGAACCCGCCGACCCGGGCTCCGGCCCCATCCCCCTCCGGCAGCAGCCGGAGCCCCCTGGCACATGGGACGAACTCCTCCAGCAGCGAACCGGCCTCCGCCTCCCCGACGCCCTCAAGGGCCAGGCCTCCGGCTCCGACGTCCGCGCCGAGCGGCTCATCCGGCAGGTCCGGAAGGATGTCGAGCGCCTCCAGTCCACCCTCGAACGGCTCCGCGTCGAGCAGTCCGACCTCCTCGAGGTCGACCCCGACACCGTCGCCGCCAACCCCGAGGCCGCTGCAGCCCTCCCGCCCGCAGCCCTCGTCCGCGCGATCATCGCCGCCCGCGACGAAAACCGCCGTCTGCGCAAACAGCTCCGCAAGGCCCGCAAACAGCGCGACCGCGCCATCGAACGCGCCCGCGCGCTCGAACTCGCCGCCGCCGGCCGCGACAGCCGCCTCGCCACCCTCGAGGAGGTGATCGCCGCCCTCCACGCCAACCTCCACGACCTCCGCCAGGAGCGCGACCTCCTCCGCGAGTGGGCGCCGGCCCGCCTCGGCCGGCCCGATGCCCTCCCGCCCGGCGAGCCCACGCCATGAACGCACTTCCCGGCCCCGCCGGCCTCCGCGCCGAGATCCAGGCCGTCCGCCGCGAAGCCGTCGCGCGCGTCACGGAGATGGACCTCCTGGTCGCCGCCCTGCGCGACCACATCCGCGACCTCCAGGCCGAGCGCGATGCCCTCCGCGCCGAGCTGGCGCGCCTCCGCCGCGAACGCCTCCTCGCTGCCGCCGCCTGGCTCCCCCGCGGCCTCCGCCCCCAGCGCGGCGCCTGGACGCCGGCGCCCGGCTCACCGCTCAGCCCCATCCCCCTCGGCCGCCCGGGGCCTCGTGTGGACGAACCGGCCGCCTTCCAGCCGCCATAGCCGGTCCTCCAGCGCCCGCCGCAGCGCCCGCATCCGCGGCGTTGCCGGCAGCACGCAGGTGTGGAAGCCGTTGGTCTGGGCCCACTCCCGCGCCCGTTCGGCCATCCACACCTCCAGGCCGCGCCCCTCATAGCCGGCCTCCACCACCGGCTCCGCAAGCTCCGCCACCCCGGCGCCAGCATCGCGCACGCCGATGACCCCGACCACCCGCTCGCCGTCGGCCGCCACGAACCAGCCCGGGCGCGCGCCCTGCGCGAACGGCCACGGGTCTGCGCCGGTCAGCCTGGCGATCGCGGCCGCATCGCCCCGCCGCTGCTCCCGCACCGTCAGCAGCGGCAGCCGCCGCTCCAGCACCAGCAGCGCCCGGCCGTCCTCTGCCCGCTCCCGCCCCACCGGCAGGTAGCCCAGCCGGGCGAAGTAGGCGGCCATGCCCGGGGTATCGGGCGCCCGGCAGCGCGCCAGCCGCAGCCCCCGGTCCTGCGCCCGCCGGCCCACGGCCCGCACCAGCTCCGCCCCCGCCGGCGGCTCCAGCGACCGCAGCAGGTCAAACCACGCCACCCCCTCCTCCTCCCGCCAGCGCACCGCGCCCGCGATCCCGGCGTCATCCTCCGCCAGCAGGAAGGCAGCGCCCGTCTGGAGCATCCGCGCCGCCTCCGGGGCATCGCCCGGCGCGCCCGGCAGCCCGCTCCCCGCGTACAGCTCGGCCAGCGCCTCCGCATCCTCCGCATCCGCCTCCCGCACCCGGAAGCGGCCGCTCATCCCGGCACATCCTCGGCGAACGTCCCAGGGTTGAAGTACGCGTCGATCTGCATCCACGCCACCCGCGAGTAGTGGAACGCCGCGGGCGTCACCAGCGCCACCAGCCCGAACGCCGCCCCGAGAATCGCCCCGAACGGCGCCCCGGCCAGCAGCATCCACAGCCACACGGGCAGCGTCACGAACAGCCCGATGAAGTAGCTCGCGTACATCGCCCCGGTGAAGTACCCAGGCTCCCGCTCGAACGCCAGCCCGCACACCGCACATCGCTCCCGCATCCGGAACGGCCCCGCCCATACCCCGCCCCGGCAGCACCGCGGGCAGCGCATCCGCAGCGCGGCGACCACCCGCCGGCCAACCCCGTACGCCGGGTACGCCGCCCGGTCCGCTGCAATCCCCGCTGCCGACCCGTCGTGCATCTCACCCTATGGTGTACGCTTGATTCCCGACCATGTACAGACCGCGTGACCTTCCCCTGCTCAACCGCCTGCAGGACCAGGTGCTCTATGCCGCAGGGCCCATCGGCTCCACGCTGCTCTCGCTCAACCTCGGCCCCGAGGCCTACGTCGCCCCCGATGGCGAAGCCCACGAAGGCTGCCCCGAATGGCTCAACGTGGCCAGCCCCCACATCCTCGAAGGCATCTACGCATCCTTCTACGAGGTGGGCGTCGACGCCGTCGATAGCTGCTCCTTCGGCGCCAACCCCGTCGTCCTCGCCGAGTTCGGCCTCGCCGATCGCACCCGCGAGCTGAACCGCCTCGCCGCCCAGGTCATCGGCCGCGTCCGCGACCGCTACGCCACACCCGAGTGGCCCCGCTACGCCTTCGGTACCATCGGCCCTGGCACCCGCCTCCCCTCCCTCGGCCACATCACCTACGACGAAATCAAGCACGGCTGGCGCGAGCAGTGCATCGGCCTCCTCGAAGGCGGCATCGACGTCCTCAAAGTCGAAACCTGCCAGGACCTCCTCCAGACGAAGGCCGCCCTCGCCGCCGCCGCCGACGCCATGGAGATCACCGGCCGCCGGGTGCCCGTCATCGCCTCCGTCACCATCGAATCGACCGGCACCATGCTGCTCGGCTCCGATATCGCCGCCGCCCTCGCCACCCTCGAACCGCTCGACGTCGTCGATATCGTCGGCATCAACTGCGCCACCGGCCCCGAGCAGATGGTCGAGCATGTCCGTTACCTCGCGCAGCACTCCCGCCGGCCCGTCTTCATCGGCCCCAACGCCGGCCTCCCCGAGGTCATCGACGGCCGCGCCTGCTACACCCTCTCCCCCGAAGAGTTCGCCCGCTACCAGAAGATCTTCGTCGAGGAGTTCGGCACCTCGATCGTGGCCGGCTGCTGCGGAACCACCCCCGCCATGTTCGCCGAGGCGATCCGCGTCATCGGCCGGCCCCGCCCGAAGGAGCGCCCCACCCGCTACGAGCCGGCCGCCGCCTCCCTCTACACCGCCGTCCCCATCAAACAGGACACCTCCTTCCTCGTCGTCGGCGAGCGTACCAACGCCACCGGCTCCCGCGCCTTCCGCGACCTCCTCCTCGCCGGGGACGTCGACGGCATGGTCGCCCTCGCCCGCGAACAGGCCGCCGAAGGCGCCCACGTCATCGATGTCATGGTCGATTACGTCGGCCGCGACGGCCCCGCCGACATGCACCGCGTCGTTTCCGCCTTCCGCACGCAGGTCGCCGTCCCGCTCGTCTTCGACAGCACCGAAGTCGCCGTCATCGAAACCGCCCTCAAGCTCTACGGCGGCCGCGCCATCGTCAACTCCATCAACCTCGAGGACGGCGAGCGGAAAATCACGAGGCTCCTCCCCCTCATCAAGGAGCACGGCGCCGCCGCCGTCGCCCTCACCATCGACGAGGAGGGCCAGGCCCGCACCGCCGAGTGGAAGCTCCGCGTCGCCCGCCGCATCTATGACATCGCCGTCAACCGCTACGGCATGGAGCCCGGCGACCTCCTCTTCGACTGTCTCACCTTCCCCCTGACCAGCGGCCAGGAGGAGCTCCGCCGCGACGCTATCGAAACCCTCGAAGCCATCCGCCGCGTCAAAGAGGAGCTCCCCGGCGTCCACACCATCCTCGGCGTCTCCAACTGCTCCTTCGGCCTCAAGCCGGCCGCCCGCCGCGTCCTCAACTCCGTCTTCCTCCACGAAGCAGTCGAGCACGGCCTCGATGCCGCCATCGTCAACGCCCGGCAGATCCTCCCCCTCAGCCGCATCCCCGAAGAGCAGCTCGAAACCGCCCGCGACCTCATTTACGACCGCCGCCGCGACGGCTACGACCCGCTCACCCACTTCATCTCCCTCTTCGAGACCGCCGAAAAGGAGCAGCGCCCGGCGAGCGACCCGGCTCACCGCGCGCCCGTCGAAGAGCGCCTCCGCCGCCGCATCATCGACGGCGACCGCCGCGGCCTCCACGACGACCTCGAAGAGGCTCTCGCCCGCTTCGACCCGCTCACCATCATCAACGAGCACCTCCTCCCCGCGATGCGCGAGGTCGGCGACCTCTTCGGCGCCGGCAAGATGCAGCTCCCCTTCGTCCTCCAGTCCGCAGAGACGATGAAGGCCGCCGTCGCCTTCCTCGAGCCGTACATGGAGCGCGTCGAAGGCCAGTCCAAGGGTAAGGTCGTCCTCGCAACCGTCCGCGGCGACGTCCACGATATCGGCAAGAACCTCGTCGATATCATCCTCACGAATAACGGCTACACAACCTACAACCTCGGCATCAAGCAGCCGATCTCCAATATCATCGAAAAGGCCCAGGAGGTCGGCGCCGATGTCATCGGCCTCTCCGGCCTCCTCGTCAAAAGCACCGTCGTCATGCGCGAGGACCTCGAAGAGCTGAACGCCCGCGAGCTCTTCCACTACCCCGTCATCCTCGGCGGCGCCGCCCTCACCCGGAAGTACGTCGAGCACGAACTCCGCCAGGTCTACAAGGGCCACGTCTACTACGCACAGGACGCCTTCGAAGGGCTCGCCACCCTCGACCGCATCATCCCGGCCCTCCGCGAAGGCAAACCCCTGCCCGACCTCTCCCGCACGGCCGGCCGCCCGACGGACGAAGATTCCGGCTACGACCGCGTCGCCGACCCGAACGCCGCCCCCGCCCCCTCCGAACACGACTACGCCCCCTCCGATATCGAGCGCGGCGTCCCCATCCCCACCCCGCCCTTCTGGGGCTCCCGCGTGGTCCGCGGCATCCCCCTCCGCGAGATCTACCCGTACATCAACGAAATCGCGCTCTTCCGCGGGCAGTGGGGCTACCAGCGCGGCGACCGCCCCGAAGACGAGTACGCCCGCTTCATCGAAGAAGAAGTGCGCCCCATCTTCCGCCGCTGGCAGGAGCGCGCCATCGCCGAGCAGCTCCTCCTCCCGGCCGTCGTCTACGGCTATTTCCCGGCCCTCGCCGAGAAGAACGACCTCGTCGTCTGGCCCTCCGTCGAAGATGGCCGGCCCGTCGGCGAACCGGTCCGCTTCCGCTTTCCCCGCCAGCCAAGCGGCCGCCGCCTCTGCATCGCCGACTTCTTCCGCTCCTTCGAAGAGGCCGCCGCCGACCCGTCCGGACCGCAGTTCGACGTCGTCGCCCTCTCCCTCGTCACCATGGGCCCCCGCGCCAGCGAGTTCGCCCAGGAGCTCTTCCAGGCGAACGAGTACCGCGACTACCTCCACTGGCACGGCTTCGCGGTCGAAGCCGCCGAGGCCCTCGCGGAGTACTGGCACAAGCGCGTCCGCCAGGAGCTCGGCATCGCCGGCAAGGACGCCGCCGACATCCGCAAGCTCTTCGCCCTCGGCTACCAAGGCTGCCGCTACAGCTTCGGCTATCCCGCCTGCCCCGACCTCGAAGAGCAAACGAAGATGGCCGTCCTCCTCCGCCCCGAGCGGATCGGCGTCGAACTCTCCGAAACCTTCCAGTGGCACCCCGAGCAGACCACCGCCGCCGTCATCGTCCACCACCCCGGCGCGCGCTACTTCGTCATCCGCTGAACGCCCTCGCGCAACCTCCCGCGGCCCGCTAGGCTGTCCCCACCTGCAACCCGCATCACCGGAGGCCAGCCATGCCGGCACCCCATTTCGGCGTCACCATCCCCCAGATTAAGCGCACCTGGGACGAAGCGAAGACCAACGCCCGCGAGTTCGAAGCCATGGGCTTCGATTCCCTCTGGGTCTGCGACCATCTCTACGGCCCGCAGTCGCCCCAGATCCCGATCCTCGAAGCCTGGTCGCTCGTCGCCGCCGTCGCCGCCATCACCGAACGGGTCGAAATCGGGACCCTCGTCACCCCCGCCGGCATGCGCAACCCGGCCCACCTCGGCAAGGTCATCGCCACCATCGACAACATCGCCGGCGGCCGCATCATCCCCGGCCTCGGCGCCGGCTGGATGCCCCGCGAATTCACCGACTTCGGCGTCCCCTTCCCGCCCATCGGCGCCCGCATGCGCCAGCTCCGCGAAACCCTCGAACTCCTCCGCGCCATGTGGACCGAGCCCGAGGTCACCATGGACGGCGAATTCGTCCACGTCCGCAACCTCGTCTGCGAGCCGAAGCCCGTCCGCAGGCCGCCCATCCTCGTCGGCGGCGCCGGCGAAAAAGTCCTCCTCCGCATCGCCGCCCGCCACGCCGATATCTGGAACAACCTCGCCGCCCACCACCACGCCCTCCCCCGCAAGATCGACGTCCTCCGCGAACACTGCGCGGCCGTCGGCCGCGACCCGGCTTCCATCACCATCAGCCAGCAGTGCCTCGTCATCATCGCACCGGATGAGGCCGCCGCTGCTCCGATGGTCGAAACCGCAAAGAAGATCTTCGGCGGCCACATGGGCGACCCCACCGGCCCGCTCGCCATCGCCGGCAGCCCTGCCCGCGTCCGCGAGCAGATTCAGCGCCACCTCGACCTCGGCTGCACGATGTTCGTCATCGAATTCTTCGGCCGCGATACCCGCGAGCCCGCCCGCCTCTTCGCCGAGACCGTCCTCCCCCACTTCCGCTAGCGCCAGCCCCCACCGGCAGGTCGCGGCACGCGGGAGCCCGCCGGTCGCAACGGCTGCGGCCCAGCGGGGGCCGGGTCACCCGGCCCCCGCCTGCTGTGCCCTGCCCGGGCTAATTCGAAAGGAACGTCGCCAGCCAGGCCAGGTCATCGGCCCGGTCCACCCGGTAAACCCCGCCCGTGCCGCTGCACGTGCCGTTCAGCCCGAACGATGTCACCCCGGCGATGACCCGCGTGTTCCCGAGGAAGTTGGGCCCTCCAGAATCCCCGAAGCACGTCCCGCCGGTATTCGCGTTGTTCGAGAGCACGAGCGATTCCGTCCCGGCGATTCCGCCGTTAATCTGCACGAGCTCCGGGTAGGCCACCATCCGCACCCGCATCGCCGTCTCCGGAACCGGCCCCGGGAACGCCCGCTGCAGCCCGTAGCCGACCGCCGTAAAGGTGACCCCCGTGTTCCGCCGCACCCGGGCCAGGGCATCGAGCTGGTTCAGCGTCGGCAGCAGCCCGTACTCGCTCATTACGACCGGCGAATCCAGCACGACGACGCCAAGGTCGTGCAGGTAGAAGGCCGCCGGGTCGTACTGGGGGTGCGTGTACGGCGTCCCGCTCGCCTGCCCCGTATAGGGGTAACCGTTCAACGGATATCCGGCGTCGACGTCGTCGTCAAACCAGATTTCCACGTGGGCGGCCGGCTGCTCTGTGCAATGGCCAGCCGTCAGGAACACCGTCGGCGAAATCAACGTCCCCGAGCAGCGCCACAGCGGCTTGCCGTTCGCATCCTGTGCGACCATCAGCCCCACGTATGGGTGCCGGCCGTTATCCGGCTCGCCGTACTTGATGGCCGATGCGGCCGCGAACCCCGCCACGGCGGCAACCAGCGCCAGCCCGACCATGAGCATGCGAATCCGTTTCACTGGCTCTCCCTCCAGGCATCCGCGGGCTCAGCCGCGGTGCCCGCATGGTGCTCCTGCAGCCCGGTATCCACAAGAGGCCCGGACTGACACCGTTTTCGGCGGCCAGCCCCCGGCTACCACCACCCCTCCTTGTACCACCACCCCTTGTGCTCCCGGCCGGCCGGGCCGGCCTCCTTCAGCCGCGCCAGGTGCTTCCGGCACAGGTGCACCGTCAGCCGCTCACGCTCCTCGCCGCGCCACTTCAGCACCGCCACCTCCTGGTACGGCGGCTCAATACACCACAAACACCGCATCCGGGCCATTACCGTTCCTCCTCGAACTCCAGCACGAATCCCCATTCCCTGCTCCGCCACGGGTCCGGCGCATACCGGAACCGGTTCCGCCGGAACCCGCACCGCTCGTACAGCCGGTGCGCATGCTCGAACGCCACATCGCTGAACAGCACCAGCCGCCGCGCGCCTGCCGCCCGCGCCAGCCCAATCACCTCTCGCGTCAGCCGCTCGCCCAGCCCCTTCCCCCGCGCCTCCGGCAGCACGTACAGCCGGTGCAGCTCGAACTCCCCGTCGCCCTCGTCCGAGAGCCCCACGCACCCGACCACCTCCCCGTCCGCCGCCTCCGCCACAAGGAACCACCCCTCCCGGTAGTGCCGCTCCGGCCAGAGCACATCCGCGTCGTAGTCCGCCTCCGCAAACGGGAACCCGTACTCCTCGAACACCCGCGCCACCACCCGCCACGGGCCGTCGCCGTGCCGCTCCCGCGCGTACGGCACCACCCGGAACCCGGCGGCCTCCACCGCGCTACTCCCGCGTCTCCGCCACGAGCCCCATGATGTTGTAGCCGCTGTCCACGTACAGGATGTCCCCCGTCGTCCCGCTCGACATCTCGCTCCCGAGGAACACCGCCGCCTCGCCGACCTGCTCGATCGTCACGTTCCGGTGCAGCGGCGCAATATCCGCGAACGCCTTCAGATAGTCCCGGAACCCCGAAATCCCGCTCGCAGCCAGCGTCCGGATCGGCCCCGCGCTGATAGCGTTCACCCGGATGTTCTCCGGCCCGAGGTCCCACGCCAGGTACCGCACCGTCGCCTCCAGCGCCGCCTTCGCCACCCCCATCACGTTGTACTTGGGCGCCACCTTCTGCGACCCGTAGTACGTCAGCGTGATGATGCTCCCCCCGTTCGGCATCAGCGGCCGCGCAGCCCGCGCCAGCGCCACCAGCGAGTACACCGAGACGTTGTGTGCCAGCAAAAATCCTTCCCGCGAGGTGTCGACGAACCGCCCGGCGAGGTCCTCCCGGTTGGCATAGGCAATCGCGTGCACCAGCACATCGATCGTCCCCAGCCGCTCCTTCGCTGCTGCGAATACCCGCTCGATGTCCTCGTCCTTCGTCACATCGCACAGCTCGATGAAGTCAGCCCCGACGCTCTCCGCGAGCGGCCGAACCCGCCGCTCGAGGTTCTCCGCCGCGTACGAAAACGCCAGCTTCGCCCCCTCCCGGTGGAACGCCTGCGCAATCCCCCACGCAATCGAACGGTCGTTCGCGACGCCGAAAATTAGCGCTGTCTTGCCATCGAGCTTGCCCATGGCTCGCTAGGGTACGGCCAACCCCGGAAATGGAGAAGCCGCCATCACCACTGGCCCCACCAGCGCGCCGGGCGCAGCCGCAGCAGCACCATCTCCTCGTGGGCATCGCTTGCCGTCTCTTTCGCAGCGACCTCCGGCCCGCGGTAGTGCGCCCAGAGCGTGTACCGGTCCTCCCGCGTCAGCGGCTCCGCCGTCACCGGTCCTGCGGCCGTCAGGTACCGCCAGTCGTCGAGCCACGTCACTGCCGCCTGCCCCGTCCGCTCAATGTTCCGGTGCTTCTGCGAACCGCGCCCCGTCACAATCTGCACCTCGCCGTCGCGCCACAGGTACCAGACCGCCGCCGCATGCGGTCGCCCGCCCGGCCCCGTCGTGCTCAGCACCACCGTCCGCGGCTCGCCGATCCGCCCGGCCCACCAGCCATCCGGCGGCCCTACGAGTTCAGCCACGTCACATCCCCGCACAGGTCCGGTGCGTGCTCCCGGCTGGCGAAGACCGCGTACTCCGCCTTGCTCGCCCCGATCGTCGTGGTCGGTCCGTGCCCGGGGTACACCACCGTGTCGTCCGGCAGCGCGTACAGCTCCCGCACGATCGACGCGATCTCCTCCTGCAGCGCCGCATTGTCCTTCGAACGCCCCGGCCCGCCCGGGAAGAGCGTGTCGCCCACGAAGACGCTCTTCCCGCAGAGATACGCCGTGCTCGCCGGCGTGTGCCCCGGCACGCTCAGCACCCGGAACCGCAGGTTCCCGACCGCGATCTCCTCGCCGTGCCGCACCGGCACATCGAGCTGCCCGTCCTTGAGCCCCGGCTCGGCCGGGTCCGCGTACAGCTTCGCGCCGTACGCCGCTTTCAGCGCATCGATCGCCGGCGTGTGGTCGAAGTGCCCGTGCGTCAGGAAGATGCGCGTCGGCCGCACCCCGGCCGCCTCCGCCGCGGCCATGTTCGCCTCCGGGTCGCCCGGCGCATCGATGAACGCCGCCTCGCCCGTCGCCCGGTCGACCACCACGTACACGTTGTTCCCGTAGCCCGTCGGCCCGCCGATGACTATCTCCAGGTCTCCGTCGCGAATCCGTTCCACCAGGCGCCTCCTTCTCCGTGGTGCCGACATCCTACCCGGTCGGCGCCGGCCCGTGCGCCCCGCCCGCAGGCCGGGCATTCCGCAGCAGGTAGGCCGCCTGCCCCGGCGTCCGCAGCCGGTACACCGGCACCCCCGGCCGCCGCAGCGTGCGCAGCGATTCCTCTACGCCCCGGCCCGTCCGCCGGAAGGCCGTCAGCCCCCACAGCAGCATCGAGTTCCGCGAGAAGAACGTCTGCCGGGGCGTCTCCCGGTTGCCGTTCCACAGCTCCGCCCCGGCCAGCGCCCTCCCGATGGTCCGCATCGCCAGCCGCCGGTAGACCACCCCGAACGGCAGGTCCAGCCACACGACCGCCTCCGCCAGCGGCAGCACCAGGTCGCGGACCACCGCGTAGTTCCCTTCGATCACCCAACCATCAGGGTGCTCCGCAAGGATACGGGTGACCGCCGCCCGGAACTCCTCTCGCGAGAGGTCCTGCCAGTTTGGCCGCGCATGGTAGACGGCGTCGAGTTCCACGACCGGCAGCCCCAGCCGCTCCCTAAGCGCCCGCGCCAGCGTCGATTTCCCGCTGCCCGCAGGCCCGTAAACCGCGACCCGCCGCCCGAACGGCACCGGCCGCTCAGCCCCCATCGGCCTCCCGCGCCAGCTCGGCTATCGCCCGGACAAACTCCGGCCAGAGCGCCCGCGGCAGGTCGTGCCCCATCCCCGGGAAGGTGAGCAGCCGCGCGCCCGGGATCGCCTCCGCGGTTGCCTGTCCCCCGGTGAGCGTCACCAGCGGGTCCGCCTCCCCATGGATGACAAGCGTCGGCACCCGCACCCGGGCGAGCCCCTCCGTCCGGTCGCCCGTCGCAAGGATCGCCACCAGCTGCCGGGCTGTGCCTTCTGGATAGAAGCACCGGTCGTAATCAGCCGCAATCCTCGCCCGCAGCTCCGCCGGGTCCGCCGGGTAGGCGGGCGAGCCGATCGTGGTCCACGTCCGCAGCCCCTGTTCGATTGCTTCCTCTCGGCGCTCCGGAGGAGGGGCGAGCAGCGCCGCCATCGCTTCGGGCTGCGGTTGCCCCACGTTCGGGTTGCCGGTCGTCGACATAATTGATGTCATCGAGCGCACGCGTTCGGGGTGCCGAATCGCGATGCACTGGACGATCATGCCCCCCATCGAGGCCCCCGCGATGTGTGCACGCTCGATGCCCAGGTGGTCCAGGAGGCCGACTGCGTCGTCCGCCATATCCCACAGCGTGTACGAGGCCGTCGAATGGTCGCCCGCCAGCGCCTTCGCCAGGTCTGGCTGAGGCCCGCCCTCGATCTTCGTCGAGAGCCCCACGTCCCGGTTATCGAACCGGATGACATAGAACCCCTCGCGAGCCAGCATCTCGCAGAAGTCCGGCTCCCAGAGCGTCATCTGCGCGCCCAGCCCCATGACGAGAAGCATCGGGCGTCCGCCCGGCTCCCCGTGCGTTTCGTAGTACAGCTGAATCCCGTTCGTCGGTGCGTATGGCATGGCCCGAATCATAGCCGGGCGCATGCCCGCTGCAATGCCCGCCCCCCGTCAGCCGTACACCAGGTTCCGGTCGATCAGCGCCCGGCTGATCACCACCCGCTGAATCTGGCTCGTCCCCTCGACAATCATCAGTTGGCGCGCATCCCGGTAGTGCCGCTCCAGCGGGTGGTCCTTCATGTACCCCTGCGCCCCGAGCACCTGCAGCGCATCGAACGCCACCCGGTTCGCCACCTCCGTCGCGTACGCCTTCGCAATCGACAGATGGTGCGCGTACTCCCGCGTGTACTTCCCCTGGTCCACCAGCCACGCCGCCTTATACACCAGGTTCCGCGCCGCCTCGATCCGGATCGCCATGTCCGCAAACATGAACTGGATCGCCTCGAAGTCGATCACCGAGCTCCCGAACGCCTTCCGCTCCCGCGCCCACTCCAGCGCATAGGCCGCCGCACCCTCGGCCAGGCCGACCCCGCGCGCGCCCACCGTCGGCCGCATCGAGTTCAGCGTCAGCATCGCCACGTTGAACCCCTGCCCCTCGACGCCCCCAAGCAGGTTCTCGGCCGGCACCCGCACGTCCTGGAAGCTGAAATGCGCCGTCGGCACGCTCCGCACGCCCATCTTGTCGTCCGTCCGGTCGATCCGCACCCCCGGCGCATGCGCGTCCACCACGAAGGCGCTGATCCCCTTCGCGCCCGGGCCGCCCGTCCGCGCAAACACCGTCAGGTAGTCCGCCACCGTCCCGCCCGAGATGTACACCTTGTTCCCGTTCAGGATGTAATGGTCCCCGTCGCGGACCGCCCGCGTCTCGAGGTTCGCCGCATCCGAACCGTGGTCCGGCTCGGTCAGGCAGAACGCCGCCTTGGCATCACCGGCGGCGAGCGCCGGCAGCCACCGCTGCTGCTGCTCCGGCGTCCCCCCGAACACGATCGGCCGGGTCGGGAGCCCGCTCAGGACCAGCATCAGCCCGGCCCCGCACTCGTACTTCGCCACCTCTTCGATCGCCAGGCAGAGCGGCAGGATGCCGTTCCCCGTGCCGCCCATCGACTCCGGGATCGCCATCCCCAGCAGCCCCGCCTTCTTGAACGCCTCGAAGAAGTCGTGCGGGTACTCCCCGGTCTCATCGACCTCCTTCGCGCGCGGCGCAATCACCTCGCGCGCAATCCGCCGGGCGGTCTCTTTAATCAGCCGGTGCTCTTCCGAAAGTGCGAAGTCCATCGGGTCGTGCCTCCTGCAGCCTGGGCTGCTATTGAACCACGCCCCGGCCCAACCGGCATGGCAGCCGGCCCGCCCTCACGTTCCCTCCGGCCGCTCCGCCGGCACCGGGAACGCGAGCACCACCGTCGTCCCCCGGCCCGGCGCCGAGTGTACCCCGATGTACCCGCCGTGCTCCCGCACGATCCCTGCCGTGGCCGGCAGGCCGAGGCCCCGCCCGGCGAACCGCGTCGAGTAGAACGGCTCGAAAATCCGCCCGAGGTGCTCCTCCGCAATCCCCTCGCCCGCGTCCTCCACGAACACCGCCGCGTACTCGCCCGGCGGAATGCGCGCAGGCTCCCATCGCCCCGGCGTCGAAAGGCGGAACTCGTCCCGCACCCGCAGCCGCGTCACCCGGACCTCCACCGGCCCCCGCGTCGCTTCGAACGCGTTCGCCAGCACATGCTGGAACGCCGTCTCCAGCGCCCGCGGCCGGCCCAGCACCCGCGGCACCCCCGCACTCAGCACCACGGCCGCGCGCTGCCGCTCCGCCTCCGGGAACTGGATGAGCGCCCGCCCGAGGCAGACGTCCAGCTCGACCGGCCCCTTCGCCTCGTCGCTCCCGGTCGCCGCAGCGCGCAGGTCGGCCACGAGGTACGCCGCGTCCCGCGCGACGGCTTCGATCGCCGCCACCGCCTCCTCCTGCCCCGGCGTCAGCGGGCCCTCCTGCCGCATCAGCCACGCATTCCCGAGCATGGCCGTCAGGTCGTTGTTCAGCCGGTGCGCAACCCCGGCCGAGAGCGCCGCGAAGCTCTCCAGGAACCGCGCCTTCGCCAGCAGCCCCTCCCGCTCTTTCTGGTCCGTATAGTCCGTGAAGGTCGCCACCACCTCCTGCGGCTCGCCGGCCGGGCCGCGCCGCAGCACCGCCGCCGAGACCAGCAGCCAGCGCAGCTGCCCGCCGCCCAGCGGCAGCCCCATGACCACGCCCCGTACCGCGGCCCCGGTCGTCATCGCGAAGTTGACCGGCATCTCCGAAGGCGGGAACGGGCTGCCGTCCTCCCGCACCGCGCCCCAGCTCCAGTCCACGGCCCGCCCGACAACCTGGTCCGCCGGCAGGCCCAGCAGCCGCGCCGCTGCCGGGTTCGCGTGCGTGATGACCCCCTGCCGGTTCACCACCGTGATCCCCGTCTCCATCTCGTTGATCATCGTCCGGAGTCGGGCCTCGCTCTCGGCCAGCGCCTGCTCCGCCACGACCTGTGCAGTCACATCCTCGTAGAAGAACACCTGCCCAAGCACCTCGCCGCCGCCAGCCCTCAGCGGCTGCGTGCTTACCTTGAACCAGGCCCCATCGCATCGCTCGAACAGCTCTGAGAACGAGGTCCCCGGTTGTTCCCGCCAGCGGGCGTTGAACGCCCGCGCCCGTTCGGGCTCCTTCGCCAGCGCCTCGAGGCACGCCGCCCGCTCCGGCGGCGGCAGCTCTGCCCACGTCGCATCGAGCCCCGTCATTGCGAAGAACCGCCGGTTCGCGCGCAGGAACCGGCCGTCCAGCGCTATCACAATGATCCCGTACGGCGCCCCTTCGAACTGCGCCTCCGCCAGCCGCGTCGCGGCCTCCAGCTTTTGCCGTGTTCGAACCAGCTCCGTCACATCGCGGTAATGCCAGATGCGACCGGCTTCCCGCTCGCTGAGCTCAAGCGGGCGCGAGTGCATCTCCAGGACCCGGCCGTCCACGAGTTCGACCAGCCGATGCATCACCGCGTATGGGTTGGCCTGCACCTCCTCCGCCTCCGCGAGGAACGCTTCAGGGTCGCGCACCAGGCGTGCGGCCGCCGCACGGCGCAGTGCCGGCCGCTCCAGCTCCATAACCGCTGCGTCGAGCCCCCAGAGCCTGAGAAACGCCGCGTTGTACAGCACCACCCGCCCATCCGCTGCCACAACAATGATGCCATCCGGGGCCGCCTCGAGCGCCGCGCGCAGCAGGCTATCCCCCCCAGCAGCCGCGGGGACGTCCCGTCGGCGCCCGTCGCCCCTGCCACGCATTGCGCCCGGATTATCGGGCTCCGGCCATGCTCCGGTCATCGGGGAATATCCCGATGCTTCGGCCCTGGATGCAGCAATTGCGCCGCCCGCCGAAGCCCCGACCGGCGGTTCGGATGGGCAAACGCAATCAGCCCCTCCGTCCGCTCCCCGCCGCCCGTCCCAGCCAGCCTGGCTCCGCTGACCCCCCGCGGCCGCGATGCCCGCGGCCTCCCGCGCCCCGTCACCGCCGCCCCTCACCGGCTGACGCCGCCCCTGCCCTCTGGCAGAATCGCCCCACCCCTGCGCTGAGGTCTCCCCGTGCCCGAAATCCCGAACCTGCCCGGCATGGGCAATCCCCCCGATACCCCCACCCAGCTCTCCGTTGTCGTCGGCCGCGTCCTCCAGTATGCCCTCCGCGCCACCGATGGCCTCACCGTCGAACAGCTCTGCGATACCCGCGGCGGCATCACCAACTCCATCGGCTGGGACGTCTGGCACGTCGTCCGCACCATCGACAACATCATCCACTTCGTCTTCGAACGCGAGCAGCCCGTCTGGCTCCAGCACGCCTTCCACGAGCGCTGGAACCTCCCCCGCGTCGACCAGGGCACCGGCCAGGACCCGCGCGACGCCTACGCTATGCGCTTCCCGCCGCCCTCGGAGTTCGACGAGTACACCCGCGCCGTCGAGGCCGCCGTCGTGCCCCGCATCGCGGCCATGAGCGAGGCCTACCTCCGCGAAGTGCAGGTCATCCGCCCCTGGGGACCGGTCCCCCGCATCGAAGCCATCCTCCACGGCCTCATCGGGCACGGCAACGGGCACCTCGGCCGCGCCAGCTACGCCCGCACGCTCTTCGGCCTCCCCGGCCTGCCCTACTGACCGCGCGCTCCGCCGCGCTACCGCTTCCCGCCCAGCGCAGCCGCATCGATCGCCGCGAGGTTCCTCGCCTCGTTCCGGGCGGCTGTCAGCACGTCCGCCGCGAACACCGCAATCGCCAGCCACGCCAGGACCCCCGCCAGCGCCGCGGCGTGCATCCACGCCTCATAGCTCGCCGTGCCCGAAGCCAGCCCCGCTCCCGCCCGCACGACCAGCGCCACGGCGAGCAGCCAGAACGGCGCCTGCTCCCGGAGGCCGGCGCCCCGGCTTTCGGTGCGCGCCACCGCGAACACCGGCGCAATCAGCCGCGCCATCCCGAGGATGAGCATCGTAATCAGCCCCAGGCCGAACAGGTGCCGCGCTGCATCGCGCAGCGGCGCCGCCGCGTAGCTCCCCTCAGCCGCCATCGCCGCGCCGGCTGCCACCATCAGCAGGCCCGCGGCCACCCCGGCCAGGTTCGCCGCCAGCACGAACTTCGCCGCCGGGCGCGCCCGCGGCCGCAGCCGGTGCGCACGGCCGCGCACCGCCCCTGCGATCGGGAGCCCCCAGCTGAGGCCCGCGCCGCCTAGCACGAGGCCCGCGCCCGCCGCCCGCGCCCCTGCCGTCCCCTCGAGCGCCATCGCCAGCACGAACGCCCCTGCCCCCGCGTTCACCAGCACCCACGGCCCGGCCAGCGCCCGCGTCCCTGGCGGCCGCCGCCCGAAGAACACCGGCACCGCCCGGCTCTGCACCCCGAGGTTGAAGTTCCCGATCGGGCCGAGCATGACCGCCCACGCCAGCCCGTCGTCGAAGGCCGCCGGCGCCAGGCCGCCGCCATCGGCAGCTCGCCAGCCCCACCACGCCGCCAGCGGCGCCCATGCCAGCCACCACCCTGCGCCCGCCGCAACAAAGAGCCGCCAGGCCTCGCTGCCGCGTCTCCCCCGCCAGAGCGTGACCGCCAGGATGCTGCCCACGCCGGCACAGCCGGCCGCCGTTGTCCACCCCGTTGCCAGCGCTGCCGCCCGCGCCGCACCTCCATCAACCCACGGCAGAACACCGAGCCGCACCACCAGCGGCGCGGCCAGCAGCCCGAGCAGCGGAACGGTGGCCCGCGAAGGCACCGGCCGCTGGCCGACGAACCGCGGCACGACCCGGATCGCCATCCCCGCGACGAACAGCCCCGCCCAGCCCTGCAGCTGCAGCCACCCGTGCGCCTGCACCAGCCGCGGCGTCCGTTCGATCCCGGGCACCGCACCGGCCGCGGCGAGCGGCATCCAGGTCGCCAGCGCGAACCCCCCGACCAGCGCAAAGGCCAGCGCCGCGGCGATGTAGCCCAGGTAGGACCGGTCTTCCCGCGCCGGCACCGTCGAAGGCGCCCGCACGAGCGGCGGCTCGAGCGGAATCTCCCCCGCGCGGCTCACCCGCCGCCCCCGCCCGCCAGGCTCCCGCCCCCGCAGAGCCGCGCCGCCAGCAGGATCGCCTCTGCCATGCTCTCCCCGTTCGCAACCCCGCGCCCGGCGATGTCGAACGCGGTCCCGTGGTCCACGCTCGTCCGCACAAACGGCAGCCCGAGGTTCACGCTCACGCTCCGTTCGAACCCGTGCACCTTTATCGCGATGTGCCCCTGGTCGTGGTACATCACCACCACCACGTCGAACTCCCCCGCAATCGCCCGGTTGAACACCGAGTCCGCCGGGAACGGCCCCTGCGCGTCCGCCCCCTGCGCACGGGCGTCCTCCACCGCCGGCCCGATCTCCTCGATCTCCTCCCGGCCGATCAGTCCGCCCTCGCCCGCGTGCGGATTGAGCGCCGCCACCGCGATCCGCGGCCGCGCAAACCCCCACCGGCGGAACTCCCGGTCCGTCAGCGCAATCGCCCGCAGCACGTTCGCCCGGGTCACGTAGACGCACGCCTCGCGCAGCGGCTTGTGGGTGCTCAGGTGCATGCACCGCAGGCCGCCGGTCACCAGCATCGTCGCGACGTGCTCTGCTCCGCTCACCCGCTGCAGCACCTCCTGGTGCCCGGTCTCCCGGATGCCCGCCGCCGCGAACGCCGCCTTGTTCACCGGGGCGGTCACCATCCCGTCTGCCTCGCCCGCAAGGCACGCCGCGGCCGCGAACTCCACCCACCGGTGCGCCAGCCGCCCCGCCTCCGCATCGACCACCCCGTGCCGCACCCGGAACGCGGGCGCTTCGGCCGGCTCCACCACCGCAACCTCCCGCGCGCCGACAGCTTCGAGCCATGGCGCCAGCACGTCGCGCAGCCCGACGACCTGCACCTCCGCCGCCGCCCGGACATCCGGCCGCGCCAGCGCCTTCGCGACCACCTCCGGGCCGATGCCGTTCGGGTCGCCCATCGTCACCAGCAGCCGCGGCAGAGTCATGCCGCGAGTATAGGCGCCCCTGCGCCTCCCGCGCCGGTCACTCTGCCAGCAGCTCGGCGCCCCGCACGGCCAGCCCGGTCGGGCGGATCGCCCCGTGCTGCCCCGCCGTCTGGAGGTCGCGCCATGCCCGCCCGGCCTCGTCCGCCCGCTGGTTCAGCGCCATTCCGCCGAGCGGGGCCGCGATGGCCCCCGCCCGCAGCGCGCCCGCGGCCGCAAAATTCGCCGCCAGCGAAAGCCGCGCCAGCGTCGCCGGCGCCGGCCTGCCCCGCTCCGCCTCCGCCCACGTCTGCCGCGCCGCGTCAAACAGCAGCGTGCGCCCCGCCTCGACCGTCACCAGCGCCTCCGCCATCCGGCTCCGCACATCGTCGCGCTCGGCCATCAGCCGCGGTCCCCCGTATTCGGTCCGCTCCCGCAGCGAGGCCGCCACCAGCTCGAACAGCCGCAGCGCCACCCCCGGCAGCACCGACGCCGTCGTCGCCTCGGCGAACTCCACGAACGGCACCCGGAAGACCGTGCCGGGGTGCCACGGCTCCCCCTCGAACACCGAGAACATCCGCTCCTCAGGCACGAAGGCGTCAATGACCTCCATGTCGTGGCTCGCCGTGCCCCGCATCCCGTTCGCATCCCACGTCTCGTGAATCCGCACCTGCGCCGGCTCGAACGCCATCGCCCGGATGAGCGGCCCGCCGTTCGCCCCCGGCACCGGCTGCCCGCCTTCGGTCACGACGCAGTTCGCCGTGAACGTCGTCGCCCACGGGGCGCCGCTCGCCCAAAGCCACCGCCCGCTGACCCGGTAGCCGCCCGGCACCCGCTCCGCTGTCCCGCGAGGGTTTCCCGAGCCGGCAATCACCGCCTCCTTCGGGTCGAACACCGCGTGCGCCGTCGTCTCCCGCATCAGCCCCGCGAACACGCCGCCGCCGGCCCCGATCATTACGCTCCACCCGAACGACCCGTCGACCCAGCCCGCCGCCTCGAACAGCCGCAGCCCCGCCTCGAGGTCGAGCTCCAGCCCGCCGAACTCCCGCGGCACCCACGCCTTGAACCATCCCCGATCCACAATCGCCCGCACGACCTCCGGCGTCAGCGCGCTCCGCCGCTCGGCCTCCGCTGCCGCGCCCCGCACCAGCGCAACGACGTCGCTCCCGATAACCGATTCGAACTCCCACCAGCGCATGCCCCAAGTATAGGCGCCGCCCGCCGGCGTTCCGGTGCCGCCGCTGACCATCCCCCCGCGCATTGTGTAGGATGCCCGCTAAAGCAACCGTCCCGGAGCCCCCATGGAAATCGACCGCATCGTCCGGGTCGACATGACCACGGGCGAGATCACCGAAGAACGTGCCCCCGAGCGCCTCCGCTTCCTCGGCGGCCGCGCCCTCGGCGCTACCTTCCTCCTCGAAGAGACCGACCCGGCCATCCACCCGCTGCACCGCGACGCCCGCCTCTACATCTGCCCCGGCTTCCTCGGCGGCACCGCCGTCACCACCAGCGGGCGCACATCCTTCGTCTTCAAGAGCCCCCTCACAGGCGGCGTCAAAGAGGCGAACGTCGGCGGCCAGCTCGGCCATCGCCTCGCCCGCCTCGGCATCAAGGCCCTCGTCATCTCCGGCGCCTCGCAATCCGGCTGGCAGCGGCTCGACATCGACCAGCACGGGGTCCGGCTCGTCCCCGCGCCGGAGCTCGCCGGCCGTTCCAACTACGACCTCCACCGCGAACTCGTCGGCGAAGCCACCGGCGCCCGCGCCGCAGCCACCATCGGCCCCGCCGGCGAACACCGCATGGCCGCCGCCTCCGTCGCCGTTACCGACCCCGAGGGGCGTCCCACCCGCCACGCCGCCCGCGGCGGCCCCGGCGCCGTCATGGGCGCCAAGGGCCTCAAAGCCATCGTCGTCGACGACACCGGCGCGTCCCGCACCATCCCCGGCCTCCGCAAAGACGACTTCCGCCAGCACGTCACCCGCTTCTCCAAACTCGTCCTCGAAGACCCCCGCACCCACAACCTCTCCTCCGTCGGCACCGCCGGCGTCGTCCGCTTCGTCAACCGCGACAACATCCAGTCCATGCCCACCCGCAACCACCGCTTCGGCACGTGGGACCGCGCCCACACCATCTCCGGCCAGCACATCGAAGAGCTCGGGGCCACCCGCGGCGGCAAAATGCTCCCCTGCATGGCCGGCTGCATCATCAAGTGCGCCATCCTCTTCAACGACGAGCACGGCAACCACGTCACCACCGCCCTCGAATTCGAAACCATCGCCCTCCTCGGTTCCAACCTCGAGATCGGCCCCGCCGACGCCGTCGCCGAGCTCGACCGCCTCTGCGATGACATCGGCCTCGACACCATCGAGGTCGGCAACGCCATCGGCGTCGCCATGGAGGCCGGCGTCCTCCCCTGGGGCGACTGGGAGGGCACGAAGCGCCTCCTCGAAGAGGTCCGCGCCGGCACCCCCCTCGGCCGCATCATCGGCAACGGCACCGTCCACACCGCCGCAACCTTCGGTATCGACCGTGTCCCCGCCGTCAAGGGCCAGGGCCTCCCCGCCTGGGAGCCGCGCACCCTCAAGGGCATGGGCATCACCTACGCCACCAGCCCCCAGGGCGCTGACCACACCGCCGGCATGGTCACCGCCCGCGGCGTGAACGCCGAAACCCTCGTCAAGCAGAGCCGCCACGAACAGCTCGTCATGATGGCCATCGACTCCGCCGGTGTCTGCCAGTTCACCAACGCCCTCCCGGCCGACCTCGCCGCCTTCGCCAGCGCCCGCTTCGATATCCCCTGCGACGACGAAGCCATCCTCCGCATGGCCCGCGCCGCCATCGACGCCGAGCGCGAGTTCAACCGCCGCGCCGGCTTCACCCGCGCCGACGACCGCCTCCCCCGCTGGCTGCGCGAAGAGCCGCTCCACCTCCCCGACGGCCCCGCCGTCTTCGATATCCCCGACGCCCTCATCGACGCCGTCTGGGCCTGACCACGTCGACAGCCTCCGCTCGCCGCGCCACAATCCCCGCTGCCATGAAGGACTACCGCGACATCCTCACCATCAAGCAGCAGCGCCACGGCATCATCCAGCTCAACCGCCCCGAAAAGATGAACGCCCTCAGCCACAACCTCCGCGCTGAGCTCTTCGACGCCCTCAAAGACTTCGAAATGGACCCCGGGGTCCGCACCATCATCATCCGCGGCTCAGGCCGCGCCTTCTCCGCCGGGTACGACCTCTCCGGCATCTCCCAAACCAGCGACGACCGCGACTACGTCGAAAAGCGCTCCGGCCTCCCCAACGTCGGCCCCATCCACCCCGGCCAGGGCCAGTGGCCCCAGCACCTCCTCAGCGGCTACTGGCAGATCTGGGAGTGCACCAAACCCGTCATCGCCCAGGTCCACGGCTACTGCCTCGCCGGCGGCACCGAACTCGCCTCCATGTGCGACCTCATGGTCGTCGCCGAAGACGCCATCATCGGCTACCCGCCCGTCCGCGCCATGACCCCGGTCGACATCATCTACCACCCGTGGCACATGCACATGCGCAAGGTCCGCGAGCTCCTCTACACCGGCGACAGCGTCACCGGCCGCGAAGCCGTCGAACTCGGCTGGGCCAACCGCGCCGTCCCCATCGACCGCCTCTGCGAGGTCACCGAATCCCTCGCCGAGCGGATCGCCAACATCGACGGCCCCATGCTCCAGATGACCAAGCGCCAGATCAATCGCGTCTACGAAATCATGGGCTTCCGCACCTCCCTCCAGGTCGGCGGCGATATCCAGGAGCTCGGTCGCGTCCGCCCCGGCGGCGAAACCTTCGGCCGCATCGCCCGCGAAAAAGGCCTCAAGGCCGCCCTCGACTGGCGCGACGGCCCCTTCGGCGACTACGGCGCCGCACCGCCCGATGCGCCGAAGCCCTCCGCTGCCACCTGGTGACCGCCATGGCCGATGTCCCCGCGCACCTCGCCGAGCGCTTCGCCGCCACCGAACTCCACCGTCTCCTCGGCCTGGAGCTGACCGAGGCCAGGCCCGGGTTCGCCTGCATCGCCCTCCGCACTTCGCCGGCGACCCTCTCCGGGGTCGGCGGTGCTGTCCACGGCGGCGTCCTCGCCGCCATGGTCGATATCGCCATGCTCTTCGCCCTCCAGGCCTCGCTCGAACCCGGCGATGTCCCCAACGGCACCGCCGACCTCGGCATTACCTACCTCCGCCCCGTCCACGGCGCACGCGCCACCGCCGAGGCCACCATCGTCCGCAAGGGCCGCACCATGGTCTACGCCGAGGTCTCCATCTTCGACGAGCGCCGCATCCTCTGCGCGCGCGGCCGCACCATCTACGCCCTCCGCCGCGAGCCGCCCGGCGGCTAACCCTCAGGCTTCGCGAACGCCGCATCCGTCCGCGCCAGCATCCGCTCCGCCAGCCGGATCACGAACCCGATGTCCTCCACCCCCGCTACGCTCGTCGCCTGGATCGCGTGCACAACCCGCCCCGTCCGGAAGCAGACGGTCGTGTCGACGAACGTCGGCGCATCCGCTTCCGACTGCCGCACCAGGAACCCGCTCGCACCGTCGCCCAGCTCCGGCACCAGCAGCGGCTCCAGCTGCACCTTCGCCTCAATCGGCAGTCCGCAGGCGAACTCCTTGAGCGACCGTTCCGCAGCGCCCGCGTCGGCGTACAGCGTCGAAATCGCCGTCACCGCCAGCACCGGCCCAAGCCCCTTTGGCCCGAACAGCGACACGTAGTTCCGCAGCCGCCCCTGCGCCTCCAGCTGGCGCAGCTTCGCCTCCACGTCCTCGGTCTGGAAGATCGCCGCCCACGCCTCGTTCGCGAACTCCCCCGGCGTCTGCTTCTCGAACCCCGGCGGAAGGTCCTCGGCCAGCAGCGACATCGCCTCGAGGTTGTACCTGTCGTCCGGCAGCCCCTCCGGGTAGCTGCTCCCGTCGCTGCCGCAGCCGGCCGCCAGCAGCGCCAGCCCGGCCAGCAGTCCCATCACCGTCGTCGCGCGCATCCTGGTGTGCCCTTCTCCCGCGATTGCCCTATCGTACGCCAGCAGCCGGGCGCCGTGCCCGCCATCCCACCGGAGGTCCCGTCCATGCCCCTCTCCGTCGAAGACCAGCTCGCCATCCAGCAGCTCTACGCCCGCTACAACCATGCCATCGATTCCGGCAACGGCGCCGCCTGGGCCGCCTGCTTCACCCCCGATGGCAGGTTCTCCTCCGCAACCGGGAACTTCCAGGGCCGCGAGCAGCTCGAAGCCTTCGGCAACGCCTTCGCCACCCGCATGAAGGCCCGCCACTGGACCAACAACCTCGTCCTCGAAGGCGAAGGCGACAACGCCGCCGGCAGCTGCTACCTCATGCTCCTCCGCCTCGCGCCAGGCGAACAGCCGCCCGCATCCATCCTCGTCACCGCCATCTACCGCGACGAGCTGGTCCGCACCGCCGAGGGCTGGAAGTTCGCCAGCCGCACCGTCGTCGGCGACAGCTGAGCCCCCGGCCCGGCCCCCTCCCGGATGAAGTCGCTCCTCGCCCTTGCGGTCGTCACCTTCTTCGCCGTCACCATCGTGATGGCCGTCGTCTTCCGCAACCGGCAGGCCCGCCATACCCTCCGCTTCGTCCGCAACGTCGCCTACGGCTACATCATCGCCATTGTCCTCATCGCCGCCTGGCGCCTCTGGATGAGCTGACGTGCGCGTCCTCGTTGCACCCCAGGAGTTCAAGGGCAGCCTCTCCGCCGACGAAGCCGCTGCCGCCATCGCCGCCGGGGTCCGCGAGGCCCGCCCTGCCTGGACCATCGACCTCCTCCCCCTCTCCGACGGCGGCCCCGGTCTGCTCGATGCCCTTCGCCGCGCCGTCCGCGCCGATACCTGCGCCGCCGTCGTCCACGACCCCCTCGGCCGGCGCGTCCTCGGCCGCTACCTCCGGCTCCGCGAAAGCGGCGAAGCCGTCATCGAAGCCGCCCAGGCGAACGGCCTCTTCCATCTGAAACCCGCCGAGCGGGACGCCCTCCGCGCCGACAGCTACGGCGTCGGCGAACTCATCGCCGATGCCGCCGCCGGCCAGCCCGCCGGCATGCTCATCGGCGTCGGCGGCAGCGCCACCACCGACGGCGGCGCCGGCGCCCTCCGCGCCCTCGGCGCCCGCTTCCTCGACATGTCCGGCGCCGAACTCCCGCCCGGCGGGGCCGCCCTCGCCGGCCTCGAGCGGGTCGACTGGCGCCCGCCCGGGTGGCTCGGCAGCTTCCCCATCGTCGTCGCAACCGATGTCCGCTCCCCGCTCTGCGGTCCCGAAGGCGCCGCCCGCGTCTTCGCCCCGCAGAAGGGCGCCTCCCCCGCCGAGGTCGCCCTCCTCGAAGAGGCGCTCGAACGGTTCGCCCCCGTCGTCCGCCGCGCCACCGGGGTCGACCTCCGCGGCCTCCCCGGCGCCGGTGCTGCCGGCGGCCTCGCCGGCGGGCTCCATGCCTTCCTCGGCGCCGCCATCCAAAGCGGCTTCGACGTCGTCGCCCGCGTCACCCGCTTCGCCGAGCGGCTCGCCGCCGCCGACCTCGTCATCACCGGCGAGGGCAGCTACGACGCCCAGTCGCTCGCCGGCAAAGTCACCGGCCGCGTCGCCGAGGCCGCCCGCGCCGCCGGGAAACCGGTCGTCATCTTCGCCGGCCGCGCCGGACTCCCCGGCGCCCGCACCATCGCCGACCTCGAACCCGACCCTGCCCGCGCCATGGAGCACGCCGCCCGGCTCCTCCGGCAGCTCGCCGCCCGCTGGGCCGCCGAACAGCCCGCCTGAGTCAGCCCGCCGGCCCGCTGTGCCGGCTCCAGAGCCGGAGCGTCTCCCGCAGCGCCTCCTTCGTCCGCTCGTCGACCTCCGCGCCGCCCAGCACACAGTCGTTCAGGTGGCGCTCCAGCACCAGCTGCCCCGCGCTCTCCAGCCCCGACCGCGCCGCCAGCAGCTGCGTCAGCACATCCTCGCAGCAGCGCTGCTCCTCCAGCATCTTCCGCAGCCCGCGCACCTGCCCCTCCACCCGCGCCAGACGGTCGAGCAGCCGCTTCATCTCCTCATCGTTCACCTGCCCCTCCCGTTGAGGGTTGACTTCGATACCCCTCGGGGGTATAGTCGCACTACCGGTACTCCACCGCAATCCCCCGCGGCCAGCCGGCCGGAAAGGAACACCCCAATGTCCGAAGTTCGCGAAGTCACCGACGCCACCTGGGAAACCGACGTCGTCAAGTCCGACCTCCCTGTCCTCGTCGATTTCTGGGCCCCCTGGTGCGGCCCCTGCCGCATGGTCGCCCCCATCGTCGAAGAGCTCGCCCAGGAGTACGCCGGCAAGGTCAACTTCCTCAAAATCAACACCGACGAAAACCCGATGGTCCCCGCAAAGTTCGGGATCCGCAGCATCCCCTCCCTCCTCATCTTCAAGGGCGGTGAGCTGAAGGGCACCATCGTCGGCTTCCGCCCCAAGAGCGACCTCAAGAAGCGGCTCGACGAAGCCCTCGCCTGAGGCGCCCCCGCCGTTCGCTTCGCCAGCGGCCGCCAGGGTACGCCCGGCGGCCGCTCCTTCTCCCCGGAGCATCCCCATGAGCGACTACGACATCGCCATCATCGGTGCCGGCGGCGCCGGGCTCACCGCTGCCATCTACGCCGCCCGCTCCCGCCGCAGAACCATCCTGTTCGAAGGCAAGGTCATCGGCGGCCAGATCGCCACCACCGACATCGTCGAAAACTACCCCGGCTTCCCGGACGGGATTAACGGCTTCGACCTCGCCCAGCTCATGTTCCGCCAGGCCGAGAAGTTCGGCGCCGAGTTCGCCTACGAGCCCGTCACCGGCCTCCAGCGCCTCCCCGGCGGCAATTTCGAAATCGCCACCGCAGAGCGCACCGTCACCGCCGACGCGGTCATCGTCACCGCCGGCGCCGACTACAACAAGCTCGGCGTCCCCGGCGAAGCCGAGTTCACCGGCCGCGGCGTCTCGTACTGCGGCACCTGCGATGCCGCCTTCTTCGCCGGCCGGGACGTCATCGTCGTCGGCGGCGGCGATTCAGCTATCGACGAAGGCCTCTTCATCACCCGCTACGCCAGCACCGTGACCGTCGTCCACCGGCGCGATACCCTCCGCGCCAGCGCCATCCTCCAGGAACGCGCCTTCGCCAACCCGAAGATGCGCTTCCGCTGGAACACCGTCGTCGAAGCCATCGAAGGCGCTGAAAGCGTCGAACGCGTCCGCCTCCGCAACGTCGTCACCGGCGAAACCGAGACCATCCCCATCGACGGCGTGTTCATCTTCATCGGCCAAACCCCGAACAGCCACCTCCTCAAGGGCCTCGTCGACCTCGACCCCGGCGGCCACGCCATCGTCGACCTCGACATGTCCACCGCCGTCCCCGGCCTCTTCGTCGCCGGCGACCTCCGCACGAAAGCCGCCCGCCAGCTCATCAGCGCCGCCGGCGACGGCGCCACCGCCGCCATCAGCGCCGAGCACTACCTCGCCGCCCGCGACGCCGTCCCCGGGCGCCACGGGTAACGCACCGCTGCGCCAGCGAAACGCTTCCCCGCTTCTTCTCGGCCGGCTCTCGCCGCGGTAGCATGCGCGCATGCCGCTCTACGAGTTCAAGTGCGCGAAATGCGGGGCCATGACCGAGGTCTTCACCCGGTCCGTCCTCGCGCAGGTCGAACCTCCGCCCTGCCCCCAGGCCGGGGACGAACGCGGCCACGAGATGCGCCGCATCGTCAGCGCCTTCGTCCGCCACCAGACCCTCAAAGACAAAATCGCCGAAGCCGAGGCGAAGTACGGGAAGGAAGTCGATGCCGCCATGGGCCCGCCGCCCGATGTCGGCAAGTACGCCCGCCGCTACGAAAAGCTCGCCAAAGACCTCCCGCCCGAGCCCGACTGACGCGCCCTACTCGCCGATGAGGTGGCGCAGCTTCCGCGCCGCCTCCGCATCGATCACCTCATCCTCGAACCGCGCCACCCACGCCCCCTCGGCCCGTGCCGCCTCGTACGCCTCGACCGCTGCGTTCGCGCGGTCCTTCACCAGCCGGCCCGGCGCAAAGGCCGCATTCGCCGTCGGCACGTACCGCACGTCCGGCAGAATCGCCCCGGCGAAGCCCTGCTCCGCAAGGTAGGTCAGCTCCAGGACGTCGCTGGTCACCAGCGGCGAAATTCCCAGCCCCCGGCACACCGCCACCACCTTTCCCCGCGCATACGCCAGCCGGTCGCCCCGCTGCTCGGGCCGCGCCCCGATATCCCGCGCGAACCGCGCCGCGTGGAACACCAGCCCGCCGACCCGCGGCGCCGCCATCGCAATCTGCTCCGCGTGCAGCAGGCCCCGCGCCGTATCGATCACCGGAAACACCTTCGTATCGCCCGGCTCGATCCCCCGGCGCAGCTCGAACTCCCGCAGGTACACCGCCGTATCGCGCACGTCCTGCGGTTCCACCGCGTGCGGGATCAGCACCCCGCGCACCAGCGGACTCAGGATCGCGTCGAGGTCGTCGCGCAGCAGCCGCGTCTTCGGGTGGTTCACCACCACCAGCGCCGCCTTCTCCCCCTGCCCGGCCGCCGCCAGCACCGCCGTCACCTGCTGGCGCGCCTCCGCCAACGGCACCCGCGCATCCGCCACGCTCAGCAAAATCGCGTCGGCCTGCGAACCGATCGCATCCTGCGCGGCGTCGAGCCCGCCGCTGCCAACCTGGACGATGCTGCGAAGACGGATCACGGGGCGGCTCCGCCCCCAATATACCCGCCGACGATGATAGGCGGCGGCTCCAGTGCCGCCAGGTGGAGGTCCTGCACCAGCCCCATGATCCCCTGCAGGTGGTCGAGCGTATGCCGGTACATCACCTCCGCAATCCACTGGCAGGTCAGCGGCCCCCAGCGCGTATCCGTCCGGTATCGCGTCCACGTCGCATCGCCCATCCCCCGGAAGATCGCCAGCTCCTCGTCCCGCATCCGCTGCAGGTCCGCCATGATCGCCGCCAGCGGCTCCTCCGGGTCGTACCGCCGCTCACGCCACTCCCGCCGGCTGTAGTCCCGCGGGTCCAGCATCTCCGGCACCGTCGCCCACCGCAGGAGCGGCAGGTACACCTCCTGCTCCATATCCCGCAGATGCGACAGGTGCTCATGGATCGACCACTCTCCCGGCACCGGCCGGTAATGCGCCTGCTCCTCCAGCAGCCCGCGCACCACCCACGCGATGTCGTCCGTGGCCGAGCGCAGCCGCGCCGTCAGTTCCGAACGGTACGTCCCGGTTTCGCTCACGTGCGCCTCCATCCCCCGCTCGCGCCAGTCTACGCGAAATCGATCACCGGCGCGAGCAGTTTTCCGCGCACTTACAGGATCGGCAGGTACTCCCGCAGCTCGAAATCCGTCACATGCCGCCGGTACCGCTCCCACTCGATCCGCTTGTTCGCAATCAGGCTCTCGAACACATGATCACCCAGCGCCTCGCGCAGGAAGCTCGACTTCTCCGCCACCTCGATCGCCTCGATGAGCGAGCCCGGCAGCATCTCAATGCCCCGCGCCGCGCGCTCCGCCGGCGTCATCTCGAAGACGTTCTCCTCCACCGGCGGCGGCAGCGGCCGCTCGTTCTCGATCCCGTCCAGCCCGGCCGCCAGCATCACCGCAAAGGCCAGGTACGGATTGCACGCCGCATCCGGTGAGCGGTACTCGATCCGCGTGTGGATCTCCTTCCCCGGCTTGTACTCCGGGATCCGGATGAGGTCGCTCCGGTTCCGCCGCGCCCAGCTCAGGTACACCGGCGCCTCGAACCCCGGCAGCAGCCGCTTGTAGCTGTTCACCCACTGGTTCGTCACCAGCGTGATCGCCCGCGCGTGGTACAGCAGCCCGGCGATGTACCCCTTCGCCACGGCGCTCAGGTGGTACGGGTCGTTCTCATCGAAGAAGGCGTTCCGCTCGCCCTTGAAGAGCGACTGGTGCACGTGCATCCCGCTCCCGTTCACGCCCTCGATCGGCTTCGGCATGAACGTCGCGTACACCCCGTTCGCCGCCGCAATCTCCTTCACCACCAGCCGGTAGGTCATCGCCGCATCCGCCATCGTCAGCGCGTCCGTGTACCGCAGCGTGATCTCATGCTGGCTCGGCGCCACCTCGTGGTGGCTGTACTCCACCTCGATCCCCATCGCCTCCAGCGTCAGCACCGTCTCCCGCCGCAGGTCGCTCCCCGCATCGCTCATCTGGTCGAAGTAGCCGCCCCGGTCCAGCGGCACCGGCTCCGTCTCCGACTTGAAGTAGAAGTACTCCATCTCCGGGCTCACGTAGAACGTGTACCCGAGGTCCGCCGCCCGCTTCAGCTGCCGCTTCAGCACGTAGCGCGGGTCCCCTTCGAACGGCTCGCCGCCCGGGTAGGTGATGTCGCAGAACATCCGCGCCACACTCGCCTCTTTCGGCCGCCACGGCACCAGCTGGAAGGTCGAAGGGTCCGGCCGCGCCACCATGTCCGACTCGTCGATGCGAGCAAACCCCTCGATGCTGCTCCCGTCGAACCCCATCCCCTCCTCCAGCGCCTTCTCCAGCTCCTCCACCGTGATCGCAAAGCTCTTCAGCGTCCCCACGATGTCGGTGAACCAGAGCCGGATGAACTTCACATCGTGCTCCCGGCACGCAGAGAGGACATACTCCACAGATTCGTTCATCAGCACACCCTCCCGGCGCGCGGCACGCGCCCCGCTGAGTGTACCCCGCCCGTGTTACGGGGAGATTGCCCGCCCCGGCCGCTCGCGCACCACCCGCCCGAAGAGGTCGTACTCCGAGGCATCCTCGATCGCCACCCGCACCCGCTCCCCCGGCCGCGCACGCCCCCGCGCGAACACCAGCCCGTCCACCTCCGGCGCTTCGCGGTAGGTGCGCCCCGCCACCACCGGCAGCCCGTCCTCGTCCTCGCCTTCGCCTTCGACCAGCAGCTCCAGCGTCCGTCCGATGAACCGTGCCGCGCGCCGCGCCGAGATCACCTGCTGCTGCTCCATGAACCGCGCCCGCCGCTCCGCCTTCACCTCGTCCGGCACCTGTCCCTCCATCTCGTAGGCCCCCGTCCACTGCTGCCGCGAATAGGTGAAGCACCCCGCATGGTCGAACTCCACCGCCCGCGCGAAGGCCAGCAGCTCCTCGAACTCCGCCTCCGTCTCCCCCGGGAACCCCGCAATGAACGACGTCCGCAGCACGATATCCGGCATAACCCGCCGCAGCTCCTCGATGAACCGGTACACCCGCTCGAGGTTGTGCGGCCGCTTCATCCGCCGCAGCACCGCCTCGCTCCCGTGCTGGAGCGGCACATCGAGGTAGTGCACCACGTTCGGCAGCTCCGCCATCGTCGCCATCAGCTCCGGCGTCACCCGGCTCGGGTAGGCGTACATCAGCCGCAGCCACGTCTCCGGCCCGACGGCCTCGCTCAGCATCCGCAAAAGCCCCGGCAGCCCGCTCCCGACCGGCATCCCGAGGTCCTCGCCCCACGCCGTCGTGTCCTGCCCAACCAGCACCAGCTCCTTCGCCCCCGCCTCCACCAGCCGGCGCGCCTCCTTCACCAGCAGCCCCGCCGGAGCTGACCGCAGCCCGCCCTTGATCTTCGGAATCACGCAGAAGGTGCACGGCGCATCGCACCCGTCCGAAATCTTCAGGTACGCGCTCGGCCCTTCCACCCGCACGTTGCTCTCGGGGATGTCGTAGATCGCGTCCACATCCACCTGCAGCAGGCGCGCCACCTCGTGCCACTGCCCCACGCCGAACACATGGTCGATGCCCGGCGTCTCCTCCTTCACCTGCCGGCCGTACAGCTGGGTCATGCACCCCGCCACGATCAGCACCTGGCCCTCGCGCTTCGCCGCCGCCAGCTCCCGCACCGCCGCCATCGACTGCGCCTGGCTCTGCTCGATGAACCCGCACGTGTTCACGATGATCGCGTCCGCCTCGCCCGGGTCCGCCACGGGCACAAGCTCACCGCCCTCTAGCAGCCGCGCAAGGTGGGCGCTGTCCACGTCGTTCTTCGGGCAGCCGAGCGTCACCAGGTGGTACCGCCTCGGGACGGCCATCACGGCCCCTCGCTCACGACAATCTGCACCCGCGACCCCGCAGCCATCTCCACCTCCGGCGCCGGCGACTGATCGATGACCGTCCCCGCCGGCTGGTTGCTCTTCACCCGCTGCACCAGCGGTTCATACCCCGCCTCCCGGATCGCCGCAATTGCCCTCGCCTCCGGCACCCCGCGCACATCCGGCACGAGTCCCGGCGTCACCGGCAGCCCGCTCGGCCCTGTGGGCGTCTTCCCTGCCGCCGGCGTGGCCGTCGGCGTCGAACCCAGCGACCCCGGCGGTGCGCTCCCGTCATCCCCTGCCAGGCTCGCCAGCAGGTATGCCACGAACACCACCCCGAGGATCGCCACAATCGCCACGATCGCGATCACGGCCGACCGCGTCTGCGCCGCCGGGTCCGGGTTGATCCGGCGCGCCGGCGCCGGCACCCCGATATCCACGCCGATGATTGGCTCCCGGCCGGCGCCCGGCTGCGCCGGGAACGGCCCAGGGCGGCGCGGAGGTGCGCCCCGCCCGATGACCGGCCCCTCGTCCTCGGCGCCCGCCGCGCCCCGGCCCCCGGGCGGCCGCCCCGCCGGCGCCGCCGGCCGCGAACGCCACGCCGGCCGCGACGCCGACACCGGGCTGATCGGACGGTCCATGCTCGGTCGCGCCGGCTCCGGCTCCCGCCCGTACGGGTCCTCGTCCTCCCGCGGGAACATCGCCAGCATCTCCTGCGGGTCCAGCCCCAGGTACTGCGAGTACGACCGCAAAAACCCGCGCGCATAGACCGGCGCAGGAATGATGTCGAACTGCTCCGCTTCCAGGGCCGCCAGGTAGCGGCGCGAGATGCGCGTGTCGCGTTCAGCGTCTTCGAGCGTCAACCCGCGCGCCTCGCGGGCGCGAGTCAACAGGCTCCCGAGTTCACCCATAGGCCGTCGTGCCCCAGCGGGGGTACCGCGAACGTATCAGGTTCCACCCCTAAACGGTAGACGAACGGAAACGGCCCTATCCGCGCCCGTCATTCCTCCCGCCCCCGGTCCAGCAACGCCGTGATCCACTCCACCCCGGCGTCCTCCCCGAGCTGCACCCGCCCCGTCGCCCGCAGCTCCCCCAGCGCCGCCCGGAAATCCGCGAAATGCCGCAGCATCACCCCAAGGTGCAGGTACAGTCGGTAGCCCAGCGCCTCCGCCTCGCCAGGCGTCAGCAGCCAGCTGTTCAGCACCAGCGGGATGTCCCGCAGCTCCTCCGCCGCCCACGCAATCGTCTCCCGGTCCTTCAGCCCGTCGAGGAACACGAGGTCCGCCCCTGCGGCCAAGTACCGCCGCGCCCGCTCCGCCGCCGCCTCACGCCCCAGCGGCGCCAGCGCATCCGTCCGCGCGATGATTACCGTCGCCGGGTCGCGCCGCGCGCGGACCGCAGCCCGCACCTTCAGCTCCATCTCCTCCGCCGGGATGACCCGCTTTCCTTCAAGGAACCCGCACCGCTTCGGCCACTCCTGGTCCTCGATGTGCAGCGCCGCAACGCCGGCCCGCTCGTACAGTTCGACGGTCCGCGCCACGTTCGCCTCGTTCCCGTAGCCCGTGTCCGCATCGGCGATGACCGGCACCCGCACCGCGCCCGCCACCCGCGCAGCGTTCGCCGCCATCTCCCCGAGCCCGATCAGTCCCCGATCGGGCAGCCCCCACGATGCCGCCGTCCCGAAGCCGCTCATGTAGACCGCGTCGAACCCCGCGGCCTCGGCCAGCCGGGCCTGCACCCCGTCAAAGACGAACGGTGCAACCACCAGCCCGCGCTCCAGCAGCGCCCGCAGCCGCATCCCGGGCGAATCGCCCCCGGCGCTCACCGCCCCTGCCTCCATCTGCTGCACCCGGTCCCGGCCGTCATCGCGCCGCGATCCTGCGCCCCGCCTGCGCCGCTGTCCACCCGGCTCAGCCCTCCCGCCGGAGGTGGATGGCCGCCCAGTCCCGCTCCAGCCGCGTCTCCCGGTGGACGAACCCCGCCGCCGCGCACGCGGCCGTCACCCGCGCAACATCCTGCTCCAGCACCCCCGAGAGCAGCAGGTCCCCGCCCGGGCGCACCGCCCGCTCGAACACGGGCACCAGCCCGATGTTCGCGTCGGGGCTGATGTTCGACACCACGAGGTCGTACGGCTCGCCGATGTCGCCGGGCTCCAGCCGCCCTGCGCGCACCCGCACCTGCCCGGACACTCCGTTCGCCGCGCAGTTCTGCTCCGCTACCTCCGCGGCCACGGGGTCGATGTCGACCGCGTCCACGTGCGCCGCCCCGAGCAGCACCGCCGCAATCGCGAGGATGCCTGAGCCGGTGCCCACGTCGAGCACCCGCGCCCCGGGCGCAACCAGCCCGTCGAGGAACCCCAGGCAGAGCCGCGTCGTCTCGTGGTGGCCGGTTCCGAACGCCTGCCCCGGGTCGAGCCGGATGACGAGCTGCCCCGGCGCCGGTTCGTGCTCCACCCACGAGGGCACCACCACCACCCGGCCGCCCGTCTCCACCACCCCAAAGAACTCCCGCCACGAGACCGCCCAGTCCTGCTCGTAGATCGGGCGCGCGCTCAGCTCCACCGCCGGGTACGCCTCCATCGCCCGCCGCAGCTCCTCCACCAGCATCGCCCCGAGCTCCGACGACGGCAGGTAGCACCGGATGAGCACCGGCTCGCCGCCGCGCACCCGGAACCCCTGCTCCGGCCCGAGGATCTCCACCGGCTCCTCGATGCTCACCCCGCCGGGGGCCACCCCCCGGACGATCTCCGCCACCGGCTCCACGAGCGCCGGCGGCGTCTTCGCCGTGATCTCGAACCAGAGATGCGTCACCGCTCAGCCCGCCATCGCGTCGCGCAGCCGCTCGAAGAACCCCTTGTGCCGCTTCGGCAGCGTCGGCGTCCCCATCGTCTCCGCGAGCTGCTCCAGCAGCTTCCGCTGCTGGTCGGTCAGCTCCTCCGGCACCACTACTGTCACCCTCACAATCATGTCGCCCCGGCCCGTTCCCCGGAGGTGCGGCACGCCCTTCCCGCGGATGACGAACTCCTCGCCGCTCTGCGTGCCGGCCGGGATCTCGAGCTGCATCTCGCCGTCCAGCGTCGGAATGGTCACCTCCGCGCCCAGCGCCGCCTGCGCGATGTTCACCGGCAGCTCCAGCACGATGTGGTCCTCCACCCGGTGGAACCGCTCGTGCGGCGCCACGCTCAGCACCACGTACAGGTTGCCCGGCTCGCCGCCCCGCGGGCCGGCCTCCCCTTCGCCCGAGAGCCGGATCTGCGCTCCATCGTCGACGCCGGCCGGCACCTTCACCACAATCCGCCGCGTCTCCCGCACCCGCCCGCTCCCGCGGCAGGCCGCGCACGGGTTCGTGATCACCCGGCCCTCGCCCTGGCAGCGCGGACAGGTCATCACGTTTACGAACTGCCCGAAGAAGCTCTGCTGCGCCCGCCGGATCTCCCCCATCCCGTTGCACTCCGGGCAGACCGCCGGCGCGCTCCCCGGCTCCGAACCGCTGCCCCCGCAGACGCTGCACCGCTCCAGCCGCTGGTACTCGATCTCCTTCTCGCAGCCGAAGACCGCCTCTTCGAAGGTCAGCCGCAGGTTGTACCGCAGGTCGCTCCCCCGCTGCGGGCCGCGCCGCCGCCCGCGCCGCGCCGCCCCGCCGAAGAACGCATCGAAGATGTCCCCGAACCCCTCGAAGTGTGCGAAGCCGTCGAACCCGGAGGCGCCGGCGCCCGCGCCCTCCACCCCGGCGTGCCCGAAGCGGTCGTACATCGCCCGCTTCTGCTCGTCGCCGAGCACCTCGTACGCCCGGTTGATCTCCTTGAACTTCTCGGCAGCATCCGGCGCGGGGTTCCGGTCCGGGTGGTACTCCATCGCCAGCTTCCGGAAAGCCCGCTTGATCTCGGCCTGGTCCGCGGTCCGCGGCACGCCGAGCACCTCGTAGTAGTCGCGCTGACCCGTCGCCATCGCTTAGCAGTGTACCAAAACGAGTGCTAAGGCCCCGGCGGCAGGCCGGCGCGCGAACCTCCCCCGGCCGAACCGCCTACCGCGCGAGGAACCCGCCGTCGACCGGCAGCGCAGCGCCGGTCACGAACGACGACTCGTCGCTCGCCAGGAAGAGCGCCAGCGCCGCCACCTCCTCCGGCGTCCCCAGCCGGCCCACCGGCTCGGTCATCGTCAGCTGCTGCTCAGCCTCCGGCGCACCCGACGTGAACCGCTCGATCATCGGCGTCCGGATAACGCCCGGGCAGATCGCGTTCACCCGGATCCCCTGCGCCGCGAACTCCAGCGCCGCCGTCTTCGTCATCTGGATAACCGCACCCTTCGAGGCGGTATACCCGATGATATTCGGGAACCCGACCAGCCCCGCGACCGACGCCGTGTTGATGATCGACCCGCCGCCGGTCTCCAGCATCAGCGGAATGCCGTACTTCATCCCGAGGAAGACGCCCTTCGCATTCACCGCCAGCACACGGTCGAACTCCTCCTCCTCGTAGTCCGGGGTGAGCGCCTGCTTCCCTTCGATGCCGGCGTTGTTGAACAGAACGTCCAGCCGCCCGTAAAGCGCCTTCGTCCGTTCCATCATCTCCCTGACGTCGGCCGCCTTCGAGACGTCGACCGTCATCGCCGCCGCCTGGGCCGGCCCAATCTCCATCGCGGTGGCCGCCTCCGCGCCGGTCACGTCCGCGCACACGACCTTCGCCCCTTCGGCCGCGAACAGCTTCGCCGCCGCCTTCCCGATGCCGGAGCCCGCGCCCGTCACGATCGCCACCTTGCCGTCGAGTCGTCCCATCTCGGGTTCACCTCCTGTGATGCGTCGCCCTCAGCATGCCAGCCTCCCGTGAACGGATGGCAGGCCGAGTGAGCCAGCCTTCCGGGGCCGTTTGACCGCGCTCCTCCGTCAATCCTGGCCCGGGTACCGCCAGGGGCTCGCCAGCTCGTAGGCCGCGCTCACCCGCAGCAGGAGCGCGTCAGCGAAGCGCGGCGCCACTGCCTGCAGCCCGACCGGCAGCCCGTCGGGCGCCAGCCCGGCCGGCAGCGAGGCCGCCGGCAGCCCGAGAAAGTTGAACGGATACGTGAACGGGATGAACCCTGCCGGCCCCACCTGCTTCCCCCCGATCTCCGATGGCGGCGGCCCCTCCGCCGCGAACGCCGTCGCTGCCGTCGTCGGCGTCAGAAGCAGGTCATACCGTTCGAAAAACCGCGTCATCTTCCGGTTCACCTGGTGCCGCTCCTCCAGCGCCCGCGCCACATCCACCGCCGTATACTTCCGGCCCACCTCCGCGAACCGCAGGAACCCCGGCTCCAGCTTCGCCCGCTGCTCCTCTGGCATGTCGTCCACGAGGCGCGTGTCCCCCGCCGCCGCAATCGTCATCCACGCCTCCATCGTGTCGCCGAACCCGGGGTGCGCCTCCTCCAGCTCCGCCCCCACGGCTGCCGCCAGCCGCTCCGCTGCGGCCCGGGCCACCCGCGCCACCTCCGGGTCGACCGCCGCGTAGCCGAGGTCCGCGCTCCACGCCACCCGCCGCAGCCGGGGCGCCGGGCCGAGCACGGCCGCCTCGAACCCTGTCGGCCCGTCGAGAACCTCCGGGTCGTCCGGGTGCGGACCCGACGCGACATCGAGGTACCGCGCGGCGTCCCGCACCGTCCGCGACATCGGGCCCAGCGTCGAAAAGTACCCCCACGTCGGCGCATGCTCGCCCGCCCGCGGAATCCGGTGCGCCGTCGGCTTGATGCCGTAGCACCCCGTCATCGCCGCCGGGATGCGGATCGACCCGCCCCCGTCGCCGGCTGTCGCCAGCGGCACCATCCCCGCCGCCACGGCCGCGCTCGAACCGCCGCTCGAACCGCCCGGCGTCTTCGCCGGGTTCCACGGGTTCCGCGTCGGCCCCCACAGCCGGTTCTCCGTGAACCCCTTGTAGCCGAACTCCGGCGTGTTCGTCTTGCCAATGATCACCGCCCCGGCAGCCCGCAGCCGGGCCACCTGCACCGAATCCTCCTCCGCCACCTGCCCCGCGAAGGCCCGCGAGCCGAGCGTGAACAGCAGCCCCCTCGCCGGCTCCAGGTCCTTCACCCCCAGCGGCACCCCTGCCAGCGGCCCCGGGTCCTCGCCCGCAGCCACCCGGGCATCGATCGCCTCCGCCTGCCGCAGCGCACCCTCTGCATCGACCTGGATAAAGGCGTTCAGAGCCGGATTGAGTTCGGCGATCCGAGCCAGCGCCCGCTCCGTCACCTCCCGCGCCCGCAGCTCCCCTGCGCGCACCCGCTCTGCGATCTCCCATGCCGGCATCCAGCGCTCCGTCATCGTTCCCTCCTTCGTGTCCCGGTCGGTGCCCGCCGTAGTGTAGCCCCCCGGCCCGCCTGCTGGCGCCCGCCCGCCGGCCGGGGAAGCCGGCCAGGGCTGTCGCCTGCGCGGCCTCGGGACCGGGCTCCGCGTCAAATCGATGGGCCTTACGCGCAACTGAAAATGTTTCTCAGCCGAGCGGTGCCTTCGTGAGCTGCTAGCATGGGCTGGCGCAGGAGCCAGGCGGTGAAGCAGGAGACGGACGAGCCCCATGCTGCGAACACATTTCAGCCCGAAGCAGGCCGCCCTCGGGGCCGCCCTCGCAGCCGCGGTCGCCGTCGGCGGCTTCGCGGCTGGTCGTGCCTTCTCCGGGTCGGACGAGGCCGTCGTGGCGTCGCCCCCTGCAGCGCCCTCAGGCCCGGCCGACGCCACGCCGCTCCCAACGCCCCGGCCCGCCGACGCCATCGATACGAGCAGGCCCGGCTGGGGCATGCCCTACATCGAGGCCGACAGGGCGCTCCCCAGGTACGACCAGGTCATCAACGGCATCAGGGTAGGGCCGACCGCGTACCCGGACCTCGGCGAATGGTGCGCTCACGGGCAGGCCCAGTGGGTTGACCCAGGGGAGGCCGCCGGGACGCCGCTCGCGCTCCCTGAACGATACCCCGTCAAAGGCGTTCCCGCGCACGCCCGCGCGGTCCGGTGCGGCGGCACGATCGTCTCCTCGGAAGTCACGATCGAAATTCTTCCTGCACCGAACGCCCGGGCCGAGATGGCGGCGGGCAAAAGCTGGTTCGAGGTCGAGCACGGCGGCCAGGTCGTCATCCTCAAGCAGCTCGTCGCCGCTCCCGGTTTTGCCTCCCAGGTCGCCGCGGAGCGCTGGGAGCCGGCCACCGTAAACGGACTCCCGGCCGCACTCGGCCGCGCCATCCTCCGCGACGAATTCGGCGAAAGCGCCGTCGTCGTTTGGGACGAACGGCGGAGCCTCCAGGTCGCTGTCCGGGGCACGGATATCCACGTCGATGACCTCCTCGCCGTCGCCCGGGAGGCGCTGCGATGAACCCTCACGCCATCGTCCCGGCGCTGACAGCGCCCGCCCTCGTGCCCGCTGCCCCCGGCGTCCTCCCCGCCTGGTGACGGCCACTGGCGGCCCTCCGGTCCCCTCCCCCGGGCCCTCCGGCCCCTGCCCCGCCGCGTTCCGCGTGCTACCCTCCCGCCGGTGGGGAGTTCCCCGATTGCCCGTCCATCACGAAACGTGGTTCGCTTGTCGCCGAGCGGCACACCACCCCCGGAGCGCCCGATGAAGCTCGCCGCCGTCCTCGCCACACGCGGAGCCCACGTCGCCACCATCGCCGCCTCCGCCCCCATCGCCGAAGCCGTCACTGAACTGGCCGCCCGCAACATCGGCGCCCTCGTCGTCCTCGATGGCGCCGGCGCCGTCGCCGGCATCATCTCCGAGCGCGACATCATCCGCGCCCTCGCCGCCGGCGGCCCCGTCCTCGACCTCCCCGTCGCCGACGTTATGACCCGCGACGTCATCTGCGGCACCCTCGACGACGACCTCGAGACCGTCCTCGCCGTCATGACCTCCGGCCACTTCCGCCACCTGCCCGTCGTCGACGGCGGCCAGCTCGTCGGCCTCGTCACCACCGGCGACCTCGCCCAGGCGCTCCTCCAGAGCCTCGCCGGCCGCGTCGAAACCCTCGAATTCCGCCTCGAAGCCGAAATCGAACAGTTCGGGGTCGGCCGGTGAGCAGGCCCAGCCCGCTCCGCGTCGCCATCATCGGCTCCGGGCCGGCCGCCATGTACACCCTCGAACACCTCCTCGCCGAGCCCGGCCTCGACGTGTCCGCCGACGTCTTCGAGCGGCTGTTCACCCCCTACGGCCTCGTCCGCGCCGGCGTCGCCCCCGACCACCAGAAAATCAAGGCCGTCACCCGCGCCTTCGAACCCCTCCTCCACGACCCCCGCGTCCGCCTCTTCGCCAGCGTCGAATACGGCCGCGACCTCGCCCTCGATGACCTCCGCCGCCACTACCACGCTGCCTGCTTCGCCACCGGCGCACAGACCGACCGCCGCATGGGCATCCCCGGCGAAGACCTCCCCGGCTCACTCCCCGCCACCGCCTTCGTCGCCTGGTACAACGGCCACCCCGACTACTGCACCCTCGCCGTCGACCTCGAACAGGAGGCCGCCGTCATCGTCGGCATGGGCAACGTCGCCATCGATGTTGCCCGGATCCTCTGCCTCACCCCCGATGAGCTCCGCCGCACCGACATGCCCGCCTATGCCATCGAGGCCCTCGAAGCCAGCCGCATCCGCGAGGTCCACGTCCTCGGCCGCCGCGGCCCCGCCCAGGCCGCCTTCACCACCCCCGAGCTGAAGGAACTCACGACCCTCGAAGGCGCAACGCTCCGCATCCGCCCCGAAGAGGCCGCGCTCGACCCCCGCAGCGCCGCCGAGGTCGAGCGCTCCGCCGACCGCACCCTAGCCCGTAAGGTCCAGCTCATCCAGGAGACCGCTGCCAGCCCCGGGCCGCCCCGCTCCCGCACCCTCCACCTCCGCTTCTGCATCGCCCCGCTCGAACTCCTCCCCGGCCCGGGCGGGGCTGTCGCCGCCGTCCGCTGCACCCGCACCCGGCTCGTCGCCACCCCCTCCGGCGGCATCGCCGCCGAACCCGCCGGCGAAGAAGAAGTCATCCCCGCCGGGCTGGTCTTCCGCAGCGTCGGCTACCGCGGCCTCCCCCTCCCCGGCCTCCCCTTCGATGACCGCCTCGGCGTCGTTCCGAACCGCGCCGGCCGTGTTATCGACCCCGCCACGGGCGCACCCCTCCCCGGCTGCTACGTCGCCGGCTGGCTGAAGCGCGGCCCCACCGGCGTCATCGGCACGAATAAGCCCGACGCCGCCGAGACCGTCCGGTGCCTCGTCGAAGATGCCGCCGCCGGCCGCCTCCCCGCCCCGCCTGAGCCCGACCCTGCCGCTATCCCAGACCTCCTCGCCGCCCGCGGCGTCCGCTGGCTCACCTGCGCCGACTGGCAGCGCATCGACCGGCTCGAGCGCGAAGCCGGCGCCCGCGAGGGCCGCCCCCGCGTCAAGTTCACCTCGCTCGACGCCGTCCTCGCAGCCCTCGAACAGGCAGAAGCCCCCACATCCGCGCACTGACCTGCGCCGCGCGCAGCCTCCCGCGGGCCCCCGGCCGCGCGCTCTCCGCGCTACCATACCGGCACGCCCGCACCGGAGGTGCCCCGTGTCCATCATCGAACCCGGCAGCGTCCCGCTCGAAGAGCCCGCCCGCTACGACTGGAACGCGCTCGTCGATGCGCTCAACCGCCTCCTCCGCCTCCGCACCACCCCCATCGGCATGAAGCTCTTCGAAACCGTCGAAGAGATGGAGCAGATTCCGCGCATCCGCCGCCCGGACGCCATCCACACGACCGACCAAATCGTCGCCCAGGCCGCCCGCCTCGGCTGGACCGTCGGCATCACCGCCGACGACCTCGTCGGCGCCCAGTGCGGTGCCGTCATCGGCCTCCACCCCCAGGACGACGAATGGCGCTCCGGCCGCCGCATGGCCGGCGTCTGGTTCGAAACGCCCGAGGATGCCGCCGCCCACCAGGCCGCCATGGATGTCGTCCCCTTCGGGCGCTACCGCGCGATGGCCGTCTCTCCCCTCACCTCCGGCCGCCTCGACCCGCCCGATATCTGCCTCATCTACCTCACCCCCGGCCAGGCCATCATCTTCATCAACGGCCTCCAGTGGAGCGGCTACCGGAAATTCCAGTGGGGCGTCGTCGGCGAATCCGCCTGCGCCGATAGCTGGGGTCGCGCTCTCGTTACCGGCGAGCCGCGCCTCGCCATCCCCTGCTACGCCGAGCGCCGCTACGGCGGCGTCCTCGACGACGAGCTCCTCATGGCCCTCCCGCCGAAATACCTCCCCCGCGCCATCGCCGGCATGGAGCGCCTCGCCGCCAACGGCCTCCGCTACCCTATCCCCCAGTACGGCATCCAGGCCGACGCCCGCGCCGGCCTCGCCCGCAGCTACGGCTGAGCCCCGGGTCAGAGGCTCCGCAGGAACCCGATCAGCGCCTCGTTGACCGCCTGCGGCGCCTCCTGCTGCACCCAGTGCCCCGCACCGGGCACCAGCACCAGGTCCTTCAGGTTCGGCACGTGCTGGCGGATGTTCGCCTCCGGCGCGAACCCGCGCACCGGGTCGCGCTCCCCCGTGATGAACAGCGCCGGCACGGTCACCTTTGCGTTCCGCCACGCCGCCATCAGCTCCCAGTTCCGGTCGATGTTCCGGTACCAGTTCAGCCCGCCCCGGAACCCCGTCCGGCTGAATTCACCCACGAAGAACTCCAGGTCCGCCTCGCTCAGCCATGGAGGCAGCTCCGCCGGGTCCACCATGTTGTCGAGGAACTTCGCCGTTTTCGGCCGCGGCTGCGCCATCTCCGGCGTCGGCACCAAGTTCCCCGAGGCCGAGTACAGCAGCTTCCGCATCGTCGTCCGCACGTCCGCCTCCAGCTCCGCCTCGGCCTTCCCCGGCTCCTGGAAGTACAGGATGTAGAAGAAATTGTCTCCGAAGATGGCCTTCATCCCGTCCGTCGGGCGCACATCTCCCCGCGGCGCATACGGCACGCTCATGCCCACCACCGCCGGGAACCGGTCCGGCCGCAGCAGCGCCGAGTTCCACGCCACCGGCGCACCCCAGTCGTGGCCCACAATGACCGCGGTCTCCTCGCCCAGCGCATCGAGCAGCCCCACGATGTCCCCCACGAGATGGAGCTGCGTGTACTTCTCGATCTCCGGCGGCGCCGTCGTCTGCCCGTAGCCGCGCTGGTCCGGCGCCACTGCGTGGTAGCCAGCCTCCGCCAGCGCAACCAGCTGGTGCCGCCACGAATACCACGACTCCGGCCACCCGTGGCACAGCACCACCAGCGGCCCGCTCCCCGCCTCCGCGATGTGCATCTGGATGCCGTTCGTCGAAACCGTCCGATGGGTGATGGCGGTCATCGTCACGCCCCTGCCAGTCTCCGGCGCTGCCGGGAGCCGTAGCCTACCCAAATCCTTCGCACAAAACAAAAGACCCCGCTCCGCGCAGGGTCTGCGTCCTCGATGCGCCGCCGCCGCCGCAGGGCTACTCCGTGCCCGCCCGAACCGTCTCCTTCGGCTGTTCGTCCGTCTTCTTCACCCGCTCCATGTGCTCCAGCCCCTGCATGCTGAAGCCGAGGTCCCCCAGTTCGCACAGGAAGCTGCAGTAGGTCAGCCGCAGCGCGCTCGTCGATTTCGACGGCGTGTACGAAAGGTTGCAGCGCTTGCACCGGATGAGCCCGGTGAATTCCGCATCGCGGCCTGCCGGAATGGTCGTCTCGCGGTCGTCCGTTGCGTTCATCGCTATATCCCTCACCTACAGTATGCGGCACGCCGCCGCAACGCGCTCACTCCCGGCCCTCCCCTTCATGCGCCGCTCTTACACCTCCCGGTCTGTCATGCGGCCCTTGTCGCCCGATCCTGCCGTACGGTAGCGTTAACGGGCTGGTAACACATGCTGCCCCCGCACACCATGACAATCACCGCTCCCGCTCCCGGCGCACCTCCCTCCCGGCCTGCCGCCCGCCTGCGGGCCCTCGCCGGCGAGGCCGCCTTCACCGCCGCCTTCATGCTCGTCTACTTCTTCCTCCGCGGCGTCCGCCCGGATGATGTCGATGGGGCGGTTGCGCGCAGTCTCCGCCTCATCCACCTCGAACAGCAGCTCGGCCTCTTCCTCGAAGTCCGCTGGCAGGCCGCCTTCCTCGGCAACGGCCCCGCTATGGCCGTCGCGAACTGGGTCTACGCCTGGGGCCACTACCCGGTCATGCTCGCCATCGGCATCTGGCTCCTCTGGAAGGACCCCGTCCGCTTCCGCTTCGTCCGCAACGTCCTGGTCGTCTCTGCCCTTGTCGGCATCGCCGCCTACTGGCTCGTGCCGGCGGCCCCGCCGCGCCTCATGGCCCTCCACGGCTACGACTACGGCTTCGTCGATACCGTCCACGGCGCCGCCAGCAGTGTGCACTACTTCCAGCCCGGCCCCTTCGTGAACGACTACGCCGCTCTCCCCAGCTTCCACTTCGGCTGGATCCTTCTCTCCTCCATGGCCGTCTGGACCAGCACCCGCAGCCGGCTCGTCCGCGCGGGCGCCGTTGCCATGTCCGCCGTCATGTGGTGGGCCGTCACCGTCACCGGCAACCACTACTTCTTCGACATGGTCATGGGCGGGGTCGTCGTTGTCCTCTCGTGGTGGTTCGTCGCCAGCCTCGGCGACGTCCGCCTTCGCCGCCTCCCCGCCGCGATCATCGACCGGCTGCGCTGGTAGCCGGGGCCGCGCACACCGGCCTCCCTGCCGGGGTCCCCTCGTGTTCGAAGCCCGGGAGCGGCGCACCCGCGCGCAGCCTTGCCCGCGCCCGCCGCGGCTGCCGGCTCCGCTCGGCGAGCGCCCGCAGGTACGCCGTCTCGAACAGCACGGTGCAGGCCCCGCAAATCCCGTGCGACACGGCCCCCTCCCCTTCGCTCAGCACAGCGCCGCACCAGGCACACACCACACGCATCGCACAACCTCCTTCCGGCATCCGGGCGCAGGCCGATCGTCCTTGATGGGCTGCGCCGGCCGCTATCGGGGGAATCCCCGATAGGCGGCGCCGAACGGTAAACACATTGCAAACATTCCTGCCCCGATGGCCGCGTCGTTCCCCTTCGCTACACTGCTTCCGTGCCCCCGCCCGGCGACGAGCCCCGCAACGCACCCGCCCAGTTCATCGACGAGCTCACCCGCCAGCTCGATACCACCCGCCGCCTCCTCACCTCCAGCCCCGATGATGTCGCTGAGCGCGCCCTCGCCGCGCTCCCTCCCGACCTCGCCCTCGAAGCCCGCATCGCCAGCAGCCTCGCGGCCCCGCCCCTCGCCGACCCCGCCGCCTTCCCCGCCGCCCACCGCCTCACCGTCCGCGCTCTCGAACTGCTCGACCGCGAAGGCGCCCGCGGCATCCCCGTTCCGCGCCGCTACTGGCTCGCCCGCCCGCTCGCCGGCCTCCTGCTGACCTTCATCGCCGGCTACATCACGCGCAGCTACGCACGCGCCATCGCCGAGCGCCTCGCCCACCTCTACGCCCGCCGCGAGGCCCAGTGCCCGCCCGGCACCCCAGCCCGCTCCGAGCTCGCCCGCGCCCGTGTCGAGATGTCGAGGCTGCTCCCCGGCTTCTCCGGCGGCGGCAGTGGCGTCCCTGCGCTCGTGGCCGGCGGCGCCGCTGTCCCCCTCGTCGCATCCCTCGGCCAGTACCTCGGCGCGATCGACCTCGGCTCCCGCCCCGCTGTCGGCGCACTCTTCGGTGCCCTCCTCGTGCTCTTCGTCGTCCTTTCCTCGCTCCTCCTCTCGGCTGCCCGCCACGCCCATCGCCGCGCCGTCATCATCATGGGCCAGCCCCTCCGCGCCCTCTGGGACGCTGTCGGCGACGCCGGCGAACCGCCCGAAGACGACGCGCGCCTCTTCGCAGCCGTCGCCATCCTGCTCTCGAGCCTCGTCTGGGTCGTCATCCCCGCCGCCGGCGCTGCCCTCTACCTCGCCGGCTGATCCCTCACGCCAGCCCGGCCAGCTCCACCGGCCGCCCCGTCCACGGCCGCACCTCGCCGATCCGCACCGCCCCCGGGATCGCTGCCAGCACCCCGTCCGCATCCTCCGCGCCGACCATGAGCACCAGTCCGATGCCCATGTTGAACACCTCGTACATCTCCTCCGCCGAAACCCGCCCGCGCTCGGCGATCAGCCGGAAGATCCCCGGCACCTCCCACGCCCGCGTATCGATGACCGCCGTCACGCCCTCCGGCAGAATGCGCGGCACGTTCTCCCGGTAGCCGCCCCCGGTGATGTGCGCCATCCCGTGCACCCGGTCGATCACCGGCCGCACCTCCCGCGCGTACGGCCGGTGCGTCGCCAGCAGCGCCTCCCCGAGCGTCGCCCCGCCCAGCTCCGGCGGCCGCTCCTCCAGCCGGCGCCGCGTCTCCTCCGCCGGCTCGCCGTTCGCCACGTCCAGCGCCCGCCGCGCCAGCGAAAACCCGTTCGTGTGCAGCCCCGAACTCGGCAGCCCGATCAGCACGTCGCCCGGCCGGATCTTGCTCCCGTCGATGATCGCGTCCCGCTCCACCACCCCCACGATGAACCCCGCGAGGTCGAACTCGCCCGGCGGGTACACATCCGGCATATCCGCCGTCTCCCCGCCCAGCAGCGCGCACCCTGCCTCGGCGCACGCGTTCGCGACCCCTTCCACCAGCGCCTGTTTCTGCTCTGTCGTCAGCCCGTTCCCCGCGATGTAGTCGAGGAAGAACAGCGGCTCCGCCCCGCAGACGAGGATGTCGTTCACGCTGTGCCCGATGATGTCCGGCCCGCACAGGTCGAGCCGCCCCGCCGCGAGCTGCAGCTTCACCTTGGTCCCGATGCCGTCCGCACTCGCCGAGAGCACCGGGTCGCGGTACCGGTCGCCCAGCCGGAACAGCCCCGAGAACGGCCCCGCATCGCTCAGCACCTCCGGCCGCCGCGCCCGGGCAAGAATCCCCGGCAGCGACTTCGCAAAGCGGCTCCGCGCCGCAATATCAACCCCCGCCTCGGCGTACTTCCGTTCCCCGGTCACCCCCACAGCCTACCAAAGCCCCGCCTTCCGCGGCGGACGCCCCCGCAGACCCGGGCTTCTGCCGCCCGCGTCGGCTACACTTCCCCCGTGCCGGCTCCCGTCCCGTCCCTCCGCTTCGAGCGCGAAGCCTGGAACGCCGGCGCCGAGTGGGTCGCCGGCGTCGATGAAGTCGGCGTCGGACCGCTCGCCGGCCCCGTGGCTGCCGCCGTCGTCGCCCTTCCCCGCGGCCGCCGCCTCGCCTGGTACCGCGAAGTCCGCGATTCCAAGGTCCTCAGCGAGCCCGCCCGCGAGCGCCTCGCCGCACGCATCCGCGAATCCGTCCCCTGGGCCATCGGCTGGGCCTCCGTCGAAGAGATCGACCGCATCGGCATCCTCCCGGCCCGCCGCCTCTGCATGCTCCGCGCCTTCGAACAGCTCGCTGTCCGCCCTGGCGCCATTATCAGCGACGCCCTCGACCTCCCCCTCCCCAACGTCCGCCCCGTCATCGATGGCGACGCCCTCTCCGTCGCCGTCGCCGCCGCCTCCATCGTCGCCAAGGTCGCCCGCGATGCCGTCATGGTCGAACTCTGCGCCCGCTACCCCGGCTACGGCTTCTGCCGCAACAAGGGCTATCCCACCCCGGAGCACCGCGAGCGCCTCGCCGCCCGCGGCCCCAGCCCCGTCCACCGCCGCAGCTACGCCCCCGTCGCCCAGTTCGCCCTCCCATGGTGACCCCCCGCCGCCGGCTCGGCGACTTCGGCGAACGCGTCGCCGCCCACCGCCTCGAAGCCGCCGGCCTCACCATCCTCGCCCGCAACCTCCGCATCGGCCCCCACGAAATCGACCTCCTCGCCCGCGACGGCGACACCACCGTCTTCGTCGAGGTCCGCACCCGCCGCGGCACGCCCGGCCTCGCCGCGGAGTCCATCGACGCCGCCAAGGTCGAACGCCTCCTCGCCGCTGCCCTCGCCTACTGCGAACGCGAAGCGATCGACCCCGACGCCACCCGCATCGACGTCGTCACCATCGACCTCGACGCCGGCGGCCGCGCCTGCGCCGTCCACCACTTCCGCGGCGTCGGCATGCCCGGCCTTTGACCCGTTCACACCCTGCCGCGTATGTTCCCGCCGACCCCTCACCGGAGCACGCGCATGGCGATTACCCCCGCCGACGACTACCTCATCCACCAGACGCCTTACACGGTCGACCGCGTCTTCACCAGCGACCGCAACTTCTACGACCGCTACTTCTTCAACGGCTACAGCCCCGATGCCTCCGTCTACTTCGGCGTGGCCATGGGCCAGTACCCCAACCTCGGCGTCACCGATGCCGCCTTCAGCATCGTCGTGGACGGCCGCCAGCGCGTCGTCCGCGCCTCGAAGCGGCTCGGCCCCGACCGCATGGCCGCCGCCGTCGGGCCCATCGCCGTCGAGGTCCTCCGCCCGCTCCACGACCTCCGCGTCACGGTCGCCCCCAACCCCTACGGCATCGAGGCCGACCTCGTCTTCCACGCCCGCTCCCTGCCCGTCGAAGAGCCCCACTTCTTCCGCATGGCCGGCAATGTGCCCGTGATGGACTACACCCGCATGACCCAGCACGGCGGCTGGTCCGGCACCATCCGCGTCGACGGCCGCGAATTTACCCTCGACCCCGCCTCCTGGTGGGGCTCCCGCGACCACTCCTGGGGCATCCGCCCCGTCGGCGGCCGCGACCCCCGCGGCGCGCCGCCCCGGCAGCCCCCGCAGTTCTTCTGGAATTGGGCGCCCCTCAACTTCCCCGACCTCTGCACCCTCTACACCGTCTCCGAATCCGCCGATGGCGCCCGGTGGCACCAGTCCGGGGTCATCCTCACCCCCTACCCCGACGCCGCCATGACTGAGGCCGCCGTCGACTACCGGCTCACCTTCAAGTCCGGCACCCGCTGGCTCCAGTCCGCCGTCATCACCCTTGCCCCCGCGAACGGCGACCCGCTCGAAATTACCTTCGAACCGCTCTACCCCTTCCTCATGAAAGGCCTCGGCTACGGCGAACCCACCTGGGGCCACGGCATGTGGGTCGGCGAGGACGCCGTCGATGGCACCGAGTACATCCTCAGCCAGGAGCAGCCGCTCCAGAACCTCCACGTCCAGCAGGTCTCCCGCGTCCGCGCCGGCAGCCGCGAGGGCCTCGGCGTCTTCGAACTCATCGTCCTCGGGCCCCACGCGCCGACCGGCTTCAAGGACCTCCTCGACCCCGCGCCCTGAACGCGCCGCCCCGGGCCGTGGACACCGCCACGACCCCTTTCGACAATAGAACCATGCCGATCTACGAGTTCCGCTGCGCCGACTGCAAAAAGGTGACGAACTACTTCACCCGGAAGATCGACACCGAGGTCCGGCCGCCCTGCGAACACTGCGGCAGCCCCAACACCAGCCGCATGATGTCGAAGTTCGGCCGCTCCTACACCCGCCAGGACATCCTTGAGAAATACGGCGACCCCTCCGCCGGCCGCGGTGGCCCCGAAGACTACCGCGACCCGCGCCAGATCGGCACCTGGGTCGAAAAGAAGTTCGAAGAGTACGGCATGGACCTCCCCGAGGAGGCCCGCACCATGATCGACGCCGCCCGCGAGGGCGAGTTTCCCGACCCCGTCAAAGACCTGTGAACACCGAACCGCTCGAGCGCATCATCCCGGAAATCCTCGAGCGGTTCGCCGCCAAGAACGCCGCCCGCGAACAGGCCCTCGCCGCTGCCCGCGTCATCATCCGCACCAGCGCCAACGCCATCCGCGCCGTCCACCGCGGCGAATTCGACGCCGCCCGCCGCCTCATCGCCGAGGCCCGCGCCACCCACGAAGCCGCCGTCCGCGCCCTCGAAGGTCACGCCGACGTCTACCACGCCGGCTTCCTCCACGACGCCCAGAAGGAGTACGTCGAGGCTGTCACCACCCTCGAACTCTGCGCCGGCGGCGCAATCCCCGGCCCGGCCGAACTCGGCGTCGAAGACCCCGCCTACCTCAACGGCATCGGCGAAGCCGTCGGCGAACTCCGCCGCGTCATCCTCGACCGCCTCCGCGCCGGCATCTTCGACGGCTGCGAAGCCCTCCTCGCCGCCATGGACGACATCTACAACGTCCTCGTCACCATTGATTACCCCGACGCCATGACCGGCGGCCTCCGCCGCACCACCGACCAGGTCCGCGGCATCCTCGAAAAAACCCGCGGCGACCTCACCCTCGCCATCGTGACCCGCCGCCCGGACGTCTAGCCCGCTCAGGCCGGAACCGCCCGCCGGATCACCGCCTGCGTAAACGCCATCGTGTCCAGCGTCCCGCCGAGGTCGCGGGTCTTCTCGCCGGCCGCAATCGTATCGTGCACCGCATCCACCAGCTGCCGCCCCAGCGCACCGTGTCCGCAGAACTGCAGCAGGTAGCCGAACGCCTCGATCGCCCCCGAGGGGTTCGCAATCCCCTTCCCCGCGATGTCCGGCGCCGTCCCGCCCGCCGGGTCGAACACCCCGATGATCGGCTGATGGCTCTTCGAAAACGCGTACGAAGCGCTCGCGCCCAGCCCGATCGACCCCACCAGCCCGTATACCATATCGCTCAGGAAGTCCCCGTACTCGTTCGGGCAGACCACCACGTCGTACCGCTCCGGGTTGATGATCAGCTTCGCCAGCAGCGCATCGAACAGCTCCCGGGTGTGCGTCACGTTCCGGTACTCCGTTGCCACCTCGGCCACCACCTCCTCGAACAGCCCGTCCGTCGCCCGCTGGATCGTGTACTTGCTCGTCGAGGTCACCGCCTGGCGGTGCTGCTCCGCCAGCCGGAAGGCGAAGTGCGCCGCGTGCTCCACCGGCGTCCGCTCCATCACCCGCACGCTCACCGCCGAGTAGTAGCCGATCCGGATCCCGGCGTCCTCATACGTCCCGCCCGTCGCGATCCGCACCACGTGCAGGTCCACCTTCCCCGTGTAGTTCCGGCTCACCCCCGGGTAGCTCCGGCACGGCCGGTGGATGACCGCCAGCCCCAGCCGGTCCCGCAGCACCTGGTTCGGACTCACCGTCTCCGTCACTGTCGGGTACTTCATCGCCGCGCCGAGCGCCCGCACCGCCTCGATCCCCTCCTCCAGCGCCGCCGGCGACGCCTCCCGCCGCTCGAGTGACCAGTCGATTGGCCGGAACCGTACCGGCGAACCCAGCGCTTCGTTCACCGCATGCACCGCCGCGCGCAGCTCCCCTGCGATCCCGTCGCCGTTCAGCTCCGCAACCTCGCGTGTCGCCATCGCCGACCTCCCTCGTCGTCCTCCCCCAGAGTGTGCATCGCCGCCCGTTTCCCGTGAACGAACCAAATTCCCCGTAACACCGCCGATTGGTAGGATTCGCGCGGTTTGGGCAGCGCCGCGCACCCGTCGGCAGCGCGGCCACACATTCCTACCGGGGGACAAGATGAACAATCTGCTCGTAGCGCTCGGGGCAGGCGTCATCGCGCTGCTCTTCGCAGCGTGGACGGCCCGGCGCGTCCTCGCCGAAGAGGAAGGCACCGACACGATGAAAACCATCGCGCGGGCCATCCAGGAAGGCGCCGCGGCATTCCTCCGCCGCGAATACACCTTCCTCTCCGTCTTCGTCGTCATCGTCGCCGTCGCGCTCGCCGTCTTCGTCGACTACGACGTGCTCGACCGCTTCGGCCCGCAGCATGGCGAGCTCACGGACTTCCCGCGCACGGCTGCTGCCTACATCCTCGGCGCCGTCTCCTCCGCCCTGACCGGCTACGTCGGCATGTACATCGCCGTCCGCGCCAACGTGCGCACCGCCGCCAAGGCGCGCCAGGGGCTCAATCCCGCCCTCCGCGTCGCCTTCAACTCCGGCGCCGTCATGGGCATCACCGTCACCGGCATCAGCGTCATCGGCCTCGCCATCGTCTACCTCATTACCCAGGACACCCAGCCGCTCACCGGCTACGCCTTCGGCGCCTCCTCCATCGCCCTCTTCGCCCGCGTCGGCGGCGGCATCTACACCAAGGCCGCCGATGTCGGCGCCGACCTCGTCGGCAAGGTCGAAGCCGGCATCCCCGAGGACGACCCGCGCAACCCAGCCACCATCGCCGATAACGTCGGCGACAACGTCGGCGACGTCGCCGGCATGGGCGCCGACCTCTTCGAGTCCTACACCGGCTCCATCGTCGCAGCCATGGCCCTCACCACCGCTGCCGTCGTCGGCAACGACAAAGGCATCTTCGATACCGGTGACGTTGCCAGCTGGGACTCCAAGGCCTTCGCCCTGCCCCTCCTCGTCATGGGCATCGGCATCATCTCCGCCATCATCGGCACCTTCCTCGTCCGCACCAGCGAACAGGCCTCCATGGGCCGCCTCCTCTGGGCCCTCCGCACCGGCATCTTCACCGCCAGCGGCCTCGTCCTCGTCGGCACCGCCGGCCTCCTCGTCGTTATGGACCTCCCGTTCGAGCTCTTCTGGGCCGTCCTCATCGGCCTCGTCGCCGGGCAGGTCATCGGCACCGCCACCGAGTACTACACCGCCTACGAATTCCGTCCGACACAGAACCTCTCGAAAACGGCCGAAACCGGTCCCGCCACCGTCATCATCGGCGGCCTCGGGCTCGGCATGCTCTCCACCGCGGTCCCGCTCCTCACCATCGTCGTCGCCATCTGGGCGACCTACCAGATCGCCGGCCTCTACGGCATCGCCCTCGCCGCCGTCGGTATGCTCTCCCCGCTCGGCATCACCCTCGCTACCGACGCCTACGGCCCCGTCGCCGATAACGCCGGCGGCATCGCCGAGCAGGCCCACCTCGACCCCTCCGTCCGCGAGCGCACCGACGCCCTCGATAGCCTCGGCAACACCACCGCCGCCACCGGAAAAGGCTTCGCCATCGGCTCCGCCGTCCTCACCGCCCTCGCCCTCATGGTCACCTACGCGCAGGTCGTCGGCCTCGACACCATCGACATCCTCGACGTCGAGACCATGCTCGGCCTGCTCATCGGCGGCCTGATGCCCTTCGTCTTCTCCGCCCTCGCCATGGGCGCCGTCGGCCGCGCCGCCATGGCCATGGTCAACGAAGTCCGCCGCCAGTTCCGCGAAATCCCCGGCATCATGGAGGGCACCGGCAGGCCCGATTACGCCCGCGCTGTCGCCATCTCCACCGATGGCGCCATTCGCGAGATGATCCTCCCCGGCCTCCTTGCCGTCATCGTCCCGATCCTCGTCGGCTCCATCATCGGCGCCGAAGCCCTCGGCGGCCTCCTCATCGGCTCCATCGCCAGCGGCTCCGTCCTTGCTCTCATGATGGCCAACGCCGGCGGCGCCTGGGACAACGCCAAGAAGTACATCGAAGCCGGCCACCTCGGCGGCAAGGGCTCCGATGCCCACAAGGCCGCCGTCGTCGGCGATACCGTCGGCGACCCCTTCAAGGACACCGCCGGCCCGGCCATGAACATCCTCCTCAAGCTCATGTCCATCGTCGCCGTCGTCTTCGGGCCCCTCTTCGTGGGCTGACGCGCTCCGTCCTTCGCCCGCACGAAAGGCGGCCGCCGGTTGAGCTCCGGCGGCCGCTTCTCTATGCTGCGCCATCCGCCAACCTTCCCGCGGAGCCCGCCCGTCATGCTCCTCGCGCAGGCCCTCATCCCCATCGCCGCCGTCGTCGCCGTCGCCGCCGCCTTCGTCTGTGCCCTCGCCGCCCGCGACCCCGCTGCGCCGCCCCCTCCGCCCCGCCGGGCCGCGCTCCTGGAACTCTCCCTCGTGCTCCTGGCCGCAGGTCTCGTTGCAACCGTCGCTGTCGCCGCCTTCATCGGCGGGTACGCCGGCGCCCTCGACCGTGCCGCCTGGGCCGGCGGCAGCTTCATCGCCGGCTGCGCCGCGGTCGCCGCTGCCGGCCTCCTTGCCGCCGCCCTCGACGCCGACGCCGGCCGGCCCGCAGCCGTCGGCCCGCTCTCCGGCGGCGCGCTGGCGCTCGGCGCGGTGGCCGGGCTCTTCGGCCTCGCCAGCAGCCTCGCCGGCGAAGGCCCCTGGGCCGGCGCCTCGCTCATCGCTCCCGCCGCCGGCGGAGCCGGCCTCGCCGCCGCCGTCGCCGCCTTTGGCCCCGGTGCCGCGCCGGCCCGGACCTCCCTCGGCCCCCTGGCCGGCGCCGTGGTCGCCGCCGCTGCGCTCGCCGGCCTCCTGGCCGCCGGCGAACTCTCCGCCCGCTCCGGCGATGCCGCCTGGAGCGCCTTCCCACTGGTTGTCGCCGCCTGCGTCCTCGCCGCTGCCGCCATCGCCTCCATCCCCGGCGCCGTTCTCGCCGCGTCGGGCCGCGCCGCTGCTCCGCTCGTCTCCGCATGGCTCGCCGCCATCGTCAGCGCCCTCGCCGTCGTCGGCGCCGCCATCGTGCTCCTTCCCGCCGGCGCCGGGTGGGCCGCCGGCGCGGTCGGGGCCGGCCTGGGGGCCGGCCTCCTCCTCGCCCATGGCGGCATCCTTCCCGGCGCCGCCGCAGACCGCCTTCCCGGGCGGCTTCTGCCATGGCTCATCGGCGCTCTCGCGCTGGCGATCGCCTGGACCCTTGGCCGCGAACTCGCCGGCGAAGGGTTCGCCCCTGGTGCCGCCGGCCTCTACGGACTCACCCTCGCGGCAGTCGCGGCCCCCGGCCCGGTGCTCGTCCGCCTGGCCATCTTCCCCTTCGCACCGCCCGTGACCGCAGCGGCTGCCGCGGTCGATGTCGAAACCTGGGCCCGCCCCGGGGAGGCCGGCATCGCCCTCGCCGTCACGGCCGCGGCTGCCCCTGCCCGCCCCGAGCCGGCGAACGCCCTGCCCGCGGCCGGCATCGCCGCCGCGGCGGCCCTCGCGCTCGCCGTCGCGCTCTCCCCGCACGCCCGCCACGAACTCCTCCGCGCCGCCGAAACCGAGCCCGTCCGCGCCGCTGCCGTCGTCCAGGACCTCGGCCTCCTGCCGCCCGGCGACCCCGACCGCTACGCCTTCGCCAACGAACTCGAACAGCGGCGGCTCACCCTCGAGGAGCTCCGCCAGCAGGTCGCCGACGACGCCGACTTCGGCCCGGCCGACGTCCGCCTCCTCCTCGCCGCCGATACCGCCGCGCGCGACGCCTTCGTCGACGCCCGCCTCGCCTCCGGCAGCCTCATCCCCGGCGAGGCCGAGCGCATCACCGCCGCCCGCCGGCCGCTCCCGCCCCTCCTCCCGCTCCCCGGGGTCTCCGCTGGCGCCGCTGTCGGCGTCCTCGCAGGCTTCGCGGTCGCCGCGGCGGCCGGGGCCGCCCGCCGGCCGGCCAGCCCCCTCCGGCCGCTCATCGCCGCCCTTGGCCTGCTCGGCCTGTTGCTTGCCGTCGGCCCGGTCCTCCGCTTCTTCGGACCCGGCGAAGCCGATTCCCTCCAGTTCGTCGCAGCCTTCGCCCTCGTGGCCGGCCCCGGAGCCGCCCTCATGGCGCGCGAGGACGCCGGCACCGAAGCCCCCGCCCTCGGTCTCGCCGCGGCAGGCCTTGCCCTCGCCCTCGCCGCCGGCCTCCTCGCGTGAGGCCCTGCCGCCCGGGATTCCCCCGACCCGGCGGTAAAATTGTGACGAAAAGCGCAAAGACCTATTGACAGCCTCCCGGCCGATTGGTAGCTTGCGGCAGGTGAACGGTGTTCGCGCCGTTTGCATGCGCGTTCGGTTACTCGCACCACCTGCCTAGTGCGCCGCCTGGCGCAGCGGGGGACCCAACGTCCCGGGGCGAACGCGGCATCCGCCGCAAGGGCGCCTTCCGCCCGAGCCCGTCAGCTAACCCCGTCGGCAGTCTGGAAGGCCTGGCGAGCAGGTAGCTCGTTTCGAGGTCTTTTTTTCTGTCCTCGAACTTCACCATAACGTCCGCATCGAAAGAGGAGGGAACTACCGTCATGCCAGCTTTGCAGGAAGCACCGCCGAAGTCGTGCCCCAAGTGCCGCGGCTCCATCATCGTCGAGCGCGACTGGCACGGCACCTATGGCAGCTGCATCATGTGCGGCTACGTCCACGAGGTGCTCACCAGCCCCCCCGTCGACCTCGCCGCCGAAGAGGCCGCCCTTCCCCAGCGGCAGCGCCGCCGCCAGCCGTCCCACGGCAAGCTCCGGCTCTGATACCGCCGGTCAACAACCAACCGCCCTGGACCGCATGGAACCCCCGCCCGCGCGGGGGTTCCGTCTTTTCGGCGGCCTCGCCGCGCCCTAGAATTCGCCCTCCGGAGGTAGCAGAGCACACCCATGCCGTACATTCGCCTGTCCATCATGAAGCCTCGCCGCGGCGAAGAAGCCCGCGTCGAAGAACTCCTGCGGAAGCTCGACCAGGCCGTCGCCGCATCCCCCGGCTGCCAGGTCACTTACCTGATGCGCCCCCACGACGAAAGCGGCGAAATCGCCCGGCTTGCCATCTACGACTCGGAAGAAGCCGCCGAACACGCCGCCAACGATACCCACATCATGGCCCTCCGCTCCGAAATCCACCTCTGCGTCGAGCCCGGCCACATCGAGCGCGCCTTCTTCACCATCTAACCCGGGCCCCGTTCCGCCCGGCCTCGGTCGGGAAACCCCTGATTCCCGCCCGCCGGGCCCCGGATCCCCGGGAGATCCCGCGCCACGATTAGGGTTTTTGCCAATACGCCCGCGCGAGGCACGACCTAGACTCCTCCCTGTCGCCGGAACCCCGCCACCTGGCGCCATTCCGATACGGCACGGCCCACCAGCCAGCGCCGGAGACCACGAGAGGAGTTCGACCGTGAACCAGATGCGCCCCCAGCCCAGGACTCTCCCGGCCCGCACCGCCGGGGCGACGGCCCGCGGAACCGGCCCCATCCGCATCCTCCTCGTCGATGACCACGCCGTCATCCGCCAGGCCCTCCGGATGCTCCTCGAGGCCCAGCCCGAACTCGAAGTCGTCGCCGACGTCGAGAACGGCCGCGAAGCCGTCCAGGCTGTGGAACGCCTCCAGCCCGACGTCGTCCTCATGGACGTCGTCATGCCCGGCCTCAACGGCCTCGAAGCCACCCGCCAGATCCGCCGCATCGCACCCTCCACCCGCGTCGTCATGCTGAGCGGCTTCGTCGACGAAGACCAGCTCCTCGATGCCATCCGCTCCGGCGCCTCCGGCTACATCATCAAGAAGTCCGACGTCTCCGAACTCGTCCTCGCCATCCAGACCGTCCACCGCGGCAACAGCTACTTCTCCAGCTCCCTCTCCGAAGGCTTCGACCTCGCCGAAGTCCTCTACCAGGCCAAGCGCGCCGACCAGCGCAACGGCATGGATACCCTCACCAGCCGCGAACGCGAAGTCCTCCAGCTCATCGCCGAGGGCTACACCAACCAGGGCATCGCCAACGAACTCTACATCTCCGTCAAAACCGTCGAAGCCCACAAAGCCCACATCATGGCCAAGCTCCACGCCCGCAACCGCACCGACCTCATCCGCTACGCCATCCGCAAGGGCATTGTCCGCCTCGAGAGCGTCGACGAAGCCCAGGCCATGCTCGACGACGCCGAAGCCGCTGCCGGCTGATCCCCGCACCTCCTGCGTCGCACCTGGAGCGAAGGGGCCCGCACCCGCGGGCCCCTTCGCGTCGGCCGAATCCGTCGAGCTGCCCGGCAGCGCCGGCCCTAGCCCATGCCCGCCAGCCGCTTCCGCTTCTGCGCCACGTAGTCCACCAGGATGTACTCGCCCAGCTTATCCGGCGTCGTGTAGAACACCCGCCCCTTATTGATCCGGGCCACCTGGTTCACGAACTCCTTCAGGTAGTAGTTCCGGTCCAGCATGAAGGTGTTGATGGTGATCCGTTTCTGCGTGCACCGCTTCACCTCCTTCAGCGTCTCCCGGATCGTGATCGGGCTCGGCGGGTAGGCGAAGTACGAGCGCCCGCGCTCCAGGTGCGCCGTCGGCTCACCGTCCGAAATCATGATGATCTGGCGCGTCCCCTGCGTATGCTTCGCCAGCAGCCGCTGCGCGATGATCAGCGCGTGGTGCATGTTCGTCCCCAGCACCGACTCATCCCACCGCACGTACGGCAGCTCCTCCGTCTTCAGCTCCCGCGCATAGGCGCTGAACCCGATGATGTACAGGCTGTCGCGCTGGTACTGCGACGAAATCAGGTTGTTCAGCGCCATCGCCACCTTCTTCGCCGCCTGGAATGAGCCGCGCAGCGCCATCGACCAGCTCAGGTCGAGCATGATCACCGTCGCCGTCTGCGTCAGCATCTCCGTCCGCGCCACCTCGAAGTCATCCGGCTTCAGCTTCAGCGGCGTGCCCGGCCCCTCCCGGTACATCGAGTTCATCATCGTCTTCTGAATGTCCAGGTAGAACGGGTCACCGAACTCGTACGGCTTCGTCGTGTCCGTCCGCTCGCCGCCGGTCCCCGTCTCCCGCACCTCGTGCTTGCCGAACGTATCCGCCTTCAGCTGCTGGTAGATCTCCACCAGCGCCCGCTGGCCGATCTTCCGCGTGCCGCGCGGCGTCAGCTCCCACTGGTTCCCCTTCTTCCGGATGTACCCTGCCTCCTCGAGGATCTCGAGGAACTGCTTCAGCTGTTCCAGCGCCTCCCGGGCCTCCGGCCCGAGCAGCTCCTCCAGCTTGTCCGCATCGATGTCCTCGATGTCCCCGCCGTACTGCGTCCGCTCAATCTGCCGCTCCAGCTCGTCGATCGACTGCATCTGCTCCATCAGCTGCATCGCCGACTGCAGGTCCAGCTCCTCCTCGCCCCGGAACGGGTACTGGTTCCGCAGGTCCCGCATCGGGTAGAGGTACTCCAGGTTCTGCGCCAGCTCGTTCAGCGCCTGCTGCAGCTCCGGGTCCCCGATCTTGTCCGAGAGCAGGTCCTGCAGCTGCTGCCGCAGGTCCCCCGGCAGCGAATCGAGCAGCGATTGCATCTGCCCCATCTGGTGCTGCATCTGCCGCACCAGGTCGTCCAGCGACTGCGGCGGGTTCTCCCCGAACAGGTCGCCGTACTTCTGCATGAACTCCTCGAAGTTCGGCTCCCGCCCCGCCATCCGGTCCTGCAGCATCTGGTTAAGCTCTCGGACCATCTCCTTCATCCGCTGCAGGTCCTCGGGCGACATGTTCGCAATCTGGTTGTAGAGGTCCTTGAAGAAGGTATCCATCATCGCCTTCTTCAGGGACTCCAAAAGCTCGTTGAACTTCGCCTGGGCCTCCGGGTCCATGAACTCGTAGTTCTGGAGCTGCCGGACCTGCCCCGCCACATCCTGCGGCAGGTTCTCCAGGAACTCCTTCTTCCGGTTGGCGATGTTCCGCAGCATCTCCGCGAACTCGCGCGGTGGGGTCGGCTGGCCGCCTTCCTGCCCCTGCCGGCTCCCCTCGCCCGGTTCGCCCTGGTCGCCGCGCTGGCCCTGCTGCTGGTTCGCCTGCGCACCCTCCTGCCCGGCCGGCTGCTGTCCTGCCTCGCTCCGCTGCTGGCCCTGCGGCGAACCGCCGTCCTGCTGCTCCCCTGCAGCCTGCCCCGCTTCCTCCAGCCGCCGCTCCAGCGTGTTCCGCTCCAGCTCGAGGATCTCGTCCAGCTTCCGCTTCAGGTCATCGAAAATCGACGACAGGTCGAACCGGTCCAGCTGCTGCCGCCGCTGCTGCCGGAGCTGCTGCAGCAGGTCCCGGAGCCCCTGCATCCGCTGGCCCATCGGGTTCCGCATCCCGCGCTGCATCAGGTTCCGCAGCGCGTGCTGCAGGTCCCCGAAATTCATCAGGTCATCCGTGATGTTGTCCAGGATCTGGTCCGGGTCGAGCGCCGGCACCTCCTGCGTCCCATCCCACATCGAGTAGCGGTAGCGCATCGCCATCGGTCCAAACCTCCCCGGGCGCGGAAGCCCGCGCCGTGTGCCACGAGCGTAGCCGAATCGCAAGGGGTTGTCAGTCCGCCCTCCCCCGCGTGCTCCCGCAGGGGAAACCGCCCGCTACCCCTGCCGGCGCCGCGGCACCCCGAGCCGCTCCATCACCGCATCGAACACCGCCGGATCCTGGGCCCCCGGCAGCACAAACCGGTCGCCGAACACGAACGTCGGCACCCCCGAAATCCCCGCCTCCCGCGTCCACCCGATCGCTTCGAGCACCCGCGGCCGGTAGGTGTGCGCCTCCAGCGCCGCCCGCAGCGCCTCGACGTCCAGCCCGGCCCGCTCGCCCACGGCCAGCACCACCTCCAGCCTGCCGATGTCCTCCAGCTCCGTGAAGTACGCCCGGAACATCTCCCGGGCGTAGGCCCGCGCCCGCCCCGCTTCGTACGCGAATTCCGCGCCCTCGTGCGCCAGCACCGAATTCGACGTCCACTCCCGCCCGCGCGTGAACCGGATGCCCGCAGCCTCCGCCCGCCGCTCCATCGCCGTCGGCGGGTCTCCCGGCCGCGTCATCGGCCGCCGCGGCTTCCCCTCCGGCGGCGTCGAAGGGTCCAGCAGGTACGGCACGTGCCGCACCTCCACCTCGTACTCCCGTTCCACCCGCTCAATCTCCACGAGCCCGAGGTAGCACCAGGGACAGACGAAATCCGAAATCACCAGGACCTGCAGCGGCCCCGCCGGGGCGTCGTTGCTCATCCCCGGCACCATACCCCGCTCGACAGCCGCCCCGCAATCTGCTCCACTCCGCGCACCACTCTCCCGGGGGATGCAGTATGGCCTTCTAACACCTCACGCTCGACATCGCCGACGACATCGCCACCGTAACGCTCAACCGGCCCGAAAAGCTCAACGCCCTCAACCGTCCCCTCCAGCAGGAGCTCCTCGAGGTCTGCCACCAGCTGAAGCACGACGACGGCGTCCGCGCCGTCATCTTCACCGGCGCCGGCCGCGGCTTCTGCTCCGGCGCCGACCTCTCCGGGCCACTGCCAGAGGGCCCTGACCGCCTGCCTTGGCAGCAGCTCACCGACGAAGACAGCTGGGTCGGGCGCCAGGCCCGCGCGGTCTACACCATCGACAAACCCACCATCGCCGCCGTCAACGGCATCGCTGCCGGCGCCGGCTTCTCCCTCGCCCTCGCCTGCGATATCCGCATCGGCAGCGAACAGGCCCGTTTCAAGACCGTCTTCATTGAACGGAACCTCTCGCCCGACTCCGGCATGAGCTACCTCCTGCCCCGCATCGTCGGCCAGGGCAATGCCCTCGACCTCATCCTTACCAGCCGCACCGTCGACGCCGACGAAGCCCTCCGCATTGGCCTCCTCCAGCGGCTCGTCCCCCACGAGCGCCTGCTCGACGAAGCCCGCGCCGTGGCGCAGCAGATCGCCGCGCTCCCGCCGATCGCCGCCATCATGTCCCGCCGCGTGGTCCAGCGCGCCTGGGAGAACGACTTCGATGCCCAGCTCCGCGAAGAGATCCACGCCATCGCCATCTGCCGCCGCGCCGTCAACGACGCCCGCGAACAGCGCCAGGCCTTCCTCGAAAAGCGCCCGCCGCGTTTCACCGGCAGCTGAAACGCCGGGGGCCGCGGCCGCGCCGCAGCCCCGCAATGGCCCCCGGCGTCCCGGGCCGGGTCAGTTCACCCGTCGCTGCTTGCCGGCCCAGTACTTCTCCCGGATGAGGAACTTCTGCAGTTTCCCGGTCGCCGTCCGCGGCAGGCTCTCCACGAAGTCCACGCCAGTCGGGCACTTGAAGTGCGCCAGGTGCTCCCGGCAGAACTGGATGAGCTCCTCCTCCGTCGCCGTCATCCCCGGCCGCAGCACCACCAGCGCCCGCGGCGTCTCACCCCACTTCTCGCTCGGCACGCCGATGACCGCGCACTCCAGCACCGCCGGGTGCTTGTAGAGCGCATCCTCGACCTCCGCCGACGAGATGTTCTCGCCGCCCGAGATAATCACGTCCTTCTTCCGGTCGACGATGTTGATGTTCCCGAACTCGTCCCACGTCGCCAGGTCGCCCGTGTGGAAGTACCCGTCGTAGATCGCCTTCGCGGTCTCCTCCGGCTGCTCCCAGTACCCCTTGAGCACCACGTTCGAGCGCGCGCACACTTCGCCGATCGTCCGGTCATCCTTCGGCACCGGGTCCCCGTTGTCGTCGAGCACCTGGATCTCCACGCCGATCGCCTCGACGCCGGCCCGCGCCCGCCGCTGGTAGTTCTGCCCGTCCGGGTTGTGGTAGTCGGGCGTGCTCACCGTCAGGATCGGTGACGTTTCCGTCAGCCCGTAAATCTGGATGAACTCCCAGCCCAGCTCCTTCTCGAGCCGTTCGATGAACGCTGCCGGCGGCGGTGCGCCCGCAACCACGAACCGCGGCCGCGTCGTGATCGTGTACTTGTCCCGGTCCGGGAAGGTCAGGATCGTGTTCAGCACCGCCGGCGCCATGCAGGCGAACGTAATCTTCTCGTCCTGGATCAGCCGGAAGATATCCGCCCCCACCACCGCCCGCAGCACCACGTGCGTCGCCCCCATCGCCGTGATCGCAAACGGGCCGCCCCAGCCGTTCGCATGGAACATCGGCAGCGTCCACAGCTCCCGGTCCTCGTGGCGCACCCGCAGGTGGGCGATGAAGTTGTACGCGTTGATGTAGACGTTCCGGTGGGTCAGCATCACGCCCTTCGGGCGCGCCGTCGTCCCCGAGGTGTAGTTGATCGACGTGACGTCGTTCTCGTCCTGCTCCACGAACGGTGTCGCCGTCTTGGGCTGGCTGCCCACCAGCTCATCCCAGTCCACCCACCCCGGCGGCGTCTGTTTCGGCGTCCGCGGGTCGGCCACAATGAAGTGCTCCACCGTCTTCAGGTTCGGCCGGATGTCATCGATCACCTTCGTGTAGTCGTAATCGACGAGCACCACCTTCACGCCCGCGTGGTTGATGATGTACTCGTGGTCCGAGGCCACCAGCCGGTAGTTGAGCGGCACCAGGATCGCCCCGATCTGCGTCACCCCGTAGTAGCTCTCGAGGAAGTAGTGGCTGTTCGGGCTGAGGATGCACACCCGGTCGCCCTTCTTCACCCCCAGCGAGAGCAGCGCATGCCCCAGCTGGTTGCACCGCTCCTGGTAGTCGCGGTACGTCATCCGCAGGTCGCCGTCGACGATCGCTTCCTTGTTCGGGTAGAGCTTCGCCGCGCGGCGCAGGAAATCGTTCAGCAGCAGCGGTACTTCCATCGGCCGGTCCCCCGCGTTCACAAGATGCGCGCGGATTCTAGCCGATCTCACACCCCGGTCGAGCAGGCGGCGGCGCGACCGCGTTCGAACCGAGCACCGTCACGTGGCCAAGCTTCCGCCCGGGCCGCGGCGCCTTCCCGTACCGGTGCACGAACGTCCGCCCCGGGTGCGCCGCCGCCAGCGCTGCCAGCGCCTCCTCGTCGATGTCGCCGATCAGGTTGAGCATCGTCGCCGGCTCCCGCAGCGTCGTGTCCCCGGGCGGCAGCCCGGCCACGATCCGCACCAGCTGCCCGAACTGGCTCGTCGCGCACGCCTCGATCGTCAGGTGCCCCGAGTTGTGCGGCCGGGCCGCCACCTCGTTGACCAGCACCCCGCCGTCCGGCAGCAGGTAGCACTCGAGGCACGCGATGCCAGCGAGCCCGGCGCCCTCCGCGAACCGCCGCGCGAACTCCCGCGCTGTCGCCGCCGACGCCTCCGGGATCCCCGCCGGCGCGCTCGAAACCCGCAGGATCCCGCCCCGGTGCACGTTCCGGATCGGGTCGAAGAACGCCAGCTCCCCCGCCCGGCCCCGGCAGACGATGACCGAGAACTCCGCCGCAAACGGCACCCGCTCCTCGACCACGCAGGTGCCCCCGCCGAGCGACGCCCACGCCTCCGCCAGCTCGCCGGGCGCGGTCACCCATGCCTGCCCCCGGCCGTCGTAGCCGCCCGTCGCCCGCTTGATGACCGCCGGCATCGCCAGCTCCCGCCCCGCTGCCTCCGCCTCGGCCGCACTCGCCACGATCCGGTGGCGCGGCACCGCGATGCCCAGCCCTGCCGTGAAGGTCCGCTGCTTCGCCCGGTCCTGCGTCGTCAGGATGATCTCCGCCCGCGGCAACAGCTCTATCTGCTCCCCCACCGCCGCGAGCGTCTCGGCCGGCAATGTCTCCGTCTCCACCGTCGCCACGGCTGCCAGCTCCGCAAACCGGGCGATCGCCGCCGGGTCCGTGTACCCGCCGACCACCAGCACATCCGCGGCCTGCGCAATCGGGCAGTCCGCCGTGTCGGTGAAGGCCGCCACCCGGTAGCCCAGCGCGTGCGCCGCCTCAGTCAGCATCAGCCCGAGCTGCCCCCCGCCGATGACGCCGATGGTCGAACCCGGGGGCAGCGCCGTCATGCCAGCTGTTCGCCGAGCACGCGGTCCCGCTCCTCCGCCATGAACGCCGCCACCCGCTCCCGGAGCGCGGCGTCCTCCGCGCCGAGCAGCCGCACGGCGAAGTGCGCCGCATTCACCGCACCCGCCTCACCGATCGCCATCGTCGCCACCGGCGTGCCGCGCGGCATCTGCACAATCGAGAGGAGCGAGTCGAGTCCCTGGAGCGCCTTTGTCTGGATCGGCACCCCGATCACCGGCAGGGGCGTTTGCGCCGCGGTCATCCCCGGCAGATGAGCCGCGCCCCCGGCCCCCGCGATGATCACCTTCAGCCCGCGCGCCGCCGCCGTCGAGGCGTACTCCGTCACCAGCCCCGGCGTGCGGTGCGCCGAGACCACCCGCGCCTCGTAGGGCACCCCGAACCGCTCGAGCACCTCCGCCGCCAGCCGCATCGTCGGCCAGTCGCTCGAACTGCCCATGATGATCCCGACGAGCGGCGCCTCCCCGGCCATGCCCGCATTGTACGGCCGCCGCGCGCTACGGGCGGCGGTTCCGCGCGTGCTCCGCCAGCGCCGTAAAGAGCGCCGCCACCCCTGTCGTCGGCACCGTGATAAACGGCGGGTCGCCCGCCTCCCGCCGGCGGTACAGGTCGCTCACCTTGTGCGGCAGCGGCGTCCCCGCCCATGCCAGCACAACGTCCGCCCGCGCCTTGTCCGCCTTCGCGTCCTGCTCCGTGACCCGCACATCCCCCTCCACGAACCGCAGCCGCGGCCCGCCGGCTTCCCGCATCAGCCGCGCCGCCTCCTGCCGCGCCGGCGGCGCACCGCCCAGCACCAGCACCTCGCGCACCCCCGCCGCCCGGCACGCCTCCGCCGCCAGCCGCGCCGCCTGCAGCGAGTTCGAACCCCCGCACCCGGCGCACCGCTCCCGCGTGGTCCGCACCACCGCCCGCCCAGTCGCCCGCGCGGCAGCCTCGCAGGCTGCCGCACCGCACCAGCCGGCCACCCCCGCCCAGAGCGCCTCCCGCGCACGCTCCTTCTTCGCCAGCGCCATCCGCGCCTTTTTCCCTGTCGTCAGCCCCGCCGCCGCCAGCACCGCCCGCGCCGTCGACAGCCCGTCGGCGTCAACGAGCCCCTCCTCGGCGAGCCACGCATCGATCGCGAAATCGGCGCTCACCCGCCAATTGTCGCAGGGAGCGCCGTCACCGCATGTCGCGGGGCGCCGCGGCGAAGTCCGCTACTGCGCCGTAAACGTCTTCCGCTCGCCGTTCACCACCACGGTGTACTCCCGGCCACTCACGAAGTCCGACCCCAGCTCCACCGTCGACTCGTGCGTGCCGTACACCATCGTGCACGCGACCTCGTCGCTGTCCGGCACCCGGTTCGTCACCCGGATCACAATCTCTGTGTCCGTCCGCGCGACCATCTCCCACGCCTCGAACCGCGCGCACCCGTTCGGCAGCCCGCTCGTGATCACGGCCGCGTACTGCGGCGGCATCGATTCCCGGACGACGATGTCGATCGCATCGATCGGGGCATCGACCACCTTCGTCGGGTACCCGTCGTTCGGCCGCGAACCGGTCGAACCATCGTCGTCGATGCACGCCGCCGCGACGGCGAGCGCCGCCAGGGCAGGGAGGAGCAGCAGGGGAACGCGCAGCAATCGGTTCATGCACAGAAAGACGCCGGCGCCGCGCCGAATGTTCCGCCCGCGCGTAGCTTACCGCGCGGTAAGCCGCTATGCTTCGGCCACAGGCGGCGCTCGCCGCCGCAATCCCAGCCCTGGAGAACCCGAACGTGAAAGTGCGCGTCAAGACGGACATGTGCGAAGGCCACGGCAAGTGCGAAAAGGCCGCCCCCGAGCTCTTCAAGGTCGGCGACGACGACGTCTCCATCGTCCTCATCGAAGGCGACATCCCGAAGGAGCTCGAGGAGAAGGCCGAGCGCGCCTACCGCCTCTGCCCCCGCCAGGCGATCGAACTCCTCCCCTAGCCCGGACCGGGCCCTGCTCCGTACCCCGCTGTTTCGTAAACGCTGATTCACTTTTCCCGGCCGCTACGGTACCATCGCGCCACCGATATTCCCCCATAGACCCGGGCCATGCCCCCGGAGGAGCCAGTGACCGCACCTGCCATCCAGCCCTCGGACATTAATCTCAACGACCCCGAACGCTTCCAGAGCGGGGAGTTCCACGAACTCCTCCGCATCCTCCGCCACCACGACCCGGTCCACTGGAACCCGCCGGGCGAAGTCGCCAACGGCTTCTGGTCCATCACGAAGTACGAAGACATCCTCTTCATCTCCCGCAACCCCGAGCTCTTCATCTCCAGCAAGGGCATCGCCGGCCCCGGCATCAAGCCCGAAAAGCTCGCCGAGCTCGACTTCGCCGCCCAGCAGCAGAACGCCGGCGGCAACGCCTCCATCATCACGATGGACCCGCCCCGCCACGTGAAGATGCGGCGCCTCGTCAACAAGGGCTTCACCCCCCGCGCCGTCAACGCCATGGAGCCCGAAATCCGCCGCATCACCAACGAAATCCTCGACCGCGTCGCCCAGAAGGGCGAATGCGACTTCGTCCTCGAGGTCGCCAGCCAGCTCCCCCTCGCCGTCATCTGCGGCATGATGGGCGTCGAGCAGAAAGACTGGCCCCTCATGTTCGAACTCACCAACAAGGTCCTCGGCTCCGGCGACCCCGAGTACCAGACCGATGTCCCCGAGGAGGAGCGCGGCACCGGCGCCGCCGCCCGCGCCACCGCCTTCAAGGGCCTCCAGACGATGCTTGAATACTTCCGCGGCGTCCTTGAAGACCGCCGCCAGCGCCCCCGCCAGGACGACCTCGTCACCATCCTCCTCGAGGCCGAAGTCGACGGCGAAAAACTGACGGAGGGCGACATCCTCCAGTTCTGCTTCCTCCTCATCGTCGCCGGCAACGAAACCACCCGGAACGCTATCTCCGGCGGCCTCCAGGTCCTCTGCCAGCACCCCGACCAGAAGCGCCAGCTCATCGAGGACCCCTCCCTCATCGACTCCGCCGTCGAAGAGATCCTCCGCTGGACCTCTCCCCTCCACCACATGGCCCGCACCGCCACCGCCGACGTCGAGCTCCGCGGCAAACAGATCCGCGCCGGCGACCGCGTCCTCATGTGGTACCCCTCCGCCAACCGCGACGAAGACGTCTTCGAAGACCCCTACCGCTTCGATATCCGCCGCACCCCGAACGACCACCTCGCTTTCGGCATCGGCGAACACTTCTGCCTCGGCGCCGGTTTCGCCCGCAAAGAGCTGAAGGTGATGTTCGAAGAGCTCTTCCGCCGCTTCCCCGATATCGACGTCGTCGGCCCCCCGGAGCGCCTCCGCTCCACCTTCATCAACGGCATCAAGCACATGCCGGTCCGCTTCACCTCGGAACGCTGACCCTGCACCTCCGCGCCCGCGCCATCTTCCGGCGCGGGCGCCGGTGCCGTACCCTATCGACCGGACGGTAAATTCCCCGGGACAGAACCAACCAGACAGCACTGCGGAGCACCACGTGACCACCGAAACTCAGACCCTCACCCTCGCCGATATCGACCTGAACGACGGCCTCCTCTTCGAGCAGGGCCTCTCCCACCAGGCGTTCAAGCTCCTCCGCAGGGAGGACCCGATCTCCTGGACCCCGCCCACCGAAGACGCCAAGGGCCACTGGAACCTCGTCAAGTACGAAGACGTCCTCTTCGTCTCCCGCCACCCGGAGATCTTCAGCTCCGAAAAAGGCATCACCGAGTACGAGCCCATCGATGAGAGCGAGGCCCTCCTCGCCGCCCAGGGCAACGGCAAGATGATCATCACGATGGACCCGCCGCGCCACGTCAAAATGCGGCGCCTCGTGAACAAGGGCTTCACCCCCCGCGCTGTCGCCCTCTGGGAGCCGAAGATCCGGGAGACCACCAACATCCTCCTCGACCGCATCGCGAAGAAGGGCGAGTCCGACTTCGTCCTCGATATCGCCTGCAACATCCCCCTCGCCGTCATCTGCCAGATGCTCGGCGTCCCCGAGAAGGACTGGGAGCTGATGTTCGCGCTCACCAACAAGGTCCTCGGCTCCGGCGACCCCGAGTACCAGACCGACGTCCCCGAGGACCAGCGCGGCACCCCCGAGGCCGCCCGCATCACGGGCAACATGGGCACCATGCAGATGTTCGGCTACTTCGCCCAGGCCCTCATGGCGCGGAAGACCGCCCGCACCGAGGACATCATCTCCCTGCTCGTCGACTCCGAAGTCGACGGCGAAAAGCTCACCGACGAGGACATCCTCTGGTTCTGCTTCCTCCTCATCCTCGCCGGCAACGAAACCACCCGGAACGCCATGTCCGGCGGCCTCCTCGCCCTCTGCGAACACCCCGACCAGAAAAAGAAGCTCCTCAACGACATGTCGCTCATCGACTCCGCCGTCGAGGAGATCCTCCGCTGGGTCTCGCCGGTCACCCACATGGCCCGCGTCGCCAAGGAGGACACCGCCATCCGCCACCAGCCGATCAGGGCCGGTGAGCGCGTCGTCATGTGGTACCCCTCCGTCAACCGCGACGAAGATGTCTTCCCCAACGCCGACGTCTTCGATATCACCCGCACCCCGAACGACCACCTCGCCTTCGGCATCGGCGAGCACTTCTGCCTCGGCGCCGGCTTCGCCCGCCTCGAGCTGAAGGTCCTCTTCCAGGAACTCTTCCGCCGCTTCCCCGACATCGACCTCGCCGGGCCGCCCCAGCGGCTCCGCTCCACCTTCATCGGCGGCATTAAGCACCTGCCGGTGAAGTTCACGCCCGAGAAGTAGCCGGGCGCTCCTCCTGCCTTTCCCCTCGTGCGACGGGGGCCGGAATTCCCGGCCCCCGTCCGCGTTGTCCGGCACGCGCCGCCCGGCGGACCGCTACCGCCCCCGCGCGCAGAGCGCCACCGGGTCGCCGTAGTAGGCCAGAATTGCGTGCGCCGGGAAGCAGATGCGCGTCGGCCCCGCGGCCGGCGCCTCCGCCCGGTCCCCGCTCCCGAGCCCCAGCTTCCCCAGCAGCCCGCCCCAGGACCACCCGCCGCCGGTCTCCCGGACAACCCGGAACTTCCCCGCCTCGAGCCCCGCCAGCGCCGCCGCCCGCGCGTACGCCTCCGGCCGGTCCGCCGTCCCGTCGATCAGCCCGAGCTCCTGCGCGGTCGCGTTGTCGTAGACCATCGCCCCGATCCGGTCCCGGATTGTCGCCTCCGGGATCTCCCGTTTGGCGGCCACGTACCGCACGAACTCCGCGTACTCGTTTTCGACCCCGCGCTGAAGCTCCGCCTTCTCCTGGTCCGTCAGCGGCCGGTACGGCGCCCCCACATCCTTCGAACGGCCCGCCGTGATCGGCTGAAAGACGATCCCGTTCCGCGTCGTCACCCCGCCGCCGAGGATGCCGCCTTCGGTCGCGAAGATGCCGTCCCAGTACTCCACCGCGCCCATCGTCACGCCGATGCTCCCCACAAGGCTGCCGTAGTCCGCCAGGATCAGGTCCGCGGGCGCCATCGCGTACATCCCGCCCGAGGCGCTCAGCCCCGCGACGAACGCCACCACCGGCTTCCCTGTCTTCGCGCGGTACTCCTCAATCCCGGCAGCGATCGCCCGCGCCCCGAAGATCGTCCCGCCCGGCGTCTCGAACTCGAGGATGACGCCGGCAATGTCGCTGTCCTCGGCCGCTTTCCGCAGCTTCTCCCGCACCTCGTAGCCGTACACCACGCCCGGCAGCCCGAAGAACCCGGCCGGCTCCAGCTCCTCCCCGAGAATGACGCCCGTCACCGGGATGGAGAGCAGCTTTCCCGGCGCACCGGCCTCGCCGTACACCACGTCCTCGCCGTTCCCGCCCGAATCCGAGACTGCAGCGATGATGACCGCAAGGATGATGACCGGCAGGAAGAACGCAAATCCCAGCGTCACGCCGAAGCAGCCCGCCGCGACGACCGCCTTCACGCCGGTCCGCCAGATCATGGTCCAGGTGCTCTCCCGCGCCCCCGGCGGCGGGTACGGCCCGCTGTACCACGCCTGCAGCCCCGGCCCGTAGCCTACCACCGGTGCGCCCGCGCCCGGCGTCGGCCCCTGCGCACCCGGCGTCCCCGGTCCGGGGCTTCCGGAAGCCCCCGGCGCCCCGGCACCCCTGGGCGTCCCCATCGTCGACTCATCACCCATGCTCTCGAACCCCCCGCCCGCACCGCCTTGCCAGCGCGGGCACCCACAGCCTACCAGACCGCCCCCGCCGCCCGCGGGAACAGGCCTCAGGGATGAGGGATGAGCTGCGCTCCCCGCTCCCCGTTCCCCCCTCCCCGCTCCCCGCTCCCCGCTCCCCCGGGGCGGTGCCGGTGCGGGTGGCGGGGCTCCCTCCTCCCTCCTCCCTATACTTCCCCTGTGGCCGCCGAACCCTCCCGGGCACCGGTTCCCCTCCTCGAGGGCGAAGGGCTCACCCTCCGCCCCTGGGACGCCGACCTCGTCGCCCAGATGGCCCGCTGGGGCGAATACGGCTTCCCCTACCACGCCTTCGACCTCGGCCACCTCCGCGACCCCGCCCGCGCAGCGGCCGCCCTCGCCGAGCACACTGCGCCAGGCCGCCACCGCCACTACGTCGCCGTCGAAGCCGGCCGCGCGGTCGGCCGCTGCTCCGTCAACCTCGAAGACCCCGCCGGGCTCTACCTCTGGGCCGTCCACGTCCCGCCCGAGCACCAGGGCCGCGGCGTCGCCCGCCGCATGCTCGCGGTCCTGATGCGCGCCCTCGAGCAGGAGTTCCCCGGCCGCGAGTTCGTCCTCACCTCGAACACCTTTGCCGTCCACGCCCACCGCGCCTACCTCGCCCTCGGCTTCCGCATCGTCGAAACCCGCTGGCAGGTCGACCGCGAGGTTGCCGAGCGGCTCTGGCGCGTCACCGAGCAGGAGCGCGCCCCGCTCGCCGGCCATATCCGCTTCCACGAGGGCCGCTGGCAGGTGCGGGCGTTCGTCTTCCGCCGGGCGCCCGGCGCCCCGATGGACCTCCGGACCCGTCAGGCCGGCGGCGAGAGCGGGCAGCGGCCGCAGGCGCCCTTCTCGCAGTAGTCGGCCTGGAGCAGGAGCCCGCCCTGGAGCCGGCCCGCCGACCCGAACGGCCGGCTGTCCAGCCCGCCGAGCCACCGTTCGAGCGGGCGGAGCTTCCCGTACGTTCCCGGCGAGGGGAGCGCCGCCCACGCCTCCAGCGCCGCCTCCTCCGGCCACGCGCCGGTCCCCAGCGCCGCCGGGATGACCGCGTTCGCCGCCACCTCGATCGCCGCGCCCCGGCCGATGCCCGGCGCCCGGGCGGCCTGCCAGCCCGCGCCCGGCGTCAGCAGCGCCGGCCAGCCGCCGTCCGACCCTCGGGGCCACCACCGCGCGGCCAGCGCCCCGAGCGCCCCGAGCCGCGCCGCCGGGGCCGCCGCCGGGCGCACCCGTCCCCCCGCCCGGAGCGGCCCGGCGGCCGCGCGGAGGGCTGCCGTCATCGCCAGCGCGCGCTCCTCGCCGCCGTATCCCGCCCCCGCCTCGAGCAGCCCGCCGAGCCCGGGCTGCTCCTGCACCGCCCGCGCAAGCGCCCGGTGCGCCGGCCCCAGCAGCGCCTCGGCCGCCAGGGCGAAGAGCGCCGTCCCGGGTCCGCGCGCGGCCGCGAGGAGCGCAGCGCGGTTCGCCTTCATCCGCAGCCGCCGGACCCCCATCCGGGCCAGCGTCGCTTCGACGTCGAGCCCGGCCGCCCGGGCGAACGCGCACGGCGGCACGAACGCTGCCGGCGTCCCCGCCGGCGCCGGCGCGAAGACGAGCAGCGGCACCCGCCGCACGCCCCTGTGGGGCGTGGCCCGGAGCGGCAGGTCGTTCCCCGCCACCACGTGGAGGGCGACGCCGGCGTAGGCCGGGTCGCGGTCGTGCCCGTGCGCGAACCAGCCCGAGTGGCGGAGGTGCAGCTCGACATCGCCGCGGAGGAGGTCGCCCTCGACCTCCACGATGGCGCCGCGGAAGTCCGGCCCCGTCCCGTCGCCGGGCACCCCGGGGAACACGACGCGTGCCGTGCGGCCGTCCGCCAGCCGGAGCGGCCCCGCCGGCCCGCGGCCCCACGCCGCCTGGAGCTCCGCCTCGTCCCGGAACGGCAGCGCCTCCCGCCCGGGCCGTGCCCCCCGGGCCCGCACCGCCTCACCCCTGCCCATCATGCCCCTCCCTCATCGCCCGTCCCCCGCTTCCTGCTCCCCGCTCCCCGCTCCCAGTTCCCCGCTCCCCGCTCCCCGCTCCCCGCTCCCTCCTCCCTCGGGGCGGGGCCAGGGCCGGGCGGGGCTCCCTCCTCCCTCGGCGGGGTTGGGACGCAGGGGTAGGGCTCCCTCCTCCCACCTCCCGGCCTCCTCCGCCAGCATCCGGAGGAGCGTCGTGCTCGCCCCGCGCGGCCGGTGGAGGCCCGTCTCCCACTCCGAGACCGTCTGCTGGCGCACCCCGAGCCGCCGGGCGAACTCCGCCTGCGTCAGCCCCAGCCGCCGCCGGAGCGCTGTCACCCGTTCCGGCGTCCACCCGCTCCCGCCCCCCGTGCTTCCGCCCGCCGCGTACCGTTCCCGTTCTTCCACGCGGGCAGTGTACACGATTCCGTGTAACCCCGCCCTAACTGACGAGGGATGGTCTGCGCTCCCCGCTCCCCGCTCCCCGCTCCCCGCTCCCTCCTCCCTCGGCGGGGCGGAGCGGCGGACGCGGGGCTCCCTCCTCCCTCCTCCCTCGGCGGGGCGGAGCGGCGGACGCGGGGCTCCCTCCTCCCTCCCCCCTCCTGCTCTACACTCTCCCCGTGCACATCATCGAAACCGCCGGGCTCACCCGCCGCTTCGGCACCATCACCGCCCTCGAGCAGCTCGACCTCGCCGTCCCGGCCGGCATCACCGGCCTCGTCGGCGCCAACGGCGCCGGCAAATCCACCCTTATCCGCATCCTCCTCGGCCTCCTCCCCCCGACGTCCGGTACCGCCCGCGTCCTCGGCTACGACGTCGCCGCGCAGGGCACCGAACTCCGCCAGTTCGTCGGCTACATGCCCGAGCACGACTGCCTCCCCGGCGACGTCTCCGCCACCGAGTTCGTCGCCCACATGGCCCGCGTCACCGGCCTCCCCGGCGACGCCGCCCGGGAGCGCACCGCCGAAACCCTCCGCCACGTCGGCCTCTTCGAAGAGCGCTACCGCGAGATCCGCGGCTACTCCACCGGCATGAAGCAGCGCGTCAAGCTCGCCCAGGCGCTCGTCCACGACCCCCGCCTGCTCTTCCTCGATGAGCCGACAAACGGCCTCGACCCCGCCGGCCGCGACGACATGCTCGACCTCGTCCGCCGCACCGGCCGCGAATTCGGCATCTCCATCGTCATGGCGACCCACCTCCTCGGCGAAATCGAGCGCGTCTGCGACCAGGTCGTCGTCATCGACGGGGGCCGCCTCCTCCGCCAGGGGCCGCTCGCCGATTTCACGGCCGCCACCGGCACCCTCCTCGTCGAGGTCGAAGGCGACGACGACGCCCTCGCCGACGCCCTCCGCGCCCAGGGCTTTCGCGTCGAACGCGACGGGCGGTACCTCCTCCTCCCCGTCGCCGGCGACCACGTCCTCGATGCCGTCCGCGACGCCGCCGCCGACCTCAACTGCGGCCTCATCCGCCTCGAACGCCGCCGCCAGGCGCTCGAAGACCTCTTCCGTCCCGAACTGGAGGCCGCCGTTGCCGCCCGCTGACCCCCGCGCCGGCGCCATCTACGACCTCGGCTACCGCACCTACGAGGGCCCCCGCCTCGGCCGCCCGGCCGCCGCCCTCGCGCTCTACACCTTCACCCTCCGCGGCTGCTTCGGAATCGGCCGCCGCACGGGCGCCAAGGTCATCCCCTTCACCGTCACCGCCTTCGCGTTCATCCCCGCCCTCATCCAGCTCGGCGTCGCCGCCCTCCTCGGCAGCCGGGTCGATATCATCGCCCCCTGGAACTACCTCGGCTACAGCGAGGTGCCGGTCGCCCTCTTCTGCGCCGGCGTCGCCCCCGAGGTCTTCGGCCGCGACCTCCGCTACCGCACCCTGGCGCTCTACTTCTCCCGCCCCCTCCTCCGCTCCGACTACGCCCTTGCCAAAGCCGCTGCCTTCATCACCGCCCTCGCGGTCCTCACCCTCGGCCCGCTCCTCCTCCTCGTCATCGGCAACGGCCTCGCCAGCGACGACCTCGCCGGCTACGTCGCCGACCACTGGCGCGAACTCCCGCAGTCGCTCGCCGCCGGCCTGGCCATCGCCGCCGTCGCCGGCCTCGGCTCGCTCGCCATCGCCGCCTGGGCCGGCCGCCGCGCCTACGCCACCGTCGGCATCGCCGCCTGGTTTCTCGTCACCCTCCCCCTCGCCGCAATCCTCGTCGAAATCGGCGGCGGCGCCGGCCGCTACGCCGCCTGGTTCAGCCCCTTTGACCTCCTCTACGGTGTCGCCCTCGCGATCTTTGCCCGCGACCCCGGTCCGGATGCGATCCAGGCCCGCGCCGACCTCCCCATCGCCACCTACCCCCTCCTCGCCGCCCTCCACGCCGGCGCCGCCCTCGGACTGGTCCTGCGGCGGTTCCAGCGGGTGCAGGCATGACCGCGCCACCGGGCCCGGCCATCGAACTCCGCGGCGTCTCCCGCTGGTACGGCAACGTCGTCGCCGTCAACGACGTCTCCTTCGAGGTCGGCGCCGGCGTCACCGGCCTCCTCGGCCCGAACGGCGCCGGAAAGTCCACCCTCCTCCACATGATGGCCGGCCTCCTCCGGCCGTCTGCCGGCGAGGTCCGCATCCTCGGCGAACCCGCCTGGCAGAACCCCGCCATCTACCGCCGCGTCGGCCTCGTCCCCGAGCGCGAGGCCGTCTACGGCTTCCTGACCGGCCGCGAACTGGTCGAACTCGCCGCCCGCCTCCACGGCCTCCCCGACCCCGCCGCCGCTGCCGCCCGCGCCATCGACCTCGTCGAAATGGGCCCCCATGCCGCCCGCCAGGCCGGCGGTTACTCCAAGGGAATGAAACAGCGGATCAAGATCGCCGCCGCCCTCGTCCACGACCCGCAGGTCCTCATCCTCGATGAGCCCTTCAACGGCGCCGACCCCCGCCAGCGCCTCCACCTCATGGACCTCTTCCGCCGCATGGCCGCCGAAGGCCGCACCATCCTCTACTCCTCCCACATCCTCGAAGAGGTCGAACGGCTCGCCGATACCGTCCTCGTCATCGTCGCCGGCAGGCTCGCCGCCTCCGGCGACTTCCGCCGCATCCGCGCCCTCATGACCGACCGCCCTCACACCTTCACCGTCCGCTCCAGCGACGACCGCGCCCTCGCCGCCCGCCTCCTCGCGGAGCCTGCCATCCGCGGCATCGCCTTCGAAGACGGCCGCCTCGAAGTCCGCTCCGCCGAGCTCCTCGCTGCCGCCCGCGCCCTCCCCCGTGCCGCCCGCGAGGCCGGCGTGACCCTCTTCGAGGTCCGCCCCACCGACGAATCGCTCGAAACCGTGTTCAGCTACCTGGTGCACCGGTGAACCCCGACATCGCCCGCCTGACCGTCCGCCAGCTCCTCGGCCAGCGCCGCACGGTCGTCGTCGCCCTCCTCGCCCTCGTCCCCGTCGCCATCGCCCTCCTGTTCCGCCTGGCCGCCCCCGCCGACGCCGACCCCGAGCGGTTCACCGCCCGCGGCCTCCTCGGCGGCATCGTCACCACTACCATCCTCCCCCTTGTCACCCTCGTCTTCGCTACCGGCGCCTTCGGGCAGGACGCCGAAGACGGCACCCTCGTCTACCTCCTCGCCACCCCGGTGCCCCGCCGCGCGATCGTCCTCGCCCGCCTCGTGGTCGCCTGGCTCGCTGCCGCCGCCCTCCTCCTCCCCTCCGCTGCCCTTGCCGGTGCCCTCGCGCTCCAGGGCGGCGACCCCGGCATCGTCCTCGGCTTCGCCGTCGCCGTCGTTGCCGGCGCCTTCGTCTACACTGCTGCCTTCACCTGGCTCAGCATCGCCACGAGCCGCGCGCTCGTCGCCGGCCTGCTCTACGTCTTCCTCTGGGAAGGGGCGCTCTCCGGCCTCTTCGGCGGCATCCGCTTCCTCTCCATCCGCCAGTACACCGCCGGCATCGCCGGCGCCTTCTTCGACCTCCCGCCGGCCGTCTACCAGCCCCGCCTCGACCCCCTCCCCGCCGTCTTCCTCGCCGCCGCCGTCGCTGCCGGCATGACCATCCTCGCCGTCCGCCAGCTGCGCCGCTGGGAGATCGGCGAGTCTTCCTGACCCTCCGCTAACCATCCGTTCAACGGTTGATCACTGCCCCTTTACCTCGCCGGGGAACGATGGCCCGTGGCCCGCACGGCACACCATCCCACGCAGCGAGGTAGCATCCCATGACCCTGGACCCCGACCCGTCGGACCTCCTTCCCGTCGTCGACGACTTCCGGTCCAACCAGTGCTTCGTCCATCCCGAAACCTGCCGCTGGAGCTGCGGCAACCAGTGCGCCCATCCCGCGCCGAACGAGAGCCAGAACGACTACTTCGGCGCCGTCGCCCGGCGCTACATCTCCCGCCGCCTCCTCGGCTTCGGCGCCCTCGCCGCCGGCATGCTCGTCGCCGGCCGGAACACCGTCTTCGGCGCTGAAACCGCCCGCGCCCAGTCGGCCGGTGGCAGCTCCGGGCTGAACTTCACCCCGGTCAAACTCGACAGCTCCGATAAGGTTCTCGTCCCGCCCGGCTACAAGTACGAAATCCTCATCCGCTGGGGCGACCCCCTCTTCCTCGACCCGACCACCGGCTTCGACATCGATAACCAGTCCGCCGAGAAGCAGGCCCGCCAGTTCGGCTACAACAACGACTTCCTCGGCTTCATCCCCCTCGCGCCGAACCGGGCCCTTCTCATCGCCAACCACGAATACACCAACCCCGAGCTGATGTTCCGCGGGTACGACGATAAGAACCCGACGAAGGAGCAGGTCGACATCGAGCTCCAGGCCCACGGCGTCAGCGTCGTCCACATCGAGCGCCACGCCACCCGCGGCTGGCGCTACACCCTCGGCGCATGGCACAACCGCCGCATCACCGCCACCACGCCGATGCGCTTCACCGGCCCGGCTGCCGGCCACCCCTGGCTCCGCACCAGCGAGGACCCCACCGGCTACACCGTCCTCGGCACCCTGAACAACTGCGCCGCAGGCATCACCCCCTGGGGCACCGTGATGACCTGCGAAGAAAACTTCCACCAGTACTTCGCCAACAACGATAAGGTCACCGACACGGCGAAGCAGGCCGTTCACAAGCGGTACGGCCTCCCCGGCGGCGAAAGCGAGCGGAAGTGGGAACGGTTCCACAAGCGGTTCGACCTTGCCCAGGAGCCGAACGAGGCCTTCCGCTTCGGCTGGGTCGTCGAATTCGACCCCCGCGACCCCGGCTCCCTCCCCCGCAAGCACACCGCCCTCGGCCGCTTCAAGCACGAAGCCACCTCCACCGTCATCGCCAAAGACGGCCGCGCCGTCGTCTACTCCGGCGATGACGAGCGGTTCGAATACCTCTACCGCTTCGTCAGCGCCGGCCGCTACAACCCCGATGACCGCGAGGCGAACATGCGCCTCATGGAGAGCGGAACCCTCTACGCCGCGAAGTTCAACGACGACGGCACCGGCCGCTGGCTCCCGCTCGTCGCCGGCCAGGGCCCCCTCACCGCCGCCAACGGCTTCCCCACCCAGGCCGAAGTCTGCATCAACACCCGCCGCGCTGCCGACCTCGTCGGCGCCACCAAGATGGACCGGCCCGAAGACGTCGAAGTCCATCCCCAGACCGGCACCGTCTACGCCGTCATGACCAACAACTCCCAGCGCGGCACCAGCGGCAAGCCCGGTGTCGATGCCGCCAATCCCCGCCCCGAAAACCGCCACGGCCACATCATCGAAATCATCCCCGACGGCGGCGACCACGCCGCCCCCACCTTCCGCTGGCGGTTCCTCATGATCTGCGGCGACCCGGCCAAAGATAAGGGCACCTACTTCGCCGGCTTCGACCAGTCCCTCGTCAGCCCCATCTCCAGCCCCGATAACATCACCTTCGATAACCGCGGCAACCTCTGGATCGCCACCGACGGCCAGCCCAGCTCCTTCAAGAAGAACGACGGCGTCTTCGCCGTCCCGGTGAGCGGCCCCGAGCGCGGCTACAACCGCCAGTTCCTCTCCGGCGTCCCCGGCGGCGAATGCGCCAGCCTCATCTTCTCCGACAACAACGACACCCTCTTCGTCTCCATCCAGCACCCCGGCGAAGGCACCACCCTCGAGAACGCCTCCAGCCGCTTCCCCGACGGCAAGGAGCCCCGCCCGGCGGTCATCTTCATCCGCAAGGAAGACGGCGGCATCATCGGCTCCTGAGCCGTCCGCCGCACCTGCACCCAGCGGGGGCGCCCGGCCGGGCGCCCCCGTCCTCGTCCCCGGAGCAACAACGCCATCCTCAAAAACAAATCCTCCCGGCGGCCGCCGGCCCTTGCCCGTTGCCACCTATGCTGGGCGCGAATCGCCCCGGCGCACATAAACCCTGCGCCGCGTGAATCCTTCTTCCAGCCTCCTGCAGCTTCGACATAAGAGCGTTGAACGGCCGGCGGCCCCCGGCGTACCCTTCGGCCCTGCCCACCCGGCAAAACCCCGGGGGAACGGCCCCGGGAGCACGGCCAATCCGCCAGCAAACCCTGTCGCAAAACGCCCGCCGCGCGGCGGGAGGAAGGAGTGTGTGTGCCGTTGGAACCCGCCAGTGCGAGCAGCGAACCCCGCCACCTCGCCCGCTCGTGGCGCGCCGTCCTCGGCTGCCTCGAGGTCCAGCTCAACCCGCACACCTTCGCCACCTGGCTCAAGGGCGCCCGTCCGCGCTCCTTCGACGGCGCCACCCTCGCCATTGAAACCCCCAACGACATCGCCCGCGACTGGCTCGATACCCGCCTCCGGCCCGTCATCGAGCGCGCCGTCGCCCAGGTCTTCGGCGACGTCGCCGTCACCATCGTCGGCCCCGGCATCGACCCCGCTGCCGCCCGCCCAGCCGGCGAAATCCTCGGCAACGTCAACTGCCGCTACACCTTCGACGAATACCAGCCTTCCGAAGGCAACCTCCTCGCCTTCCACGCCATCCGCGACCTCGCCGAAGCCGTCCCCGGCGCCCCCTCCCCCGTCGTCGTCTACGGGCCGCCCGGCCTTGGCAAGACCCACCTCCTCCACGCCGCCGCCTGCCTCGCCAGCCGCCTCGGCCGGCGCGTCGCCTGCTTCGATGCCGCCGCCTTCACCGCCCGCTTCGTCGAAGGCGTCCGCACCAGCCGCCAGGGCGACTTCCACGCCGCCATCCGCGAGGTCGACCTCCTCCTCCTCGATGACCTCCAGCAGCTCGCCGGCCGCCGCGCCACCCAGGAGGAGTTCGCCTCTGCACTCGATGCCGTCATGCACCGCGGCGGCCACGTCGCCGTCGCCTCCGAGCGCCACCCGTTCGACCTCGACCTCCTCGATCGCCTCTCTTCCCGCCTCGCCCAGGGCATCGTCACCCGCGTCGAACCGTTCGACGACGACGCCCGCCGCGCCTTCATCGAACGCGTCGCCCGCCGCCATCGCATCGCCCTCCCCGCCTGGGCCGTCCAGCGCCTCGCCAGCTGCCGCGCCCCCTCCGTCCGCCTCCTCCTCGGCGCCGTCAACCAGGCCATCGCACTCCAGCGTGTCGGCCGGCTCGACCTCGCCCGCCTCGATGCCGAAATCGCCCGCGTCGCCATCGCCGAAGCCGCCGGCGCCGAGCCGACCGCCGAGCTCCTCGAGCGGGTCGCCCGCTACTTCGGCGTCGATTCCGGCGACCTGGCCGGCCGCGCCCGCGGTGCCCGCGTCGGCGAAGCCCGCGCCGTCGCTGCCGCCCTCCTCCAGGAGCACGGCCTCAGCCTCGCCCAGGTCGGCGCCCTCCTCGGCGGCCGCGATAAGAGCACCGTCAGCGCCCTCAGCCGGAAGGGCCTCGCCCTCCTCGGCCAGCACCCCGCCCTCCGCCAGCGCGCCATCGCCTGAACGGCCCGGTGATCAGCTCCGCCGGGCCGTTCGTAGAATCCCGGTGTGCAGGCCGTCGCCGACGATATCGCAGCCATCCGCGCCGTCGCCCGCGGCGATGACGCCGCCCTCGCCCGCCTCTATGACCGGTACAGCCGGCCCTGCTACGGCTTCGCCCTCCGCATGCTCGGCTCCGAATCCGACGCCGAAGAGGTCGTCCAGGAGACCTTCCTCCGCGCCTGGCGCAGCGCCGCCAGCTACGACCCGTCCCGCGCCAGCGTCTCCAGCTGGCTCCTCGCCATCACCCGCAACCTCTGCATCGATGAACTCCGCCGGAGGCGGCGCAACGTCGCATCGGCCCCCATCGACGACGCCGCACCCCTCCCTGGCGCCGACCGCACCGACCTCGCCGCCGAGCAGGCGATCGACGCCGCCGCCGTCCGCGCTGCCCTCGCCAGCCTCCCCGGCGAGCAGCGCAGCGCCATCGAACTCGTCTACTACTATGGACTCACCAGCAACGAGGTCGGCCGCCTCCTCGGCGTTCCCTCTCCCACCATCCGCAGTCGTCTCCGGCTCGGCCTTCTCAAACTCGCCGGCATCCTCCGCCCAGGAGACCCCCGCCGATGACCCAGCAGCCCGGCCACCCCGCTGAATACCTCCCCGAACTCGCCCTCGGCGTCCTCCCAGAGTCCGAGGCCGAGGCCATCCGCCGCCACCTTGCCGGCTGCCAGCCCTGTGCCGAGGAGTACACAGAACTCGTCCGTGTCGCCGCCCTCCTCCCGCTCGCAGCCGATGCGCCCGGGCCCTCACCGGAGACCCGCGCAGCCGTGCTCGCCGCCGTCCGCCGCAGCCCATCCCGCGTTGCCCGGCCCCGGTTGCTGCCCGCCTCGCCCTGGGCGGCCCGCATCGCAGCTGCCGTCCTCCTGCTCGCCGCCGGCGGCGGGCTCGGCTGGCTCGTCGGCCGCGGCGACCAGGAACAGCCGTCCGCCGCGCTCGCCGCCCGCGATGCCCTCCTCGCCGACGCAGCCCGCGGCGAAACCCTCCGCGCCGCCGCCACCAGCAGCTCCGGCGTCCAGGCCAGCGTCCTCCTCGCCCCGCGCGCCGGGCTCGCCGTCGCCGTCCTCGATGGCCTGCCGCCTCCCCCCGCCGGCCGCACCTACCAGGCCTGGCTGATCGCCGGAGATACCCCGCAATCGGCCGGCCTCTTCGCCTCCGGCGGGCCGCTCGTCCTCGCGCCCGGCGGCGACCTCCGCCGTTTCGCCGCGTTTGCCGTCACCCTCGAAGCTGAGGGCGGCGCCCCGGCCCCCACCTCCGAGCCCCTCGTCGTCGTCCCTTTCGCCCTCGCAGCCCGCCGCTGAGCCCGCTCAGAAGTCCAGCACCACCCGCCGGAACCGCTCAACGTACCGCCCCTCGCCGGTCCGCCACCGCTCCTGCGCAAACCGCGCCAGCTCCTCCGTCTCCCCGAACTGCGAAACGTGCGCGGCCAGCGCCCAAACCTTCCGCTCCAGCTGCGCCCCAATCTCCACCTCGAAGTTGGGCTGATTCGTGTTCCAGAGCAGCACCTCCCGCACCCGCCACGGCTCCAGCCCCTCGGCAACCTGCTCCGGGAAGTTCAGGTGGTCCCGCGCGGCCGGGTACACCGCATCCAGCGCCGCCGCCCCCGTCGCCCGGTGGTCCGCATGGTTGATGAACCGGTCACGGATGATGAAATCCGTCGGGTCGTGCGTCAGCACCAGCAGCGGCCGCGTCTCCCGGATCGCCCGCACCAGCGCGCCCACCAGCTCCCGCGAATACGCCAGCTCCCCATCCTCGTACCCCAGCATCCGCGGCGGCTCCGTCCCGAGCCGCCGGCACGCCTCCGCCTGCTCCTCCCGCCGCAGCGCAATCAGCCGCTCCCGCGGCATTGTACGGTCTGCCGTCCCCTTCGCCCCGTTCGTCGTCACCACCCAGTGCACCGTCCACCCCGCCTCCACCAGCTGGAGCACGTACCCGCCGCACCCCAGCTCCCCATCATCCGGGTGCGCCGCAATCACCAGCGCTGTCGGCATCGCGTCCCTCCACCGGGCATCCGCTGAACGGCCCCCTGCGATCGTCGCAGCTCATCCCGCCCCGCGCGAACCGCCGGGCCGCTCCCGCCTGGTGTTCCGAACACGATTGACGATAAACCCTGCACTTTGTTACCGTTCCCGCGAACATCCGTTCGGACGGCCCCCCATGAACAACCTCTCACCCCGCCAGCAGCAGATTCTCGACTTCCTCCGCGCCTTCATCGAGGAGCACGATTACCCGCCCTCCATCCGCGACATCCAGGAGGGCTGCGGCATCTCCAGCACCTCCGTCGTCGACTACAACCTCCGCAAGCTCGAAGAAAAAGGCTACATCCGCCGCGACCGCGAAATCTCCCGCGGCATCGAACTCCTCGGCGCCCGCGGCCGCCGCCCCCGCATCATCGAAGTCCCCCTCCTCGGCACCATCGCCGCCGGCCAGCCCATCCCCGTCCCCTCCTCCGACCGCTGGGCCGCCGACGCCGAAGAGGTCCTCGCCGTCACCGAAGACATGGTCCGCGGCCGCACCAACGTCTTCGCCCTCCGCGTCCGCGGCACATCCATGATCGAAGACCTCATCGACGACGGCGACATCGTCTTCCTCGAACCCGTCCGCACCGCCGACGACGGCGACCGCGTCGCCGTCTGGCTCAAGGACCGCGGCGAAGTGACCCTCAAGCGCATCTACCGCGAAAACGGCCGCATCCGGCTCCAGCCCGCCAACAGCACCATGGAGCCCATCTACACCACCCCCGACAACGTCGAAATCCAGGGCCGCTTCATCTCCTCCTTCCGGCCGAGCGATTAGACTGTCCTGAATCACCACCCGCCGGGGGACCCTCGGCTGCCGGCAGGAGCACATGGCCCAACCGCTCCTCGATGTGCGCGGCCTCTCCGTCGAATACCGCGCCCGGGATGCCACCGTCTACGCCGTCTCCGGCGTCTCCTTCGCCCTCCAGCCCGGCGAACTCCTCGCCATCGTCGGCGAATCCGGCTCCGGCAAGTCCACCGTCGGTCTCGCCATTCCCCGCCTCCTGCCCGCCGAGGCCGCCATCACCGCCGGCGCCATCTCCCTCGCCGGGACCAACCTCCTCGCCCTCCCCGATGCCGAACTCCGCAGCTACCGCGGCCGCCGCATCGCCATGATCTTCCAGGACCCCGTCGCCGGCCTGAACCCCGTTATCGATATCGGCAGCCAGGTCGCCGAAATCCTCACCAGCCACCTCGACCTCGGCCGCAGGGAGGCCCGCCGCCAGGCCGTCGACCTCCTCTACCGCGTCGGTCTCGCTGAGCCCGAGCGCATCGCCCGCTCCTACCCCTTCCAGCTCTCCGGCGGCATGTGTCAGCGCGTCATGATCGGCATCGCCACCGCCCTCGACCCGC